>DASXMM010000537.1:0-8052 GCA_036495665.1 Candidatus Acidiferrum sp. | reverse complement strand
CGCCACGCGTCCAGCCGGCCGCGCCAAACTCTTCGGATGCGGCGCATTTGTGGGCGGCTCCGCCGGATCATGCGAACCGCTTTGCGGTTTCGCGGCGGGTGCCGGCGCCTGCGCCCCGGCTGTCGCCACAAGCAAACAGCCAAACGTTGAAAAGACCAGCGCGCGCCTAGATTTTCCAAGAATTTGTTTCGTTAGATGGTTCATCGTTTTTCTTTTCCCGTTGGAGTGGTCTCTCATCAGCCCCGGCATTCTAGCGCGATAACGCAATAACCCACTCAAAAATTTCTCCGTGCCCTCTGCGTCCTCGGCGCACTCTGTGTAATGTTTTTCTCTTCTTTTTTTCCGTAGCACGAAGTTTTACCCCCGCCCCCGACTATGCTAACGTTTTTCGTTTATGACCAAGCGTATAGGCGTGCTGTTAAGCGGCCGCGGCTCCAATTTCGAAGCTCTGGCGGATAGCCTCGCCTCGAGCCGCATCCCCAACGCCGAAATCGCCATCGTCGTCAGCAATCGCGAGAACGCCCCCGGCCTCGAACGTGCCAAATCCCGCCAAATCCCTGCCTTAGCCATCCCCTCAAAGGGTCTAGAGCGCGAAACCTACGACCGCCAAGTCGTCGCCGTCCTGAACGAACACAAAGTCGACCTGGTCTGCCTGGCCGGCTACATGCGCCTGCTCTCGCCGTTTTTCGTAGCGAGCTTCCCGAATCGCATCCTGAACATCCACCCCTCCCTCCTCCCCTCGTTCCCCGGCTTGGAATCCCAACGCCAAGCCCTCGAATACGGCGTAAAATTCGCCGGCTGCACCGTGCATTTCGTCGACGAGAATCTCGACGCCGGCCCCATCGTCCTCCAATCGGTCGTCCCGGTGAAAGACGACGACACCGAAGACACCCTCTCCGCTCGAATCCTTCAGGAGGAGCACAAAATTTATTCCCAAGCCGTTCGAATCGTGCTCGAAGGCCGTTACAAAATTCAAGGCCGCCGCGTACTGGATACCAAGTGATACCACCGGTCGGTAAATCAAGCCCTGTAGTAACCTCTCGGGGCCGAATCTCTCGGCCCCCAAGGGTTCTCGCCGCCAACGGGCGCAAACGCCTTTCGCCAGCGCCGCCCGCGCCAGTACAATTCGAACGACGCCACAACCCCAAAAACGCAAATTAAAATGACGCAAACAACTTTCAAGCCCGTCGAGGAACAACTCGCCTACCTGAAAAAAGGCACAGCCGAAATCATCCCCGAAGCCGAGCTGCGCGCAAAACTCGAAAAATCCTTTCAAACCAACACTCCGCTCCGCGCCTACCTTGGCGTCGACCCCACCGCCCCCGACATCCACCTCGGCCACACGGTCGTTCTCCGCAAACTAAAACACTTCCAGGACCTCGGCCACACCGCCATCTTCCTCATCGGCGATTTCTCCGCCATGATTGGTGACCCCACCGGCCGCTCCGAAACGCGCCCCCCTCTCTCCCGCGAAGAAGTCGACGCCAACGCCAAAACCTACCTCGCCCAAGTTTTCAAGCTGCTGGACAAAGACAAAACGGAAGTGCGCTACAACTCCGAATGGCTCGACAAGCTCTCGAGCCAGGAAGTCGTCCGCATCTGCGGCCACTATAGTCTTGCCCGCATGCTCGAACGCGAAGACTTCCGCTCGCGCCTGCAAAACAGCCAGCCCATCTCCGTCCACGAACTCCTCTACCCGCTGCTCACCGCCTACGACGCTGTGGCCCTCAAGTCCGACGTCGAAATCGGCGCCACCGAGCAAAAATTCAATCTGCTCGTCCATCGCGACATCCAGCGCGCCTACGGCCTCGCTGGGGAAGTCGCCGTGACCCTGCCGATCCTGGTCGGCCTCGACGGCCAGCGCAAAATGTCCAAGAGCCTCGGCAACTACATCGGCATCACCGAGTCGCCCGACGTAATGTTCGGAAAACTCATGTCGTTCTCGGATAATCTCATGTGGGTCTACTGGGATATGCTCACAGACCGCTCACCGGAGGAGATCGGCGCATTGCTGATACAAGTCAAGGGCGGGAAGAGGCACCCGATGGACATCAAGATGGAGCTCGCGGAACTTATAGTTCGTGATTTCCACGGCAAAGAAGCCGCGCGCAAAGCAGCCGAAAACTTCCAGCGCGTCTTCCGCGACCGCCAGGCCCCGGCAGAGATGAAAGAAATCACGCTGAAACGAATGCCGATGGGTTATTCGATCAGATGGAAAACAGCCACGGGCGGTGGTAGCCACATGGTTACAGATCTACCGAAGGGGCCGGAAAAATGGTCGAAACTGCTCGCGTATCTCGGTGAAGCGCCCTCAGCTTCCGAAGCCGAGCGTCTAATGAAACAGGGAGGATTTGAGATAGATGGGGTCGCAGTCAAGGACCCGACATCCAGGATCGACTTGCTGAAGCCCGCTTCATGCGAAGTGCGGCTCGGAAAGAAAAAATTCCTCCGCATCATCGTCGAATAAATCGTGAACTAACTGGACTGCCTTGAATTTGTAGTGGCGCAGCTTGCTGCGCCCCACGTTGGCAAGACCGAAACCGCCAACGCCTCAATTCAAGATCTCCCTAACCAACCCCGCTACCTGCTCTGCAATCGAAATCGCCGCTGTCAATCCCGGCGACTCAATCCCCACCAGCTGAACCGCCTGCGCCACAGCGGGATCCCGCATAATCACAAAATCCGCGATGCCCTTCCCCTCTGGCGGCACCAACTTCGGCCGCAATCCCGAATACCCGAGTTGCAGATCCCTCTCCTCAATCTCCGGCAAAAGCGTCTTCGCACTCTCCGCGAAATCCGCAATCGCCAAACGCCCCCGCTCGTAATTATCCTTCCCGTCCACATACGTCGCCGTAGGCCCGACCAAAACCGTCCCCCAAAGCGTCTTCGTAAAATGCACGCCCAAACTCAACCCATGCGCATGCGGCAACGGATAAACAAGATCGTTGATCAACGAAGCCCGTGCACCGCGAATTTCGCAATACTCCCCGCGCACCGGATAAATCTTCCACGAATTATTTCCCAGCAAAGCCGCCACTTCATCCGCATAAAGCCCCGCCGCATTGATCACGCAACGCGCCTCAATCGTCTCATCCTGCACATCGTCTTCATCCCCGATGCGCAAGCCAACGCGTATCGTCCCCTTCCCCGGCTCCAGCGAAACAACCCGCGCCCGCGTCACAATCTCCGCCCCTTGCCCCGCCGCCACGCGCGCAAAGGCATGCACCAACTCTTCCGCCGAGACAATCCCCGTCGAAGGCACTTCAATCGCCGCCGTCCCCCGAATGTGCGGCTCGCGCTTGCGAATCTCCGCCGCATCGATCAACCGCAATCCCTCAACACCGTTGTCCTCGCCTTTCTTTTTCAGCGCCGCCAACTCTTCCTCTTCATGCTCGTTCGCCGCCACCACCAATTTCCCCGTATGCCGGAACGGCACATTGTGCTTCTTGCAGAATTCGTACGTCAGCCGGTTGCCCTCGACACAATGCCGCGCCTTCAGCGAATTCTTCGGATAATAAATCCCCGAATGAATCACGCCGCTGTTCCGCGAACTCGTCGCCATCCCCAATTTCGGATTCTGCTCGACAAGAAATACGCCCTCCCATCGCGTTGAAGCCGCCCGCGCAATCGCGCACCCGACCACACCACCGCCAATAATTAAAATGTTTGCCTGGTCCATGAACCGATTTTATCCGTTCGTATTAATTTCGTCGAAAAACGGCTTGCACTGCATAAGCCGCGCCTGCGTCCCATCGTGCACTGCGTAAACCGAATGCTCCGGCTCCGAATAATGATTGCGCCAAAGCGAAGCGGCCCCGTGCACTCCATCCTTGTTCAACGCATAAAAGAAAATGTGAAACGTCGACAGTTTTTTCTTGTCGTTGTTGTAATTCCGTGCGATCCGCCCCAGAGCCTCCAGGCAAGCCTCCTCGGGCGACTTCCCCCGCCGCATCATCTCCACAATCGTGTGCCCGCCCGCAATCTTGATGTTCTCCTCGCCCTTCCCGGTAGAGCCCGCCGCGCCCACTTCATTATCGACAAAACATCCCGCCCCAATAATCGGCGAATCTCCTACGCGCCCAGGAATTTTCCATGACAGCCCTGAAGTAGTCGTCGTCGCCGAAATATCCCCCTTCTCATTTATTGCCATGCAAGGAATCGTCCCGGTTGGCGGATGCGCAATCACGCGCTCCGCATAAGCGATTTGCTTCTCGTCGCCGTCAAAGATCGCCGCTATCTTTTCCTTCCACTCAGGACTATCAATCCCCGGCCTCCAGTTCACGGAAGACGAAGCCTTCCACGCCAGCCAAATCTTCCGCGAGTGCTCCGTCAACAAATTCATGTCCTCAAAACCTTCCGCCACGGCGAACCGATGCGCTCCTTCGCCCACCATCATCACGTGATTCGTTTTCTCCATCACGGTCTTTGCCAACCGCGCCACATTCTTGATCCGCCGCACACCCGCAACCGATCCAGCCCGATGCGTAGGCCCGTGCATACAGGAAGCATCCAGCTCCACCTCGCCCTCTTCGTTGGGCAACCCGCCATAACCCACCGAATCATCGTTCGGATCGTCCTCAACAACGGTCACCGCCGCAATGACCGCATCCAGCGTGTCGCCGCCCTTCTTAAGAATGTCCATCCCCTTGTCCAGCGCGTGCAGGCCGTTCGCACTGGAAATAATAATCGGCCGCGTCCCCCCTTCTGGACCTGCAGTCAGTGCACCGGCATCCAAAGAAGGTGTGCGCCCAAGCGCTTTCGCCGCGCCCGCGGCAAAACTGCTCGCAAGCGACGCAAGAAAAAATTTCCGCCGTGACCAGAGTTCCATGACAAAGCCTCCTCAATGTGCGCGTGCAATATACAAGCGGAAAGCTGAGATTGGTAGGGTCCGCCTCCGCTTGCCCGCGCCAGCGGGAGGCGCACCGTTTTTTCGTTAGAGGAAGAACAAAATAGTCAGAAAGGGTTAGCCGTAATCAGAAAGGGTTCGCCACCGAATCTTTTCCCCACATCCGAAACCCACCCAGAAACGCATTCTCGTTATTACCAAGCTCCGCGCCGGAAGGCACCTCTTTCAACAGCTTGGAATTCCCCCCGCCCAGCACCACGTAATCCGCATCCAGCGCCGTCTTCAACTTCCTCGTCACCTTGGCCACACATCGCCGCCACTTCTTCTTCCCCATTCGCTCCAGCCCGCGCAACCCGAGATAATCCTCGTAACTTTTCCCATTTTTATAACCCAGGTGCGCCAGTTCCATCGGCTGCAAGATTCCGTCCACGATCATCGCGGAGCCAAGCCCCGTCCCCAGTCCCAGAAACAACATCCGCCGCCCCTTATAACTCCCCACTGCCTGCATCGCCGCGTCGTTCAAAATTTTCACCGGACATCCAAACGCCTTCTGAAAATTAAATACAACCCACCCGCGCCCCAGGTTGTGCGGCTCCCGCAAAGGATGCCCATTAATAATCGGCCCCGGATACCCAAGCGAGATACAGTCGTACTTCCAATCGCTCGCCGCCTTCTTCACCAGCTCCACCATCTTTTGCGGCGTCATCGTCCGCCCGGACGGATGCTTCCGCGCCTCTTTCTCCCCCGTAGCCAAAAGCTTCACATTCGTCCCGCCCACATCAATCACAAGAACGCACGGACTCTTCCCCGCCTTTGCAGTCGTTTCTGTTTTTGGAGTCTTCCCCAACTTCGCAGACTTCTGCTCCTTCGCAGACTTTCCCGCCTTCGCAGCTTTCATGGCCGCTCCTGAACCGCGCGAGCCGTATTTGACTCGCTTTCATTCCAACCGAATTCTAGGTTGAACGGCCGTTTCCACGAAGAAAATTCGCAACGCGGATGGTTCAGGAAGAGGACAGAGGCAGGGGACAGTCGGACCTCGGAGATCTTGTAGGGCAGGGCTTGCTTGCCCCGAAGCACGAAGGTTTTATCCTGAGTATCAAAGGGCACCGCTCAGGGCTCGGGACGAATTAGACTTCCTTCAGGGTTGATACAACCACGCCGCAGGCGTAGCGGGGAGTCCGCTACCGCTTTCGGCGTAGCCTCCGCTAATCAACGCCTTGCCTCCCGGCAGAAGAGTCGCTGACGCAAAGAACCGCGCGGCTCCGAGCGACCCCGGAACTCTGGTGAAGGTGCCGGTTGTCTCGTCATACAGTTCTGCGAAAACCCCGCCGCCCGCAACTAGAACTCTCCCGTTGGGAAGCAGCGTCACGGCCTCGGGCAATTTGAACCGCGGAGTACTCATCGGTCCGGTTGCGCTGAATGTGCCCGAAGCCGGATCATAAATTTCAGCGCTGGCGTATTCGCCATGCCAATCGCGATTATCCGAACCGCCCACAACGAGCACTTTCCCGCTGCGCAGCAGAATCGCCGCGTGTTTGTGGCGCCCCACGCTCGTCTCGCCGGTCAAAGTAAACTTGCGCGTGGCCGGATCGAAAATCTCCGCCGACCGGTAAATCGTCTGCGAAGGATAATGCCCCGAGCCACCGCCCACGATCAAAACTCTCCCATCCTTCAGTGCCGTCGCCGTATGCGACCCGCGCGGCTCAATCATGCTGCCAGTCAAAGCGAATTTCCCCGTCGCCGGATCGTAAATCTCCGCACTCGCCATTGCGTTTTCCTGCCGATCCTCGCCGCCCGCAATCAAAACGCGCCCATCCGCCAAAACAGTCGCCGTATTGCCAGCTCGTCCCACCACGAGGTTTCCCGTTAGCGTGAACGAGCCCGTCGCCGGATCGTAAATTTCTGCCGACGCGCGAAGATCATTCATCCCAGTCCAACCGCCAACGATCAAAACCTTGCCATTCTTCAAAAGCGAAGCCGTATGCCCCGACCGCCCGACCGACATGTTCGCCACCGCCTGAAATGTACCCGTGCCTGGATCAAACAGCTCCGCGCTGGCATAAGGACGGTACTCCCCGCCGCTCCCCGCAAATCCCCCGGCAATCAACACAGTCCCGTTCGGCAACAAAGCCGAACTATGACTGGCTCGCGCAATATGCATAGCGGCAATCTCCGTCACCGTCCCAGTCCCCGAGGGCCACCCCGCCGCCTCGTTTCCCGAACGCGAAAGCAACGGCAAACACGCCAAACCCAGAATCACCGCCACAAACGAAATCCCAGCCGTCACTGTAGAACGCAATCCCATAGCACCCTCGCTAATTGGACGAACTGAGATCCAAGACGCAAAAAATCATCAGAGTGTTAACGCGGCCGTCCCTCGATCGAAGGGCGCTCTTCAGGAAAGCATGTCGATGGGAATCAAAGTCAGTGAGGCGCAACCGTGGTCGAAAAACTCTCGTGCGCCGCCGTATCGTAAAGATGAAGCAAATCCGCGGCTCGCTTCAACAAATCCGCGGGTAAATCCCCTGCCTGGTAATCCACCCACCCGGTCGTAAAATTAAGCGGAATCCGCTCCCCCGAAGCGCTCACCTCAACCGCGCCGAGCCGGTTCAAAACCTGCTTAACCTCGTTCACGCCGCACTCCGGCAGCAAAAGCAAAAAATCATCCTCACCAATCCGCGCCGCAACATCCGACCCGCGGCTCGCCTTTTTCAAGCGCCGCGCAAGCTCCTTCAACGCGTTATCAACCGCCGGTTTGCCATACCGCGACGTCAGATGAGCCAACTCATCGATGTGCACAGTGGCCAGACTCAAGGCGGTGTTCTGCCGCCGCGCCCGCGCCACTTCCTTCCCCAAATGCTGCTCGAGAGAAGTCCGCGTGTTTAAGCCGGTCACCGGATCAAACCCCGCCCCATCCGAAACGGCCTGCGGCAAAACCTGTGAATCGATCGGCGCCCCCGTCATCCGCCTGCGCACACGCCGGAAAGACCACTGCCGGTAAACCAGCCAGCCGTTAAACAGGAGCACCAGACAGAGCGTCGCCCACCGCGCCTGATCGGAGCGAATCTCGTAGAAATAATCCGCGTGGCGAAAAAACGAATGGATCGACGAAAGCAGAAACGCAACGCCGGACAACAAGGTGACGAACAACGCGGAAAACCACAGCCACCACTCGTGCCGTGAAATTTGCTGAGGATCAAATTCCG
>DASXMM010000536.1:0-8317 GCA_036495665.1 Candidatus Acidiferrum sp. | reverse complement strand
GGGCCGAGCATGCTCCACGGAGATTCGTGCACGTGGACGTGATGTTCGTCGTAGCGTTGCTTGCCGTGGAACGTTAGGAAGATCAGCCGGAACATATAGAACGAAGTGAGCAGCGCGGTGAGCAGGCCGATGGCGTAGAGCGGGTGGCCGCCTTTGATTTGAAACGCGCTCAAGAGGATGGCGTCTTTACTGAAAAAGGCGGCCAGCGGCGGAAAGCCGGCGATGGCGAGCGTGGCGATCAGCATGGTCCAGTAGGTGTATTTGATTTTTTTGCTGAGGCCGCCCATGTGGCGCGTGTCCTGCTCGCCGCCCATGGCGTGAATGACCGAGCCGGCGGCGAGGAACAGAAGCGCTTTGAAGAAGGCGTGGGTCATTAGGTGAAAGATGCCGGCGGAGAATGCGCCGACGCCGCAGCCGAGGAACATGTAGCCGAGTTGGCTGACGGTGGAGTAGGCGAGAACTTTTTTGATGTCGGTTTGGACGAGGCCGATGGTGGCGGCGAAGAACGCTGTGGCGCAGCCAACCACGGCAACAACGACCATGGCAGTCTCGGAATGCGTGAAGAGAATGTGCGAGCGGGCGACCACGTAGACGCCCGCAGTGACCATCGTCGCGGCATGAATCAATGCGCTTACCGGCGTGGGGCCTTCCATTGCGTCCGGCAGCCAGACATATAAGGGAAGCTGCGCCGATTTTCCAGTGGCGCCCATGAAGAGAAGCAAGCAGGCAATCGTGAGTGTGCCAAACTGTCCCCAGCCCTCGTGCCCCCATGCGGGATTCGAAGCGGCAGCGAACACGGTCGTAAAATCCAGGGACCCGAACGTGCGGAAGAGCAGGAACATTCCCAACATGAAGCCGAAGTCGCCAATACGATTGACGATGAATGCTTTTTTGCCCGCGTCCGCCGCCGATTTTCTGAGGAAATAAAAACCGATCAGCAAGTAGCTGCAGAGGCCGACGCCTTCCCATCCGACGAAGAGCAACACGTAGTTCGCGGCCAGGACCAGGATAAGCATGAAAAACATGAACAGGTTGAGGTAAGAAAAGAAGCGATAGTAGCCGCCCTCGTGCGCCATGTAGCCGGTGGAGTAGATGTGGATGAGAAAGCCGACGCCGGTGACGACGAGAAGCATGACGACGGTGAGCTGGTCCATCTGGAGATCGAAGCCTGCGGTGAACGAGCCTGCCGAAATCCAATTGAAGTAGTGATTGTGAACGAGAGCCTGGTTGTTGGGAGCAGAGACAAATTCGCGAACGGCTTCGAGCGCGACTGCACACGATAAACCCGTCGCACCAAGCGCCACACTATTGACGAGATTGTTCTTCCACTTGCTGCCCAGCAGGCCGTTGATGGCCGAGCCGAGCAGCGGCAGCAGCGGAATAATCCACAGATGATCGAGTATGGGCATTAGAGTTTGAGCAAATCCACGCGCTCGACGTTGAGCGATTGGCGGTTACGCGCCGTAAGAATGATGATCCCGAGGCCAACCGCCGCTTCGGCAGCCGCCACAACAATTACGAACAGGACGAACACCTGGCCGTCCGATTGGTGCCGCGCCTGGCTAAAGGCCACGAACGCAAGATTCACGGCGTTCAGCATCAATTCGATGGACATGAAAATCGTGATGACATTGCGCTTGAAAACGAAAGCCACGACGCCGAGGCCAAACAGAACCGCGCTGAGAATCAGGTAGTAGCTTGTCGGGACCATTCAGCTTTTCTCCCGCTGCGCGAGAACAATCGCGCCAAGTATTGCCACCAGGATGAGGAAAGAAGTCAGTTCGAAGGGATAAACAAAATCCTTGAACAGCATGGTGGAAATCTCTTTCGTGTTGGCCAGCGTGCCGCTTTGTAAACCTGCTTGCGCGCTCTCGTTCGAATGAGCGATGGCCGCCGCCAGAAATCCCAGCAGCACAACCGCCAAGGGAATACCCGCGATGCCTGCGAGCTTCGAAACATTGGTGCGCTCTTCTTCGCCCGCGTTCAGCAACATGATGACGAATACGAAGAGCACCATGATGGCGCCGCCATAAACGATGATCTGCACGGCGGCGACGAATTCCGAGCCCATCAGCAGATAAAGCCCGGCGAGCGCAATCATCACCACGATCAGCGAAAGCGCGCTGTGAATCGGATGCTTCTGAAAAATGAGGCTCAACGCTCCAAGCACGGCCATCACGGCCAGCACGAAGAAAATGGCGAGTTGCGGCGTCACTTCGCACCCCGCAGCAGCATGACGAAGGCCGTGATTACCACGTTCGCGATGGAAACAGGAAGCAGCAGCTTCCAGCCAAACGACATGAGCTGGTCATAGCGGAAACGCGGAAGCGTGCCACGCATCCAAACATACACGAACAGGAAGATGAAAATCTTCGCGAGCAGCCAGAACGGGCCTTGAACAAATTCGTTCACAGCAGGGAACAGAATGAGCACAGCGCCGAGGGCGGTGATGGCCGTGCCGATGCCCGGCAGAACGAGGCGTCCGAAGATTGTTTCGTAGCGGATGCCGTCCCAGATGACCCAGAGGCCGGTGGGAATCAGAATGAGCGACGGCAAGTAGTGCGTGAACGTCCAACTGGCAGGGAAGGGCGACAGCCATCCCCCGAAAAACATAATCGTGCAAAGGCACGACACCGTGATCATGCTCGTGTATTCAGCGATAAAAAACATCGCAAACTTGAAGCTGGCGTATTCCGTGTGAAAGCCGGCGACCAGCTCGGATTCCGCCTCGGGAAGATCGAACGGCACGCGATTCGTTTCGGCGACCGCGGCGACGAAGAAGCAGAAAAATCCGAGAATCTGCGGCCAGACATTCCATCCCAAAATGCCGCGCTCAGGATGATGCGCTTGCGCGCTGATAATGTCGCGCAAGTTGAAGCTGCCCGCGAGCAAAAGCACTCCGACAACGGACATCGTCAGCGCCAGTTCGTAGCTCACCATTTGCGCGGAACTGCGCAGACCGCCGAGCAGCGGATATTTGCTGTTCGAAGACCAGCCCGCCAACGCGACGCCATAAACGCTTAACGCGGTGATAGCAAAAAGCGCGAGGATCCCGATGTTCAAATCGGCGATGCCAAGCGAAACGTCGTGTCCGAAAATGTGCAGCGGCGTGGGTCCGAAAGGAATAATTGCGATGGACGTGAGTGCGAGCGCCAGTGCCATCAGCGGCGCAAGAAAATATGTAAATTTGTCCACTCCCGCCGGAGTGGGATCTTCCTTCAAAAGAAACTTCGCGCCATCGGCCAAAGGCTGCAGCAAACCGTGCGGCCCGACGCGATGCGGTCCCCAGCGCGATTGCATGTGCGCAACGACTTTGCGTTCGAACCAAGTGAGATACGCGTTGACGGTGAGTACAATGAAAAGCAGAAGCGCAATCTTTACGAGATAAATGATGATCGTGGCGTTCGCGCTCAAGAAGGAGATCACGGCTTCGCTTCTGCCTCCGGAAGAGATTCCATCATGGTGCAGAAGCGGCCAAGCGTGCCGCTTGTGAAAAGCGTGTCCTGCGCGGAGCGAATCAATCCAACCGGCACGTCATAAGGCGCATGGCCGTTCTTCGCGACGTGAACGTGTGTAGCCTCCGCGCCGCCGGTCAGCAATCCTGCTGCTTGCACATCGTAACCAGGCACCGCCTTGCGAATTTCGTCGAACACGTGTGCGGGCGTTTTGTAATGGAACGCCTTGCCGAGACCAAGTCGTTCGAGCTGATGCGAAAGAATACGCAGCAAATCGAAGTCACTTCGCGGCCCCATCACTTCGGCGGCTTTATGCAGAAGCTGAATTTCGCCGGAAGTATTCGTGACCGAGCCATCTTTTTCGTACGCCGAAGCCGCCGGGAAAACGATGTCCGCAATTTTCGCTGTATCCGTCAAAAACATCTCATGAACGACCAGCAACTCGACCTTCCCGCGTCCAAATCCCAGCGTGCCAAAATGCGCAAGCGGATTCGCGCCAATAACATAAAGCGCCTTGAGTTTCCCATTTTGCGCCGCATCCACCATGGCGGGAGCGGTCAGTCCTGCTTTTGACGGAAGCACTGCGCCCCACAGCCGCTCAAGCGACTCGCGCGCCGCCGAATCATCCACATGCGCGTAACCGGGCAGCCGGTCCGGCAGCAAACCCATATCCGCGGCGCCTCGCGAATTCGCGTAATCGCCAAGCGCCATGTACCGCACTTTGCCATGCAGCTTCGAGCCGAACGCCACAAGCTGCGCGATCGCAGCGCCTGTCACTTCCGCGCCGAACACTATCGCTACATCCGGCTCGGCATCCAGCGCCGCTTTCACTTGCACTAGTTGCTCGACAAGTCCGCTAGGCAGCTGCCCTTCTTCGTGGGCCATCCAACGAATCGCCGCCGCTTCCTGGCCCGTGCCAAGCTTCACAAACTGCGTCGCCTTACGCTGCAGTTTGATGTCGCGCGCATTCAAGATAAAGAGTTTCGCGCCGATATGGCGAATTCCTTTGCGAATCTGCCACGCGGCCAAGGGATTCTGGTTCGTCGGATCGTCTCCAATCAACAGAACCGCTTTTGCATCCGCCAACTGCTCCATCGTCAAGAGGGAATCTCCCGCACGGTCGCCGAGCGCCGTAACGAGCCCGGTGTAGTCCGCGGTGCGGTGATGGTCGACGTTGTTCGTCCCAAACGTCGCCCGCGCCAGCCGCTGAAACAAATAGTTTTCTTCGTTCGAAGTGCGGTTTGACCCGATAAATCCAATCGAATCCTTCGCGCCCGCATCGTAAATCTGTTTAAGGCGCGTTGCAGCCGTCTGCGCCGCCTCTTCCCACGAAACGGGATAAAGCTTGTCGCCTTTGCGAACCATCGGCTGCTTGATGCGCTCCGGGTGCCGGGTGAAATCAAACCCAAAGCGGCCCTTGATGCACAGAAAATCCTCATTGATTCCCGAAAGATCGCGATTATTCGCGCGTATGATCTCGTGATTGCGCACACTCAGCGTCGTTTTGCACCCGTTCGAACAATGCGTGCAAACCGTCGAGACATAGGTCATCTCCCACGGCCGCGTTTTATAGCGGTACGTGCCGCTGGTCAGCGCGCCGACCGGGCAAATGTCGATGCACATCCCGCACTCTTCGCACTCGAGATGATCCTCGCGGTTCGGAATGATGATACTGTTCGCGCCGCGCATCCCCACGCCCAGCGCCTTCACGTCCATGCCTTCATCGCAAACGCGTACGCAGCGAAAGCAAAGAATGCATCGCGGCGCGTCGTAATAAACCAGCTCCGACCACTTTTCTTCCGGCCGGTGAATTTTTTCTTCGACAAAGCGGCTGGTGTCCGCGCCGTAGCGGAACACCATGTCCTGCAACTCGCACTCGCCGCCCTTGTCGCAAACCGGGCAATCGAGCGGATGATTGGTGAGCAAAAATTCCAGCATCGCTTTGCGCGCGCCGCGCACCTGATCGGTGTTGGTGCGAACGACCATGCCTTCGGTCGCGACCAGCGTGCACGCCGTCTGCAGCTTCGGCATTTTTTCCACTTCGACCAGGCACATGCGGCAAGCGGCCTGCAGAGTCAGCCCGGGGTAGTAGCAGAACGACGGCACTTCCGTTCCGATGCGCCGCGTCGCTTCAATCACCAATGTGCCAGGGGGAACCTGCACATCGCGGTCGTTAATCTTCAGCGTAACTAGCTTCGTCTCTGCCATGGATTCCTAACGCGAGCCTATGAGTGCTTCCGCGGATTGATACGCGCAACGCCCGTTCAAATGATCTTCGAATTCGTTGCGCCACTTTTGCACGATGCTGATGGTCGGCAGCGCCGCGGCGTCGCCGAGAGGGCAGAACGTGCGGCCCAGCATGTTTTTCGAGAGTTCGCCCATGATGTCGATATCTTCGACCCGTCCGTAGCCCGCGTGGAAGCGATCCAGCATCTTCTTCAACCACGAAGTTCCTTCACGACACGGAATGCACCATCCGCATGATTCGTGCGCGTAAAAGTGCATGATGCGCCGTGCCATATCTACCATGCAGGTGGTTTCGTCCATCACCACCATACCGCCGGAGCCGAGCATCGAACCGGCTTTAGCGACGGAGTCGTAGTCCATCGGAATGTCGATTTCGTCGGCGGTCATGATCGGGCACGAACTTCCGCCAGGAATAATGGCTTTCAATTTTCTGCCGCCGGGAATACCACCGGCCATTTCGTAGATGAACTTCTTCATGTTCATCCCGAGCGGAATTTCGTAAATCCCCGGCTTGTTGATGTGTCCTGCGACGCACAGAAGCCGCGTCCCGCCGTTCTTTGGCGTGCCGCGCTTGGCGTATGCTTCGCCGCCCTCCAGAATGATGGCGGGCACGGAACTGAGCGTCTCGACGTTATTAATGATCGTCGGGCAGCCGTACAAGCCGACCACAGCAGGGAAGGGAGGCTTGATGCGCGGGTAACCACGCTTGCCTTCGAGCGATTCCATCAACGCGGATTCTTCGCCGCACTCGTAGGCGCCGGCGCCAGTGTGCGTGATCAAGTCAAAATCAAATCCGGAGCCCAGAATATCTTTGCCCAGATAGCCTTGCGCATAGGCTTCATCGACCGCGGTCTGCATGATGTCTAGCACGTAGCGGTATTCCCCGCGCACATAAATAAAGCCGCGGTGCGCCCCAAACGAACGACCGGCGATAACCATGCCTTCGATCAGTTGATGGGGATCCATCTCCATCAACGGGCGATCCTTGCAGGTGCCCGGCTCCGACTCGTCGGCATTGCAGATCAAATATTTCGGCTTCGGCGAATCCTTGGGCACAAACGACCACTTCATGCCGGTTGGAAATCCCGCGCCGCCACGTCCGCGCAGGCTGGATTTCTTCACTTCGTCGATGATCGACTCCGGCGTCATTTCCTTCAGCGCCTTTTCGAGCGCCTTGTAGCCGTCGTGCTCCAGGTAAACATCGATCTTGCGCGAATCCTTAATCCCCCAGCGCCTGCTGATGAGCGGTGTTTCGCCGGGTTCCCGCGGGTGAAGGGCTCCGGCGGTGACGGGCTCAGGCGTGGGAATTCTACCGCCATCCAAATCCTGGATGATGCGATCGAACTTGAGCGCCGTCAGGTTTTCATGGAAGTCGTAATTCACCTGCATCGCTGGCGCGCCGGTACAGGCTCCGATGCACTCCACCTCTTCCAGCGAGAAAACACCGTCCTGGCTCACTTCCTTGTGCCCGATTTCCAGCCGCTTTTTGGCGCGGTCCAGAATTTCATTGCCGCCTTTCAACATGCACGCCACATTCGTGCAAACCTGCACGTGAAACTTGCCCATCGGCTTGCGGTGTAGCATCGAGTAGTAAGCCAGCGTTTCCTCGACCTGTACGTTATTCAATCCCAGCCGCGTTGCAATCTCCGCGATCATCTCGTCGCTGACCGATCCATATTCGTCCTGCGCGTACATCAACATGGGAATCAGGGCGCTGCGCTTCACCGGATAAGCGTCCTGCAACTTTTCGAAACGCGCGGCAAGTTGTGGCGTAAGTTCCATGAGGTTAGCGATCCACTTCTCCCAAGACAATATCAATCGTCCCGATGCAGGCCACCACGTCCGAAATCAATTGCCCGGTCACGAGCTTCGGCAAAGCCTGCAAATTGATATATGACGGCGAGCGGAAATGCGCGCGCAGCGGCTTCGGCGAGCCATCGCTGGCGATAAAGCATCCCAATTCGCCGCGCGGCGATTCCACGGTGACGAATGCCTCTCCAGGCGGCGGTGAGAATCCTTCGGTAAAAATTTTGAAGTGGTAGATGAGCGCTTCCATCTCCGTCTTCATTTTCTCGCGGGCTGGCGGGATGATGCCGGGCGCTTCGGTGCGAATTGGCCCGCTATCCGTTATCTTGGCCATTGCCTGCTGAGCGATTTTCAAACTCTGCCGCATTTCCGCCACACGAATCATGTAACGCGCGAAACAATCGGAATCGGTACGCGTTGGAACGTCAAACTCAAATTCTTCGTAGCTCGAATACGGAAACATTTTGCGGTTGTCGTAATTCACGCCAGCCGCGCGGAGCGTGGGGCCCGTCATACTGAGCGCCACCGCGTCTTCCGCGGAAATGTAGCCGACGCCCTGCGTTCGTCCCATCCAGATGCGGTTTCCGGTTAGCAGCGATTCGTATTCGTCGATGCGGCTGGGCATCATTTTCAGAAAGCGTTCAACCGCCGCTCGCCAGCCCGCGGGTGGTTCCAGCGCGATCCCGCCGATGCGGATGTAGCTCGTCATCATTCGCTGCCCGGAAAACATCTCGAAGATTTTCAGAATTTCTTCGCGCTCGCGGAAGCAATAAAGAAAAACGGACATCGCGCCAAGATCGATGGCATGC
>DASXMM010000535.1:0-20588 GCA_036495665.1 Candidatus Acidiferrum sp. | reverse complement strand
GTTTTCGTTGGTTCCTCGTTGCCAGGGGCTGTGCGGATCACAGAAGTAGACTTTCACATTCGTGGCCACCGTGAAGGTCTTATGTTTAGCCATCTCCAGCCCGCGATCCCAGGTCAACGAGCGCCGCAGGGAGGTTGGCAGCCTGCGAATTTGCCGGCTCAGTGCCGCGACGACCGCAGCGGTGTCTTTGCTCGGCACCTTGACCAGGGAAGTAAAACGCGAATGCCGTTCCACCAACGTCGCGATGTGACTGTTTTTTGTGCCGCCAATGAGATCGCCCTCCCAATGACCGGGAATGGCGCGATCCTCAATTTCTGCGGGTCTTTCCCTGATGGAGATGGCCTCTGCGATTTGGCCGCGCGCGTCCTTAAAAATACGAGAGTGCTGCGAGCGACGTATACGGCGCTTGGAGCGCAGGTGCCCCAGCAGCTCTTTCTTCAGCACTCCGCGGGCTTGAATGAACAGGCTGCGATAGATCGTTTCGTGGGACACGCGCATGCTCTCGTCGTCGCCATGCCGGATTTTCAGCCATCCAGAAATCTGTTCCGGCGACCAATCCAGAACCAGTTTACGCGCAACCACCTTCTGCAACTTCACATGCCTGGCCAGAAGGCACCGCTTGGGCCGCAAGGCCGCATCCCAGGCGCGCTGCTCCGCTTCATGGGCGCGATACTCCGCACGGCCGCCATGGCGTGCGACCTCCCGGCTCACCGTCGACGCGGCGCGCTCCAAACGTTTGGCAATATCACGCAGCGACGAACCGGCAGCCAGCCCCCGCGAAATATCCTCTCTCTCCACCACTGTGAGCGCTAGCCCCGAGCGCCGACGAACCGCTGGAACAATTCCACCGTGATGCGATAACAGACGGTGAATGGACGTATGCGGCCGGTCAAAGGCGCGCCCGATGGTATGCAACGACTCTCCCGCTTTCCAGCGGCGCCACACGTCGCTCCGCTGCGCCACGGAAAGTTCTACGTATTTCCCTTGCGTCATCGACACCACCTCGGAAGGAAGATCTATATCAGGTACTGTTGCATCGACCTATTGAATGCACCCCTGAACGTGTCGTTATTTCAGCCTATCAGGTCCATCCCGAAAACGGGCCGCGCGCGTACCTGATAATCGACTTCTCTTCCCACTTTTTCAGTGGGAGTCGGACCCCAGGAGTTAGTCGCAGTCACCTGAACTCGGCGGTTGAGCTTGGCTGAACGGATCGAAACTCTCTAGGCCGCGGCGCGCATCGCTTTGTTGCTGTTGCGCAATGGTTCGTACACCTCTCCACTCACCTAGATCGTACAACGGCATGGAACCTGAGAGATTTTGTCTCAAGGGCCGTAGAACTCTACGACCAAGGTATCTCGAAAATTCGGAAGCAATTGACGGGAAAGACGGGATCGACGGGTATATCGTCACCGTTTGCGCCGAAGCCTTCATTTCGCAACTCTGTCCCCTCACTTGACGACTTCACGTATTGTGAAGTATCATCGGAGCGTGCACATTGTGACGCGCAAGCATCTGAAGGAGGCTATGCGAAACTATCCGGATGCAGCGAACGAGATCGGGGCTCGGGTAGCTGTAGTCAAGGAGGTTCGATGGCACAATTTCCCGGAGGCTCGGGGCACGTTCAAAGACGCCGATAACGTGAAGGGCTACGTGATCTTCAATATTCGGCAGAATCGGTACAGACTCGTCACAGTCGTTCACTACGCGAAAACGACTAAGGACAGGCGAACCCAAGGTCACGTCTACATCCGGTCCTTTTTGACGCACAAGGAATACGACATCCCGGGAATTGGGATGGGAGATTTGGAACAAAATGAGCACACTTTTAGCAGACCCGGCAAAAATGATTGCGAAGGGCGCTCTCCACGTCATCCATAATGATGAGGAACTGGAGGCGTACACTAGCGCACTCTTTCGATTAACAGCTTTGGAGAACCCGTCTCGCTCCGAAGCGCAGGCGATCGAGCTTCTGACGTTGCTGATCGAGCGCTACGAGGAAACGCACTATCCGATCCCCGCAGCGAACGCGGTTTCGGTCGTGCGGTTTCTCCTCGAACAACAGGACCTCACCCAGCGCGATCTGATCCCGGAATTCGGATCGGAAAGCGCCGTTTCGATGTTTCTCGCGAGACAGCGGAAGCTCACGCTGGACCAAGTGCGGAAACTGAGCGCACGTTTCAAACTTCCTGCTGATGTTTTCGTCCGCAACCGATAATCCCTCTCGATAGACGCTCGTTACCTGTCTTTGCTCGTGTCGCAGCGGCTTGATATCGCCTCACGCGACTCACGAGAGGCTGGCCGATCCTCCGTGGCGCTGCGCAGTCTCTCACGGATGCCCTGGTTTGCCCCTCCCCATGGATCGCAGGACGAATGGAAACTGGTGCTCTTCATCCGGCATTTGCCGCAACTGACGGCGGAAGAACGAGTGAAGATGGAGCGCGACAACCCGAAGGGGCCAATCGAACACGAGCAAGATCATCATTAGTGAGGGCCTGGCGCACTGTCCCCAAGTAGCGCTTCATTCCGCCTGAGCTTTTGCCGCCTTGGCCTGGCTACCGAGCGGGCTCAATGCGTCCTGAATCATGGGCGCTACAAACGGCGCGCCTGTGGCTCCGCCATCTACCATCAACTCCACCGCGTTGACATACGAGGAATCGTCCGACGCGAGGAAGAGCACGGCTTTCGCTATTTCTGTCGCGGTAGGGACGACCATCGCTGATCGCCCCCCGCGCAGATCCGTACGGGCGCGTTTACGCATACGGCTCTTACTGTGGATAAATGGCGGCGAAACGTGCTGCTGGCCGCACACCGGGCAATCCCTGGGACATGCGTTTCCCGCTCTGTGTCGGGCGCATGCGAGATGGACCGATGTTCTCCTGAGTCTGTGCCCTTCCCTCTCCAAGCTCCGCGGAAGGTGGTCGGCGGAGGGGTAATGAAGAGCGCGGAAGTCATCATCCCTTATCTTGAATCCTACGTTCACAAGTACTCGTGGACGCATTGGGGGAAGGTCCAGGTCCGCCGCGTCGAGATGGGCAACAACGCCGCCCTACTAGGAGCTATACCACTGCTCTCGAACCGAACTCGTTCGCCGCACAGCACAAGCCTCATGTTTGTCAGCCGCTAAAGCGTCCACGTGATCAGGGGGGAGAACACGGATGCACTTTCGAAAACGCATTGCCGCCGACCCCAACTATTCTATCCTTGCCTACACCGGACTCACGGACACTTACAGCTACGGAGTTGGCTTAACGTCCCGGCAAACACGTCTGGTGACGGACGAGGCCACCCGCAAGGCGCTCGATATGGATGACTACCTCTCCGAGGAGGCTCACCGCGCTACCGGCTTAACTGATAGAGTCGGACCCGCTGATGATTCGCTCCAAGCATTGACGCTATGGGATTTGTCATCTGCTGAATCCGGGGCCATAGAGAATTTTGCCGGGGCGAGCGCCGGTATGCTTGCCGTGGTCGATCACGATTTGGCCGTTGACGAGAACGAAATCAATCCCGTCGGGCGTGACATCGGGTTGATCGTAGGTGGACCGGTCCTGAATTTTGTCGTAGTCGAAAATCACCGCGTCGGCCCAGATCCCTTCGCGAATGATTCCGCGGTCGGCGATGCGCATGCGGGTGGCTGGCCACGAGGTCATCTTTCGGATGGCATCTTCCAACGTTAGCGTGTGCGTCTCACGGACATAACGAGCGATCACGCGCGGGAAATTTCCGTAACTGCGCGGATGAGGAAGGCCGAGCGCATCATCCCCACCAAGCGTGAGCGCCGTTCCAGCGTCGCTGCCAATGCTGGTCCACGGAAACTTAAGCGCCGTCTCGATGTCTTGTTCGCTCATCATGTGATAAATCGCGAGGACGCGGCCAGTCTTCCCTTGCATCTCGAGATCGAAAGCGACGTCGGCCGGATCTTTTTTTAGTTCCTTTGCAATGTCGGCGATGCTTCGCCCCTGAAATCTCGCGTTATCTGGATTCTGCGCGTTCACGAGAATCACATTTTGCCATCCGCCGGAAGCTTCGATGATGTTCCACCAGCCCGGTGAACCAGCGATCATTTCCTTCTTGAGGCGGGCGCGAATTTCGGGATCGCCAAGCCGCTTGATAAGCGCCTCTTGTCCTCCTTCGTGCGCCCAAGACGGGATCGTCGCTTCCAACCCGGTGCCACCGGCGGTGTAGACGTAGAGATCGGCAGCGACGTCCACGCCGCGCGCGCGTGCGGCGTCAATGTGAGCGCCGGCTTCCTGCATTAATTTGCCCCAGCCGGGACTGTACGCCGCCTTGAAATGAAACACTTCGCCGGGCAATCCGCCCTTTTCCGCAATCTCAATGAGCTCGTCCACCGACTGCACGAGTTCCTTTCCTTCGCCGCGCATGTGACTGGCATATATTCCGCCGTATTTTGCGACAACTTTCGCCATCTCGATCAGCTCGGGCGTCGTGGCGTAGCTGCTCGGTGGATAAATCAGCGCCGTGGTCATGCCCATCGCGCCATTTTGCATGGCGGTGTCGAGGATGGCTTTCATTTTGTCGAGTTCTTCGGGAGTGGGCTGGCGCGCGTCATAACCGAGAACAGCGACGCGTGCCTGGGTCTCCGAAAAATAACTGCCGAAATTCAAACTGATGCCATTTTTCTCGAGCGTGGCCCAGTAGTCGCGGATTTGCTCGGCGGGGACGGGAGTGCCCCCTTCGCCGCCGATGGCGCTCGTGACACCTTCCATCAATTTGTTTTCAGCCAGGCCATTTTTCAGAAGCGGCGGGCCGGATTGATCCATCATGTCAATCCATCCGGGCGATACGTAGCGGCCGTGGGCGTCGATTTCGGTGCGTCCGTGGCCAGCAATCTTGCCGATTTTCACAAAACGGCCGTCTTTGATCGCGACATCGGCAAAAATGCACGGATTGCCGGCGCCATCGAGGACGCGTCCGCCGCGAATAACGACGTCATAGTCGTAGGTGTCGGTTGTCGTGCCCTGCGCGTGGGCGGTGGTTGCGCTCAAAAGCAAGACGAGCGCAGCGACGCAAAAAAGAAAATGCGTTCGACGATGGTGCATGGTTTCTCCCGTAGACCGTTTAGCGGCGAACTCGTTCACACATACATATATTTCAACGATTCGCTCGAATGACTTTTCCAGCGAGAACGCCGGTCGGCTGGCCGCGGTCGATCGCTAATTTTCCGTTGATAAGCACATATTCCATTCCAACGGAGTAAGAGAGCGGCTTGGCAAAGGTAGCAGTGTCCGCAACCTTTGCCGGATCGAATAGAACAATGTCGGCTGCGAAACCTGGAGCGACGCGGCCCCGGTTCCAAAGCTTTAGCTGATTGGCGGGCAGGGACGTCATCTCCCGGATCGCGGTTTCGAGGCTGATCACTTTTTCTTCGCGCACGTACTTGGCCAGGATTCGCGGAAACGTCCCGAACGTTCTCGGATGCGCATACGTGGAGGTGGCTGGATTCATGGGCTCTGCGTCGGAGCCGATACTCACAAACGGCGCGCGCAAGGCCTGCTGCTTTTGCTCTTCGTTCATGCTCTTGGGATCAACATCCACTCCGCCTTGCTGAACCAAATAAAAGAAAGTATCCCAGACATCCGCATTGCGAAGCCCGGCAATTTCCTGTACAGACTTTCCCTCGAAGCGCTTGTCCACTTTCGCAGGAACCTGAACGACGAGGACGTTGTCCCAGTTCTTCCCCACATGCTGGTACCAGTTCTCCCAATTCGAAGTAGTCTCAATCTCCTTTCGCATCTCGGCGCGGAGCTTCGCGTCTGAGAGCGTTGGCAGGAAAGCATCCGTACCGCCGGCGTACTGCTTGGGGTGAATAAATGAACCAAGCCCAATCCCGTTGCGAATATAGGGATAAATATCGGCGCTGACATCCACGCCGCGGTCGCGCGCGGACTGAATGAGCGCAATGGCCTTGCTCATCAACGGCCAGTTGTCTTGTCCCGCGGCCTTCAAGTGATAGATATGAACGGGAATATGCGCCTCTTCGCCGATGCGAATTCGTTTCTTGAATGGCCTCGAGCAACTGCCCGCTCTCATTGCGCATATGCGAGAAATAGACGCCGCCATGCTGCGCGGCGATTCTCGCAAGCTCGATAAGCTCTTCGGTCTTTGCGTACGTGCCCGGAGGATAAATCAGCGCGGTAGAAAGCCCAATCGATCCATCCTGCATCGCTTTGGCGACGATTTCTTTTATCTTTGCCAACTGTTCGGGCGTCGGCGCGCGATCCTCGTCGCCGATAACGACCCGGCGCACCTGGGCTGCCCCGACATTATGGATCACGTTGATACCGATGCCTTTTGCGTCAAGCATGCGGTCGTATTCTTCGAAGGTTGTCCAGTGTGAAGTTCCCGAGGGCAGGTTGAGTTCCTTGATGGTGCGCTCGTCCTGCGGCGCCATGGAGTCGCCTTCGCCAGCCATCATGGTTGTAACGCCCTGGCGAAGCTTGCTTTGCGCAGTGCGCGGATCAACCAAAAGGGGAAGCGTAGTACCACCCATCATGTCAATAAATCCTGGCGAGAGAACCATCCCATGAGCTTCGATGACGCGCTCGGCAGTGCGCTGCGAGAGATCGCCGATCTCCAGGATGATGCCGTCGCGGATGCCGACGTCTGCGACATACCAGGGATTTTCAGAGCCATCCACAACATGCGCCCCGGAAATCACGAGATCGAAGGCGTCCGATTTCGCAAAACCTGGCGAAATCGCCAGCACAACGAAACTGAGATTCAAAATCGCGCGACGCACCGTCACACCACCTTGGCCAACCGACAAACACCCACCGATTGAGTCTCGCAAGCAGACATAAAAACAAGAGCGGCCACAATGCGTGGCCGCTCTTGGGAATTAATGAGCAGGCCAATTCCTAGAATTCGAACCGAATTCCAATCTGGCCTTCACGACCGGGCAAATACTGCAGGGTGGTCCCAATTCCCGGCTGCCCGCCTTGTATCTGAAACACATTGCAAGCTTGCGGGCCAAGCGGACTAATGTTGGCCGGATTGTTTGGACAAGTTGGCTCGAGTCCATTTACGGCCGCGGAATTGTCGCGGTTGAGCAGGTTGAACATTTCAAAGAGCACCTGGGCTTTCACGCGCTCGCCGATGTTGAACCGCTTCGCGAGCCGCATGTCGAGATTGACGAATGGCGGCGCGGTCTGGGCATTACGCGCATAGAGAGCGCCTTGACCGTCAAAGTTGAGGCCTGCGCCGTTAAACAACCCGTCTCCATCAAAGTCCGAGCCACCCGAGAAGGGACTCACACTGTAATGGAATCCGCTCTGCGCACGGAAAATGCCCGAGAATTCTACCTTCCAGGGCAATTGCCAGATGCCGTGCATAAGGAAAGTGTGATTCAGCGCCAAGTCCGAAGGCCCCTTATCAATGATCGCGCCGTTATAGTACGTTCCAGCCTTGGGCACGGGATTTAGAATGCTGTTGATGAACGGTCCGTTCGCATTCGTTTGACCCGTGTTCACGTCGGTAACGAGCGGCACGCGTCCGACAAAGCTGTCGGAAAGACCCGCGATAGCTAGGAAGTTGACGCCCTCACCGTTCTGAATTTCCGATGCCAGCGTCGAGTTGATCACGTCGTCGTTCGCATGAACGAACGTGTAGTTCGCCTGCAGGGTGAAGTGCTGCGACATCCGCTTTTGGAAGCCGACGGTGAAGCCATCGTAAGTGCCTGCTCCCCAAGGACCGTAGCTCTCAATGCGCTTCGGACCCGTTCCAGGGATGAGATCGCCCGGAGTGTCCGGCATGCGCGCGTCGAAAGCGAGATTTGTCGCCCGCACCGTGGTGATATCGGTGATGTCTTTGTGGTAGTAGTCAAAGGTAACCACCATCCCCGATGCGAGTTCGTGTTGAATTCCGGCGTGATAGTTAAATGTGTGAGGAACCTTGAACCCCGGGTCCACCGAGATAGGAACCTGCCCTGCGGTACCAAGAATGCCGCCGATGGTAGTGAGATTGCCAAAAGGATCCCACGACCAATAGTTCGCGGGCACGGTGAGTGTGCTGTTAGTACCCGCAAGGTTTGCGATCGCGGCGTCCGCGGCTGCGAGGTACTGATCCGGCGTAAAGCCGCTGAGTTGTTGAATATTGCTCATGTTAACGACCGTATTCGCGGGAATCGGCGCGTGGCCGGGAGCGACCACATTGTTCAGATAGTCGATGCCGTAGAGAGTGGTGCCGAGACCATTCGGGCACTTCGCATTAGCCGCCGTAACTTGGGCTTCCGTCATCGCGTTGGATACGCAGACGGTTGGCCGACCCAGCGTTTGGAACAGACTCGTCAGGGTTGTCGGGTTTCCGTAGAACAGCCGCGGGAACGAAAGCAAACGCTCGCGCTGAATGTTCGCGCCGCCGAATCCGGGAATGTCTCTGGCAACGCCTTCGCGGAATTGGTCGTAGAACACGCCGAAGCTGGCATTCACGACCGTCTTTGGAGTGATGGCCCACGCCGCTCCGATTCGAGGCGAGAAGTCCGTCTTGTTGGGGAATTGCGAGTCATAGTCCCAGCGCAAACCGGCGTTGACCGTGAGTTTCGAAGTAAGCTTCCAATCGTCCTGAGCGTAGAGTCCGTTGTAGTTATTGCGGATATGGACCAGATTATCCGCCGGCGTCGGCCCAGCTTGCAGCGTGATTAAATTGATGCCTGAATTGATGGAACCGAACTGGTTGAAGTCGTCCACGGTCGCGAAAAGCTGCGTAAAGAAATTGTTCGGCTCCGCGCCGTCCACTTTGGAGTTCTGGAAGTCCCATCCGAACTTAATAATGTGGCGGCCGAATGCTTTGCTGATGTTGCTGCCCGTCGAAATATATTTCTGATAGTAAGTGAACGCGTTGTAGCCCGGACCAAACGAAGTCTGGCCGAGGTTTCCGAATTCGTCGCCGCTCGTATATGTATCGAACAGGTTGAACAGGGTGTTCGGGATGCCGGCCTGCGGATGCGATGGAGCCGTTTTCAGCGGATCGGCCCGGAACTGAAAATAGGAGTTCGAGATCCACGGATTGGAAGTGTCACCAATGGTCCACAAGTCGCTGAGTCCGAGCATCAACGTGCGGCCGCTCAGGTTTTGCCGCGTGTCCGGCAGGCTTTGCGACGCCGTTAACGGCAGATAGTCCGTCACGTGGGAGTTGGTGTAGTTCATCTGCTCCGTTATCCGGTGACGGCCGAGAACCTCATCAAGCTTGAATCGCGCGCGGGTGTCGTAGGTCAGAGAGTTCTTGTTGAACGGAGCTTCGAAATCAACCAGCGTGGACGGCAAATTCGGGTTGAAGACGAAATTCAAATTACGGCTTTCCTGGATGCGCTCCACTGAACCGAAGAAAAACACCTTATCCTTAATGATCGGCCCGCCGATGTATGCCGTCGGGTCCCACCGATTCAGAAACGGCGCTCCGCCAGTCGCTTGCGGAATATCGTTCGTGTCGAAAACGGAGTTCCGGAAGAACACCGACACGCCGCCATGCAGATCATTCGTGCCGCCACGTGTCAGCACGTTGACGATGCCGCCCGATGCGTGTCCAAATTCGGCTTTGTATCCAGCCGAAATCACCTGAAATTCGAGAATGGAATCCTGGTTAAACTGCGCCGAAGGCCCCCCATTGAAGCTGTCGCGATTTGGCAGGCCATCGATCAGGAAAAGAGTGTTACCGCCCCGCTCGCCGAGGATGGGCGTCGAGTTGTCTCCAGCGGGGTCGTTTTGGCGATTCAGCGCAACACCCGGGACCAACTGAAGAAGATCCAGGTAATTTCGGCCGTTGATAGGCATGTCTTCAATCTGCTGCGGGGTGATGGTGGCACCCGTTGAAGAGGCAGACGTTTCCAGCAGCGGCGTCGCCGAATCCACCTCCACGGTTTGGTTGAGGGAGCCGACCTGCATGGCGATGTCGAGAGACAGCGTTCGGTTGAGTGTGACCTCAATATTTTTGAAGACTTCGGATTGGAAGCCGTCTTTGGATGCTTTGAGCTCATAGACGCCAGGCGGCAAAGTCGAAATGCGATAGCTCCCGTCGCTCTCCGTGGTGACCGTGCGATCCATGGCTAGCTCGAGGTTGGTCACGTGAATTTGCGCACCGGCAACGGCGAGGCCCTGCTTATCCTTGACGGTGCCTTCGATCGTAGAAGTGGTCTGCGCCGCACTATGGGGCACAAGCAGAAATAGAATCACAGCAAGGCTGCAGAGATAAGTCATCAAACGTTTCGCAATTCCCTGCGCGAATTCGAGCGGTCCACGTGAATGTTTTGTTTGGCTTCCCATAGTTCCCCTTTTAGACCCCCGCCAAAGGCGCGCTGCGCCACCACGCGATCGCGCAAGCTCTGCACTTCGAGATTATGCAACGAGTGTTGCATCGATAATGATTTCATGCATTGCGCGCGAGTCTAGGCTCCCGTCAATGGATTGTCAACTCATTCCTTCGAATTGTAGGTCCCTCTTCTAAGGATGCAACACATGTTGCGTTAGTGATACAGTGAATCTAAAAAATAAATAACTGGCGTCGATACGAAAGTGAGGCATCTTGGCAGAATGCAACATACGTTGTAGTTTCGTCACGGAAGAATGGGCGCGATTTCTGGAATCACCGGCCTGCGTGGAGTTGTATTGCACGTTTTCCGAAAACGCGGGCGTTGACAATTGGCAGGGAGCACGAGGCCGTGAAATTGGGAAATAAAACTCGGCAATCCGTTTCGCATCGATCCTCTGATGAAGAGATGCTCTTGGTTGGCCGAACACCGCTCGAGGTTCGCTATGCAAAGTCTGAAGACAAACTCAGCCGCAGTAGGAAGAAATTGCTTGACATGATCTTGGAAAACCCAGGAGACACGTTCTTCCTTTCTTCGCGTGAACTTGCAAAGCGCTATGACGTGGATGCGGCAACGATCGTGCGCACCGTCCAGGCGCTCGGATATCGGAAATTCGGGGAATTCGCTGCGGACTTGCGTTCCCACTTCATCATGCGAATCACGCCGTACGCCGCGTTGAAAGCAGCTTCCCAAGAGAGGCGCTCTCCGCCGGACCGGTTGAGGCATGGGATGGAGATGGATTTTCGCAATTTGCAATCTTTGCGAACGACTTTGGAACCAGAGCGAGTCGTTGCCTTATCAAAATCGGTCAAGCGCGCCCATCGAATCATGGTCGTAGGGATCGATCTTGCCTTTGCGTTGAGTTGGCATCTAGCGTATGGATTGGTACACCTGGGATTTCCTGCCGAGGCGCCTTTGGGTGGTACCGGCAATGTTCAGAGAAGAGTAAGAACGCTCAGTTCAAAAGATCTGCTAATAGCCATCAGCTTCGGCCAATGTTTGAGAGAGACCGTGGAAGCTGCCCTTCGGGCGAAAAAGCAGGGGGTTCCGACGTTTGGAATCACCGATAGCGAGAGAACGCCTATCGCGAGAGTCTGCGACAATTTTTGCCTGGCTTCCGTGGCCAGCCCTTCGTTTGGCAGTTCTTATGTGGCGCCGATGTCGGTTGTGGGCGCAATTCTAATTGCGTGCGCACACACCCAGACATCTCGAACGCTCGCGCTGCTGCGGCGAAGCGCTGAGGAAGACAGCGCTGACCATCGCTGGTATTGGGTGCCCGAGAACGGCAAAGACCTGGATTAGAGCTCAAATTAACTGAGATCGGTCCGGTTGGTCCCAGTTAGTCGTGCAGGAACCACCTTGTCTGGATTCCGCGTTGATCAGAACCTACCGCGACTCTTGGCCATAACTTCCGGATTGCCGACGATTCGGGCGTTAGCGGATAGAAGCGCGTTTGTAAGGACTCATCTCGCCTCGTTTGCGAAAAGACGAGAGCGCGCCTATTACAGTCATCGCGCTTTCACCGCCTGTGCCGTTTTATCTTGGGAAAGTGAAGAGCTCGACGAGCGCTGCTCTTGTGCGGTTGGACGTTTATTGTTACCCCAAGCTGGGTGAGAATATGAGAATACCTGCTGACGGTTAGACGCTACGACCGGTGAAGGATAACCGGATTGCGTCGTTGGAATCGAAAGCGGAAATTTCCAACTCTGGGACTGCTGTCCGAAAGCCGTCGAAGCCAAAAACAGAATCGAAAACACTGCAAACCAAGCCATCCTGACAAGCTGGGTCATGGCATCCTCCTGAAGCTCTCGCTGCCCTACAAATCCAAAACGAAAGAAAACTGGCTAACGCAAACCGTACTGGAACGTAATCGTCGAGCCATCGTTCAGCATAATGGTGTAAATGTAGGTGCTGCCCGCCAACAGGTTCCCGGTGGCGATGTTGAAGATCCACTGCTGATTCGTGGGATCCCAGCGGAAAGCCGTGTCCGGGTTGTTGGTGTCGACGAAGTTCTCGACCGAATTTGCGGTCGTCCCCGACTGAATTCCCGTCAAGAGGAACTTTGAGACAACGCCGGGCGTTCCAATGGAAACTCCGTTCGCGTCATAAACACTGAACTTGGCGGGGACCGTGCGCCCTTGCATCAATACGCTTGTGCCATCGGCGTTGATGGGAGGCTGAATCACATGACCGATGGAGGTAGCGTATTGAATCTTCAGTGTTCCGGGGACATACACGAACGTATAGTTCACGGCGCTGGCTCCGGAGCAGGTGATCGAATAGCTCCCCACAGGGCTGTTCGTACCCGCCGCAGTGGTGCAAATGGGATTCGCAGTCAGGACACTCGCCGTATCACCGTTCACGAAACCACTCGGCGTCCAGGTGAAAGTTGGGTTCGTGGCATTGAGTAGTTTCGTAGCGTTGTTCGCCGTGATGGTGAGCAGTGCGGGAGTCACGGTAATCGTAACTTGAGCGGTTGCGCCGGCGTAGTCCACGGTGTCCGCCGGCGTGAACGTTGTCGACAGTGTGTGGCTTCCAGCACTCAATAGCGTCCCGGCGGCAGGAGTGTAAGTAAACGTACCCGGCACCGAAGCTGCATTGAGCTGGGCAGCACCGAGGACCGTCCCGTAGGTAATCGGAGCTGGGGTTGCCCAGGTGATTGTTGGGGACGCTTGAGTGACTACGAGTGTCGCTTGACCGGAAGAGCTGGTAAAGCTGCCTTGGGCTGCGAAATTTGCCACGAGTGAGTGGTTGCCTGCCTTCAAAACGCCGAGATTGAAGGTGGCGGAGCCGACGGAAAGGACTGCGCTGGATGTCGCACCGCCGTCAACACTCAACGTCACATTGCCGGTCACAGTGGTGCTTCCGCTAGACGGGATCACTGTAACCGTAACGCTCGACGCGGTGCCGTAGATGACATTCGTTTCTGAAATCGTGGTGATCGTGGAAACACTGCCATTCACGATCTCTATAAATACAGGGGAAGTGCTGGAGCTGTAGAAACCATCGCCGCTGTACTGCGCGGTGAGGGTGTGCGTCCCTGCTGTTAGCGTGCTCAGCGTAAGTGTGGCTGGCCCGCTACTGGGCAGAGGAACTGCGGAAGCAAGCGGAGTGCTGCCGTCCAAAAACGTCACGAAGCCTGTTGGGGCTGGAATACCCGCAGGCAGCGAGCCCGTGCCAGCATTAGAAACCGCCGAAGTCAGCGTGATGGCTTGACCAACTGTGGGCGAAGTGGAGGAAGAAGCCAAACTAGTTGATGTTGGATTCTTGTTGACCGTTTGCGTTATCGCGCTGGAACTGCTTCCGGTGTAGTTCGCGTCGCCGTTGTATTGGGCGGTGATCGTGTGTGTCCCCAGCGCCAACGCGCTTGTCATGAAAGCTGCGGAACCGGAGGTCGACAAGGAGACAGGAGCGCCAAGCGGTGTGCCACCATCCAAGAACGCAACTGAGCCAGAAGGGGACAGTACGCCCGGAGACGAGCTGGTCGTACTCGTCAGCGCAGCGTTAAAGGTGATGGTTTGGCCGGCAGAGGCGGGGTTGACGGAGGAAGTCAATCCGAGCGATGTCGTGGCCTGATTGACGGTTAATGAGAAGGAGCTGGAGTTGCTTGGTGCATAGTTGCTGTCGCCGCTGTATTGAGCCGTGATGGAGTGCGCGCCCGCTGTAAGCGTGCTAAGCGTTAGCGCAACCGACGTGTTGCTGGATAGCGTGAAGGGAGAACCGAGAGGAGTGGCACCGTCGAAGAACGCGATTGTGCCCGTGGGAGCAGGCACCAGCGAGGACTGGGTACCGGAACCACTGAGACCTGCAGTAAAAGTCACCGCCTGACCGTAGACCGAAGAGTTCGCAGACGAAATCAGTGTTGCATTCAACGTCGCCGAAGAACTCGTTCGCTGCGCAATGGCAAAGGGCGAGAACGAGGTCGTTACACCGCAAATCGTGGGAGGCGCAACAGACGTTGTGATGTTGCTTGGCATTCCTGTGGTTCCGAAGTGGAACAACTGCGACGCAATCGTCACGCTCGGGGACGTAATGCAAATCGTGACATTTCCGCTGAACACGGCGGTCGTCTGAATGTAGTAATAAGCCGGCGGCGTCCCGAGCTGGAATCCCGACGGCGGCTGCGGCCCACCACTCTGAATCGTCAGCGAAGTAATCCCGCCTGTCGTGATGCTGCCGCTCGGGAACGTCAGCGAGACTGGTGCTGTTCCCGTACTTCCATCGATGGGTGCTACGTTTACGGGCGGACCCGCTGGTGCATTCGCGGGGGTGTTTGCCATGGATGCGATGCTGTACGGGCCTGCCAACGCCACGATCATTGGGCTGTTGGCATGGTTCACATCATCAATGGTGATCTGGCCGACTCCGGTTCCGCCGCTCACGGTTACCGTGCAGGCAGTGAGCGTGAACGCGGGCGGTGAACAAGTGTCCGATTCGGTCCAACCGCCGCCGACTTCCTGCACCTTGCTGATGAGCGGCTGGAAGAGCGTGTCGGATACGCTTACCACGCCCGGCACGGACAAAAATGAGGGCGTTACGCTGAGTTGCAGTCCTGTTCCGGCCGACGCCAGCCCGACGAAGTGCGGACTGCTCGGGTCGCTATCCGTGATGATGAGTTGTCCTAATCCGGTCAACCGCCCAATCGTGAGGGGCTCTTCTGTAACCGTGATGGTGCAAGAGCCGCCTGGCGGGATTGGACCAAATGCCGGCGACACGCAGGTATCCGTCTCCAGCCAGTTTTCATCTCCGTCGGGAGTGATGCTCGTGATTGTCAGGTTGCTCGTCCCGGTATTGGTCAGGGTGACCGACTGCGGCAAGCCCTGCACGCTTCCTGCTTGCGTACCAAAACTTAGCGTCGCCGGGGCCAGCGTTACTCCGACTGGCGAGCCTGCGCCGGACAACGTAACAACTTGCGGGCTGTAGTTCTGGTTGTCGAAGATTAAGACCTGCCCTTCCCTGGTGCCGCCGCGCGTGGGCGTGAAAGTAACGATAAATTCGCAGGATGTCTGTGGGGCTACCGTCGCCCCCACGCAATTGTTTGCTCCAATCGCGAAATCGACGGAAGCCGTGACCCCGCTCACAGCGAGGTTCGTGAAGCCCACATTCGTCAACGTTTCCACCAGACCCGGGCTCGTCGTGCCCACCAACTGCGATCCGAATACTAGTGATGGCGCAAGTGGCTGCACGCCTTGTGCCGCAATTCCGTATCCTGTCAGCGGTACCGTGTAATTCACGCCGCTTCCGCTGCTGTAATCGGTAATGATGAGCTGCCCGGTTCTCACGCCACCGGTTGTGGGAAAGAATTGGACTTCGATGGTGCAGGCTCCGCCAGGCGCGACTGTAAAAGTCGTAGCGGACGTCGGCGGGGTACACCCATTGTCCCAGCTGAAGTCCCCCGTAACACTGGTACTTGTAAACTGAAATACCAGCGGTGTTGCGCCCGTATTCGTTACCGTCACGCCCTGCTGGCTGCTGCCCAGATTTATGATAGTCGCGCCGAAAACCACCGTAGATGGCGTCACCGTCAAGCCGGCGCCGGTGCCGGTGCCGGAGAGGCTAATCACTTGCGGACTGCTCGGATCGCTGTCGGTGACAATTAATTGCCCGGTGCGCGTCCCGGCAGCGGACGGCGTAAACGTAACCTGAATCGTGCATGACCCACCAACGGGTATAGGAGGGTAGCTGGACGACACGCAGTTATCCATTTCGCTGAAATCCCCGCTGTGCACGATGCTGTTGACTGTGAGCGGGTTCGCTCCACGATTGATTAAATTCACCAGCTGCGCCGGGCTACTCGTCCCCACCGCTTGCGGCCCAAAGGTGTACGACGTGGTCGCGAAGAGATTTGCGCTCGACGGCGCCACTTCAAGGACCGTTACGCTTCCCGAAGTTCCCGACGAAAAGTTTGCAACGTAAACATCGCCAGTTGTTGCGTCTTTTGCAAGCGCGAACGGCTGGCCGCCGGTCGGGAAGGTGAACAGAACGGAGTCCGTATTCCCATCGATCATGGTTACCGTGTTCGAACCGTCGTTGGCGACGTACACCATGTTTGCTATCGGATCAGCGAGCACCTTTTGCGCCGCAGGAACGCGAATGGGCGCGGCTTCATTCCCGACCGTGATCTTGCCAGTGATGGCGGCCGAGATGCCGTTGTTGCCGATCACGCTAAGAGTCGCAGGACTTCCCGCAGGACTTTCGTTTAAAACATACGCCTTGCTCGTGTTGGGATTGACAGCCAGAACGTAAGAGGGGCCGGGGGTCGTAATGCAAGGCAAGGCCATGGGTGGACCATTGCCATTAGTGACACAGCCGACATTTTCGATCTCTTGCTTTGTAGATTCTTTTACAACTTCTACGAGTCCTGTCAGGTCGGCCGCGTAAATCAGCCCTGCGACAGAATCCACCGCGAGCGCGATGGGCTGGTTGCTGTCGAAGCCAGTCACGAAAGTATTGCTGAATACTCCGCCCGCGTTGGTCTCGTTGAACATTTCGATGTCCGAGTCCCCTTGGGAGGCAACGTAGATAGTATTCGTCGCGGGATTCACGGCGATAGCGTTTTCGTTGCACAAGTCAGGATAGTTCGGATGCCGAACCGTATTCGTATTGCCGTCGATAGCGGCGAAAGCGCAGTCCGCGTTACCCACATAGACTTGATTCGTGTTTTGGTTCACAGCCAACGCGGACGGATGAAAGGCGAAAGTAGTCGGAGGATTGGCCGAAGGGTTAAGAATGTTAACCTGAATCGTGGCAATGACCGTATTCGAGCTGCCGTCGATCACGCTGACGTTGGCGGAGCCGCTGTTGGCTACATAGATTCTGTTCGTGGCCGCGTTCACCGCGATGGCGAAGGGTGCAGCGCCCACGGAAATAGGCCCTGCCACCACCGTGTTGAACGTCGGGTTCGCCGCGTTTGTGTCGATCACGGACACACTGTTGGCGGTCTGGTTTGCCACGTACAGCAGGTGCGTGGTTTGGTTTAGCGCCAGCGCGATGGGACCCTTCCCCACCGGGATCGTCACAGTCTGAAACTGAGCCTGCGCTCCCGCTGGCAACAGTAGAAAAACCAACAGGCCGCAGATTATGGCGATCCGAATCTTCGTGCGCGTCAACTTTTGTGCATTCATTTTGCTCTCCAGCCGGGCAGCCTTTCGGGGCTTAGCCTCGCGCCGCTACACTTCGTTCCAGTCCATCCCTCAACCCTCAATAGCGGGAATTCCAGCTCAAATGGGTAACCGCGTTACGCCAAATCCTCAAGAGAAGCCACAATGTCGCACGTCGGGATTAGTCTTTATCCTGGGGCGCGAAGCACACCTGCCCGCTGTACCGGAACACCGTTCCGTTGCTCAAATCGACTTCGCCAATGCCTGTCAAATCTCCCGTCGCTCCGGCGAATTTCCCTGTGCCGCCCTTCAGATGTACGGGATACGTGACGATCGCGAACAGGGTTTGCGAGAGTGGAACAGTCGTGGCTGTCGCTGGATCGAAGAACAGCGTGTCGCCCGATTCGGTGACCCAGTGATGCTGAATATGAAACACAAGGGTGTTCCCCGCGCTAGGTTGGGGAGCGCCCAGAAGCGTTCCGCTCACCGCTCCTCGGAGATCCCCCGTTGCTGGGCCCATCGTCGTGTTTTGGTCGATGGCCCCGAAGTTGGTCATAATCATTCCTCCAACCTGGGTACAGTGACCTTCCCTGGCTCCGGCGCCGGGGCGCGAAGCAGGCGTACGGCCCCCGCTGACGCCAACAATGGCGAATGCAAAAACTGCGAGCGAGACAAGCAATGCGATGCGGCTGATCCTTCCAATTGTCATCACGGCCTCCCTTTATCTGTTATCTGTGCGCCGGGAACTTCTTGGCCTCACGCACACTGGCCGTAAGCGGGCCTGGGGGTCAAGAACCTTGCCGGTGGTTTCTTGGTTCCACGCCAAGCTATTGATTTCAGGCCGCTAATGACGTGAGGTTCCTGCGGAAGCTCTCTCCACCTCACCAGCGAAGCGTGATAGACTGCGCCCTGTCCCAAATGGAGTAGGCGGATGGGAACCCTCTCCGGCCAGCCACGAGTCATTAAGTTCGGGGTCTTCGAGGTGGACCTGCAATCCGGTGAGGTTCGCAAGGCCGGCATGCGGCAGAAGCTCGCGGGCCAGCCTTTTCAAGTCTTGCAAGCGCTGCTCGAACATCCTCAAGAAATCGTCACACGCGAGCAGTTTCGCCAGCGCCTCTGGCCGGACAATACTTTCGTTGATTATGAGCTCGCCCTAAAGAAGGCCGTGAACCGTCTCCGCGAGGTTCTGGGCGACTCCCCCGACAATCCGCGATTCATCGAGACGATTCCCCGGCATGGCTATCGGTTCATTGGCTCCGTCGAAGCACCGACACGGCCCGAACCGGTCTCCACAACTACGATCCCTGCCTCCAGACGAAAGGCTTGGACGTTGGCCGTTGGTTTAGGCCTGACGGTAGTCGCGGCTCTGACTATCGGCTTGAATGCCGGTAAACTTCGTACCCGCATCTTTGCCAAATCCCGGTCGCTTGAGATTCATTCCATCGCCGTGCTTCCCTTGGAAAACATGTCCAAAGATCCTAGCCAGGATTATTTCAGCGATGGAATGACGGACGCCTTGACCACAGAACTCGCCCAGATTGGCTCGCTTCGCGTGATTTCACGAACTTCGGCGACGCATTTCAAGAACAGCAAGGAAACGCTCACGGAGATTGGCCACCAGCTGAATGTGGACGCCATCGTCGAGGGCTCGGTCACGCGTTCGGAGAACCGCGTGCGAATCACGGCCCAGTTGATTGATGCACAAACCGACCTCCATTTGTGGGCCAAGACTTACGAGCGCGATTTGAAAGACGTCTTGGCGCTCCAGGATAATGTGGCTCGCGATATCGCAGAAGAAATCCGCGTCAAGTTGAAACCCGAGGAGCTCGCTCGCCTCACCGCCACTCGTACCGTTGATCCCGCGGCCCACGAGAGCTATTCGAAAGGACGGTATCACTGGAACCAGCGCACCGAGAGCGGACTTCGCGCTGGCGTTCAGGACTTTCAGAAGGCGATTGAGCTTCAGCCAGATTACCCCGAGGCGTACGCCGGGCTGGCTGATAGCTACATTACGCTCGCCAACTGGAGGTTCATAGCGGGCAAAGAGGCCTACCCGAGGGCCGAAGCGGCTGCCCGTAAAGCGCTGGAACTGGATGACCATCTCGCCGAAGCCCAAACATCTCTCGCCTACGCAAGTTTTCTCTACGATTGGGACTGGTCAGGTGCCGAACAGAGATTCCGTCGCGCCATTGAGCTCAGTCCCAATTACGCCACCGCTCATCACTTTTATAGCATCTATCTCATGGCTGCCGGCCGACACGCTGAAGCTCAAGCCGAAATCCGCCGCGCCCAAGAACTGGACCCGCTTTCGTTGATCATCAATTCCGTTGTCGGTTGGATTTACTACCACGGCCGCCAGTACGATCTGGACATTCAACAATGCGAAAGAACCGTGGAAATGGATCCGAATTATGCTCCCGCATTGCTGGACCTCGGGATGATCTACATGAGAACCGGTGACTACCCAAGAGCCTTGGCTCAATTCGAACGCGCCCAGGCGATTGCTGGGGATACTAGTGTTGTCTTGTCCTATCTTGCTCAGGTACGGGCGCTCTCCGGCAACCAATCTGAGGCGCGGAAGATTCTCCGCCGTCTCGAGAAACCCTCTACGCCTATGTTCGTCTCTGCTTGGGACCTGGCGCTCATCTATGCCGCCTTGGGCGAGAAAGAAAAAGCGCTTACACAGCTGGAAAAAGCTGCCGATCAGCACGTTGGTTGGATCGTCCTGCTCGGAGTAGATCCTGCCTTGGACAGCCTTCGCGCCGAGCCCCGCTTCAGAGCTTTGCAGCAACGCGTCCACATCCCACGTCCGACCTAGCGGGGCCCAGCCCATTTCCTATGGGTACTGAATCTTTGCAAATTACGCTGATTTTTGACCACGAGGGCGGTAAGTGGTTCCTAAGAGATCGGGACGCCGTTCTCAAGAAATTCGCACAATCAATGAACTTAAGACGAAGACGCGTTCCTTCCATTTGCTTCGTTGTTCCCAAAATGTTCCCAAGTTGTGAGGTGACCCCCTAAACTGGTAGCGTCAAGCATTTTGTGTAAATTGGAAGAAGGGCTTTTTTTCCCAGGAGCTGTTGAGGTGCGAGAGGACGCCATAGATGATGCGGTCGCAGCTTTGCAAGTTGGAGAAGCTGGACATGGGGCGGGTGCGGCGGCGC
>DASXMM010000534.1:0-4871 GCA_036495665.1 Candidatus Acidiferrum sp. | reverse complement strand
ATTCTTCCTGTCGAGGGTAGCGCCGAGTCCGCCGCTAAAGAGCGAAAACTTGTTGCGCCTCGGCCTGGTCACGCCGACCTGGCCGGTTCGCAGAAATTTGATTTTCATGATGCGCGATACGTTTTGGAACGGGCTTCGGCTCGCGAGACAGCCGCTCGCGTTGCTGCGGGAGCGTTCGCAAAACTGTTGCTGCGAGAATTTGGGACGCTGATCGCCAGCCACACGATCCAGGTTGGGCATGTGCGGCTGGGCCGTGCGGCGGAGTGGGACGAGATTCGCGCGGTGAGCGACGATCTGGATTCGCCTTTGCGTTGCGTCGATACGGAGACGCAGGAAAAAATGAAAGCGGAAGTGGACGCGGCGCTGAAGGCGGGAAATACCGTCGGGGGAATTTTTGAGATTGTTGCGCACAACGTTCCTGTGGGGCTGGGGAGCCACGCGCAGTGGGATGAAAAGCTGGACGGGCGGCTGGCGCAGGCGCTGATGAGCGTGCAGGCCGTAAAAGCGGTGGAGATCGGTGCTGGCGTTGCCGGCGCGGGATCGTACGGCAGCGAAGTGCAGGACGAGATTTTTTATGAGAAGGCGGCGCGGCGGTTTCGGCGATCTACGAATCGGGCTGGCGGGCTGGAAGGCGGGATTACCAACGGCGAGGACATTATTATCCGCGGGTATTTGAAACCGATCTCTACTTTGCGTACGGCGCTGCACACTGCCGATATGGTGACCAAGGAGCCGGTTTCGGCGGCGTATGAGCGTTCGGACTGGTGCGTTGTGCCCGCGGGCGCGGTGGCCGGCGAGGCAATGGTTGCCCTTGTATTAGCCGATGCTTTTCTGCAAAAATTTGGAGGAGACTCGCTTTCCGAGATGCGGCGGAATTTCGACAACTATGCCAGACAAATCGACGAGTTCTGAAGAAGTGGCCGCGAGCACGGGCTCGGCATCTACCGAGGCCACGACGACGGCGCGGAAAATTTATCCGATCGTCAAGTATGGCGACCCCATTCTCGAGAAGCCGACCGTTCCGGTGAAGAAATTTGATGCGGAACTGGAGCAGCTTGTCGAGGACATGTTCGCTTCCATGTATGCGGCGCAGGGAGTCGGGTTGGCAGCTCCGCAGATCGGTTTGAACCTGCGTTTGTCCGTGATTGATGTGACCGTGGGAAAAAATCCCGAGGCGAAAATCGTTATCGCCAATCCGGAGATTATTCACGCAGAGGGCGAGGTTCGCGAGGAAGAAGGGTGCCTCTCGATTCCGGGGTTTCGCGGATATGTGATGCGGCCGCAGTTTGTGACGGTGCGGGCGCAGAATGCGAAGGGCGAGTTGTTTGAGATTCGCGGCGAGAACCTTTTGGCGCGGGCTTTTTGTCATGAGATCGATCACTTGAACGGGATTTTGTTTTTGCAGCACCTTAGTATGCTGAAGAGGGATTTGATCAGGCGCAAGATCAAGAAATTGAAGAAGCAGGGTGAGTGGTAACTTCCGCTACAAACTCCAACATCGATAAGAGAGAGTTGCGAGCGTTGAAGGCTTGCCGAGGGCCGGCATGGCATGCCGTGCCACTGCAAGGAGCGGGCGCATGCGGTTAGTGTTTTGCGGTACGCCTCAGTTTGCTGTGCCTTCTTTGAACCATCTGCTGGGACAAAATGATTTTGAGATCGCGGCGGTGATTACGCAGCCGGACCGGGCGCGCGGGCGTGGGCAGGAGGTTTCGTTCTCGCCCGTGAAGGAGACGGCGGTTGCGGCGGGCACACCAGTTTATCAGCCGGAGAAGATTCGAGCGCCCGAGGCGCAGGAACTTTTACAGCGGCTTGCGCCGGACGCGATTGTGATTATTGCTTATGGGCAGATTATTCCTGCGCGTCTCTTGCCGATCCCGCGGCTTGGGTGGATCAATCTGCATGCTTCCCTTCTGCCGAAATATCGCGGGGCTGCGCCGATCAACTGGGCTATCGTGAATGGCGAGACGAAGACGGGCGTTACGTCGATGCGGATTGATGCCGGGATGGATACCGGCGAGATTTTCCTGCAGAGAGACATGGAAATAGGTGAGGCGGAGACTGCACCGGAGTTGGCGGCTCGCGTGTCGGAGTTGGGCGCGCCGCTGATGGTGGAGACGCTGCGTGGATTGGCTGCGGGTGCGATTGTGCCGCGGGCACAGGATCACTCGCAGGCTTCGACTGCGCCGATGCTAAAGAGAGAAGACGGGCGGATCGACTGGTCGCGGCCGGCACGGGAAATTTACAATCGGATTCGGGGATTTGCGCCGTGGCCGGGGACTTACACCTCCTTTCGTGGGCAGACTTGCCACATTTGGGGTGAGCCGGCGTCTAAGGATTTGGGTCAACTCGGTATTTCGGGCCAAGAGCCTGGGCGTCCGGCTGGCGGCACGGCTCCAGGCACACTGCTTGCTGGGCGCAATGAACTGCTGGTGGCGTGCGGCGGCGCAACCTATTTGCGGTTGACAGGCGTCAAAGTGGAAGGGCGCAAGCAGATTTCAGCGGCAGAGTTTGTCAACGGCGCTCACTTGCTTGCCAGCGAACACTTCGGCGAAAGCTAGTTTGCGCGACGCCTAACGCTCAGGCATACTCAAAATTTGACCCACATCTGGAAACTCTAGCTAACAGGGCGTTTGGCGGGACGGCATCGTTATACCAGCATCGGGAGCTCACATTCCATGAACAGGTTCGCGTCAGCTTTAGTTCGAGGAAGTTTTAAGACAAGGGCGAAACAGACGGCGCGCTTTGGCGCGTGCTGGGTGCTCGCGGCACAGCTTGTTGGTTTGCCGTTCGCGACGGCGGCTGGCGACACTTCTTCGTCTGCTTCCGCCGATAAGCCGGTTGCGAAGGGTGCGACCGATCCGGTAATGCGCGTGATGCAGGCCGAGCTGGCGCGCGCGACGGCGGACCTGGGGAAAACGGACTCAGCGCCTTATTACATGAGCTATACGGTGTACGACCAGAATCTTGTAGTGCTCGTCGGGGCGTACGGGAGTTTGCTTACAGATGCGTCGCTGCAGCGGCGACAGGCCGACGTAGTGATGCGCGTGGGCGCTCCGGCGCTGGACAACACGCACGGGCAGAGCCGCTCGACGGGAATGACCTCGGGGACATTGCCCATCGGCAACGATCAGGACGCGATCGCGCGCGTGCTTTGGGAATTGACGGATCGCGAGTATAAGCGCGCGGCGCCGGCGTTTTTGAATGTGCGAACGAATACCGCAGTGCGGGCGGAAGAGGAAGATAAGTCGCCGGACTTTTCGAAAGAAACGCCCGTGACGCATTTGGGCGATGTGATGACGCCGCCGGCTTTCGATCGTGCGGAGTGGAGGGGCGAAGTGCGGAGGTTGTCGAGCGCGTTCCGCAAGTATCCCGACATTTATTTCGCTACTGTCGTGGTGCAGGTTACGGATTCAAACTCGCGCATGGTCTCTAGCGAAGGGAGCGCGATTGAGACTCCTAGTGCGACCACTCGGTTGATCATGGAGGCGCAAACGCGCGCGGATGACGGGATGGAATTGCTGCGCGTGGAAACATTCCAAGCGCCTTCCGTGACAGGGCTGCCGGGCGAATCGGTGTTGAACGCCAAGATCGACAAGATGGCGGAGGATTTGAAGGCCCTTAAGAACGCGCCGGTTGCGGAGCCATACGACGGACCAGCGCTTTTGAGCGGCCGCGCGGCGGCGGTTTTCTTTCATGAAGTGCTCGGGCATCGCATGGAAGGCCATCGGCAGAAGGATGAAGACGAAGGGCAGACGTTCACGAAGAAAGTTGGACAGGAAGTGCTGCCGAAGTTTCTTAGCGTGACAGACGATCCGACGACTCACGAAATGGGGGGAGTGAAACTAGCGGGTTCGTACGATTTTGATAACGAAGGCGTGCCGGCAAAGCGCGTGGAAGTGATCAAGGACGGCGTGCTGAAGAATTTTCTTTTGTCGCGCATGCCGATCAAGGATTTCAGCCAGTCAAATGGGCACGGGCGGAATCAGCCGGGGTTGATGCCGACGGGGCGGCAGGGGAATTTGATCGTCACGTCGACGCAGAGCGTGCCGGAAGCGGAGATGCGGCAGAAGTTGATCGACGAAGTGAAAAAGCAGAATAAGCCATACGGTCTCTATTTTGATGACATTCAAGGCGGGTTTACGCTGACGACGCGTTCGTTGCCGCAAGCGTTTCAAGTTTTACCGGTGATTGTTTACAAAGTGTATGCGGATGGGCGACCGGATGAATTGGTGCGCGGCGTGGATATTGTCGGGACACCACTCGCGGCGCTCACGCGCATCATGCTAACGGGGGATCAGCAGCATGTGTTCAACGGCGTGTGCGGCGCGGAAAGCGGGCAGGTGCCGGTGTCAGCGGTAGCTCCGGCGATGCTATTCTCCGAAATGGAAGTGCAGAAGCGCCAGCATTCGCACGACCGGCCGCCGATTTTGCCGCCACCCGGTTTTGAAGACAGTCCTACGAAAACCGCTTCGAAAGACAGCGAAGCCAAGCCGGCGGTGAAGCCATGAAAATACTTCGTGCTCTGACGTATGCTCTTCTCGCGTTTGCGCTTCTTGTTGGCGTTGCGCAGCTTCGCGCTGCGGCACCCGATTCGCCAGCGAAAAATTCGTCCGTCCTCATCGGTGTATCCGACGCTGTCGGTTCGGACTCAGCGGCACCGCATCCCGCGGCGGCTGGCGATGCCCTGCTCGAAGCGCTTTTGACGGAATTGGATCGCTCCAAGGCGCAACTGAAGATCGATCAGGTGCAGTCGCCGTACTACATCGAATATCGCGTTAACGATGTGGACGACTATGACGCCGAGGCGGCTTTCGGCGCGCTACGCGAGAGCCAGCGCGTCAAGCTGCGCATTTTGCGCGTGGTAGTACGCG
>DASXMM010000533.1:0-4765 GCA_036495665.1 Candidatus Acidiferrum sp. | reverse complement strand
TATACAACTACGCCTGGTTCGTAGGTTTTGCTGTAAGCTTTCTGGCCTATCTCATTCTAATGAGCAAAGCCGCACCGCTCGCCGAGCCGGCCCACTAAGGAGGCCCCAATCCCATGGATTTCGGCATCACCATCAAACCCGACATCTCTATCGACCGCATCATCAGCCTGACCCAACAAGCCGAAGCCGTAGGCTTCTCCTATGGCTGGATTTTCGACTCCCACGTCATCTGGAAAGAACCATTCCCGCTCCTCACCCTCATGGCCGCCTCCACCCAATCCCTGAAGCTAGGCACCTGCGTAACAAACCCCGCCGTCCGCGATGTGACCGTCTCCGCCAGTCTCTTCGCCACCCTGAATCTCGCCTCTCGCGGCCGCATGCAACTAGGCATAGGCCGTGGCGACAGCTCCCGCCGTGTCCTCGGGAAAAAGCCCACCACGCTCGAAAATCTCGAATCCTTCGTCCACACCTTCCGCGACCTGAACGCCGGCAAAACCGTCGACCTCGACGGCGTCCCCACCAGCTTCCCCTGGGCCAGCGGCGAAATCCCCCGCGTCTGGGTCGCCGGATATGGCCCCAAAGCCCTCCGCACCGCCGGCCGCATCGGCGACGGCGTAATCCTCCAATTCGCCGACCCCGACCTGATCGACTGGTGCCTCGGCTTCGTCCGTGAAGGCGCCAAAGAAGCCGGCCGCGACTTCAGCAAGTTCCAGGTCATGGCCGCCGCCCCGGTCTGGCCGTCCGACGACCTGAAAACCGCCCGCGACCACGTCCGCTGGTTCCCCGCCCTGGTCTCCAATCACGTAATGGACCTCATCTCCAAGTACAAGCCCGAAGACCTGCCCCCCGCCCTCACCTCCTTCGTCAAAAACCGCGGCGCCTACGACTACCACCACCACTGCGAAGTAGGCAGCGACAACGCCGACTTCGTCAGCGACGAGGTAATCGACCGCTTCTGCATCATCGGCCCAATAGAAGCCCACCGCAAAAAGCTGGGCCTCCTCCGCCAGGTCGGCGTGACCCAATTCAACATCTACCTAATGTGCGGCGAAGAAGAAAAAACCCTGGACGCCTACGCCCGCGACATCCTCCCCATGTAGTGGCGGGTCTTTAGACCCGCGCCTTTGCCCTCGTGGGGGCACGGCGTGCCGCGCCCGTCTCCTTTCTCTGCTCCTGTGCCCTCTCTGTCGGGTGTACCATGCTTCCTCGGAACCAAACCGGCTCCGATTCCGTACACATAGACACGGGCGGGCCCGTTCAAGAGACAGACAACGTTACGAGGAGAGGAACGATGAAGATCAAAAGTTTGCTGCGGGGCTGGATGCCGGGTGCGGTTTGCGTCGCGGTGATTGCCCTGGCGGCTGGTGCCCCCGCCCAGGCTCAGGGCGAAAAGCGCACCGTCTTCTCGCCGGCCGATTTTCATTGGCAGGGCAACTTGAAAGCCGGGCAGTCGCTGGAAGTGGTCAATACCAATGGCGAGATCGGCGCCAACCGCGCTTCCGGGGATGCCGCCCGCGTGGAGGGCATCCGAAAAGGGAACGATGACGACCAGGAGCTGTTCATCGAGGTCGTCGAGTATGCGGATGGGGTCACCATTTGCGCCGTCTATGCAAAGGACAAGGCGCCGGGGCGCTGCCATCGCGGCGGAGTGTCATCCGAGTCCAACAACTGGTGGGGGCATGGCCATCGCGCCAAGATCAACTTTGACGTGCAAGTCCCGCGCGGCGTGCGGCTCAATGCGATGACCACCAATGGCAGCGTCCATTGCGCGAACCTGGACAGCGTGGTGGAAGCGGCCACCACCAACGGCAACGTCGAAGTCTCGACCAGCCAGTGGGCTTCCGCGAAGACCACCAACGGTGGCGTGCGCGTCTCCATGGGCAACGCCAAGTGGAGCGGCGCGTTGGAGCTAATGACTACCAATGGCAGCGTGGACGTGGCGCTGCCGGCTTCCGCGGAATTCAAAGTGGATGCAAGCACCACCAATGGCGATATTCAAACCGACTTTCCGATTACCATACAGGGAAAATTTGGCCCCAAGTCCCTGTCCGGCACGGTAGGCGGCGGCGGCCGCGAATTGAAAGTCGCCACAACCAACGGCGGCATCGGGCTGAAGAAAAGCTGAGCGCGGCGCTGCCTCTTGAGCCTGCGGGTGCCCCATCCTTGCGGGTCTGGTTCACGCAAGGGTGGGTCTTCTCTTCGTTTTCCAAGACAGTCGGGCGCCCTCTTCCCGCGGCGCTCCCACATAAGCCACAAGCGAACAATCTGTTAGACTACGCGGCCATGAAAACAATTCTCCTGCGAACCTTTGGGCTCGCTGTCTTTGCAGCATCGCTCGCATCCGCGCAAGACGTCATTCCGCTCTACCAGGGCACTCCGCCGGGCTCGGAACCGGCAAACTATCCGGAGAAAGAATACTTCTCCAAAGTCTGGAACACCGAAGTGGTCGCGAACGTGACCAATCCCACGCTCACCATCTTCAAACCTGCTCCCGAACAAAAGAACGGCACCGCGGTCGTCGTAGTCCCAGGCGGCGGCTTTATGGCGCTCTCGATCGCGAGCGAGGGCACCGACGTCGCCAAATACCTGGCGGCGAAGGGCGTCACCGCGTTTGTCTTGAAGTATCGCCTGGCACACACCGGCGAGGACGCCACGCAGGAATTCACCACGTTGATTGCAGACCGGCAGAAGTTTGGCCAGATGATCGGCAAAGTCATTCCCCAATCCAACGCGGACGGCCTTGCTGCGGTCGCGTACGTTCGCCAACACGCGTCCGAATGGGGCATTTCTCCAGAGCGTGTGGGCATCATCGGCTTCTCGGCGGGCGGTGAGGTCACGGCGGCCGTCGCGTTCCAATACAAACCCGAAGGGCGTCCGGCGTTCGTAGCGCCGGTTTACGCCGCCGCAATGGCGTTCAAAGATGCGCCAGTCCCCGCCGATGCACCGCCGATGTTTGTCGCGGCGGCCACCGACGATCAGCTTGGCCTCGCGCCAGATAGCATCCTTCTCTATGACAAATGGAGCGCCGCTCACAAATCCGTCGAATTGCACATGTTCGCCAAAGGCGGCCACGGCTTCGGCATGCGCAAACAAAACCTCCCGACCGATCACTGGATCGACCTCTTCGCCGAATGGCTCGACCTCCAAGGCTTTCTGAAGAAGTGACCGAAGAGCCCGCGACATCCTCCCCCACATGCAGTGGCGGGTCTTTAGACCTGCGCTTTTGCCTTCGTAGGGGCACGATACATCGTGTCCTCTTGCCCAGACATACCATACTGTGATACTATCGCAATGTGGTATTCATCGAATCCCGCCTATTCGAGAGTGGGTCGCGCAAGTCAAAAGAGATTCGGGAGACTGAATATGCCAAAGAAAATCAAAGTCAACATGTTCGATGACATGCGAGAAGCGCTGCAACGCGCAGCCGCCTACGAGCGAGGCGAATCCGTCGATCTACGCGTCACGCGCGTTCCCTCGCGCCCAAAGCCCATTTCCGCCCGCGAAATCCGCCGCATCCGCCAGTCTCTCAACGCCAGCCAACCCCTTTTCGCCACGTACCTGAACGTCAGCGCCAACGCCGTCCGAAGCTGGGAGCAAGGAACGCGCCGCCCACGCCAAGCCGCACTAAAGCTACTCGCCATCGCCAGGAAAAACCCGAAAGCCCTGCTAGTCGCCTGATGCGTCGCGCGAGAATAGAGGCCGCCCGGTTCCGGCTCTCGCGCGCGATCCGCTACGAACTTGCGTCCTTGATATCCTCTCGCGCCCGTTTCTCGGCGCTCTTCGCCTCAGGTTTCGCGTCGGCATCCGGCTTCATCGCACGGATGGCTTTGCTCAGGCTCATCGCCTTGCCACTGTCAGGCGCTGAGCAAGATTTGACGTCCCCACTTGGCTGGACGTTGGTCAGATCCCATTTCAAGCAATTGAATTTGATTTTCAGATTGTGGCTCGCGTGCAAAGCGGCGACGCATTCGCCCAGGCTCTTGAATCCCGAGCACGCATCCTTCAGCTTTGTGCGCGGCGGGAGTAGCGCCTGCAACTGCGTCGCGAGTTTATCCGCTTCCTTGCTGTTTGCCGCCAGCTCTTCGCTTGCTGTTGGGCCGGGGTTTCTCTTGATCAACTTGAGCGGATTGTACGTGAGCGCTGCCGCCCCTTCGGAACAAAGGAACACACCCATTCCCGCAAGTCCAACGATGATCCATTTGTTTTTCATTTTGCCCCTTACCAGGGCCGGGCTCTGGCATTAGTAAGCCACGCTCACCGCTTCGTATCGAGGCTTCGGAAGGACGGTACTCCCACAATCTGTCACTCTGGCCCACCGGTCAGGTTCTTCCAGTGAGCGCGCCTGTTCTTTTCGGAGTCGCCGCATGAAGCACCAGGTGGAGTGCACCCCCGAAGCGCCGAGATCAATCCGGGCACCGCATCCCTGTGATTTTCAGACTGCGGTTTTTGACAGCTCTTCCTACGGCAAAACTTGCCTGCCCAAATGGTCATTGTCCTTCGGGACCATTGAACGCGGCTAACAATTTCTCCATCCTGATAGTTACATTTCGCCAGACCAGACCCTCGACTAGGAGGAATCTTGACCCGCACCAATACGACAGTACCGAGGCGGAGTACTCGTGTATCACTGCGCGTGCCCCTGCAAGTCTATGAGCCTGGTACAAACAAGCGCTTCGTAATGGAAGAGGCATACTCTGTAAAGGTGAGCCTCTGGGGCGGGCAAATCTCTCTCGAATCCGCAGTCATTTGCGGCCAAAAGCTATTG
>DASXMM010000532.1:0-3345 GCA_036495665.1 Candidatus Acidiferrum sp. | reverse complement strand
CAATACCACGTCGAGCATCTCGATTTCAAAGAACGCAAAGCGTATGTAAAACAGGTGGACGTCGACTATTACACCGATGCCATCCGCTACATGCAGGTCCGCGTCCTGGAAGCGGCCGAAACAAAAACGGCGCATGGCGCTAGCGATTCGGTGAACTCTCATTCCCACGGTGATGTTCTCGTGCGCTCTCAAGTGGTCGGTTTCAAGAAAATAAAATTCTTTACCAACGAAAACATCGGCGACGGCAAACTCGAGCTTCCCGAAAACGAAATGCACACCACGTCGTACTGGATCACGCTAGAGCGGCCTCTGCTCGAATCTCTACCGTTCAGCGTGAGCGAGCGACAGAGTGGCATGTTCGGTCTTCTCCATGCGCTAGCCTCTGTGGCCACACTTCTGCTCATGTGCGACGGCCGCGACCTGGGCGCTGCGATTGGTGAGCGCCCGCCCGCTCCTGAAACCGACACCTCGGTTGAAGATGCGCAACAGGTTGCGCCCCCACCCGGCACGATCGATGATTTCTCTCCTGCGCGCTTTCGAGACTCGTCAACTCCAAACCAAAATGAATTCTTCGAACCCAATCTGTATCTCTTCGACGCCTATCCCGGGGGTATTGGCTTCTCCGAACCGCTCTTCCGCGCCCACGATCTTCTCCTGAGGCAAACGCGCGAGTTGATCCTCGCCTGTACCTGCGACGAGGGGTGCCCCTCCTGCGTTGGCCCTGCCGGCGACCTGGCCCCGCGCGCCAAAGAAGCGGCCATCGCCATTCTCGATAGGTTGTGCAGCTAAATGTCTGCTTCCACCAGCGCTGCCGACAAATTCTCCCGCCTTGCAGCGCTTCGTCCAACGCGCGCCGTCGTTCCATCGCGTCCAAAAACACTTCGCGAGCCCGACCAGGAAGATGCTATCGCCCGCCTCATCGGCGCGGGAGTTGCCAAAAACCATTTCGGCGAGCACCTTGTCCTTCGCAACTGGTTTTCCACGCCCGAGTCGTTCGAGCCCTCGGCCATCGCCCTCGAACTTCTCTCGCGCACGCGCGATGCCTCGCTCTTCGCTCGCACGCGCACCGCACTCGAGGATTCTTCCAGGTGGCTGTTTCTCGACACGGAGACCACCGGCCTAGCCGGCGGCACTGGCACGTACGCGTTTCTGATCGGCCTCGCCTGGTGGGACGCCGGCGCGCTGCAAGTCGAACAACTCTTCATGCGCGACTTTGCGGAAGAGTACTCGCTCCTTCACGAACTCGCCGAGCGCGTCGCCGAACGCCCCGTGCTCGTGACGTTCAACGGAAAGACCTTCGACTGGCCGCTCCTCGACAGCCGCTTCACAATGACGCGGACCATCCGCACTCCGCGCCTCGCCGCTCACATCGATCTTCTGCATCCCGCGCGCGCCCTCTGGAAGCTTCGCTTAGGCTCCGTGCGCCTCGTGGAACTCGAACGCCACGTCCTCGATGCTCCGCGTCTCGGGTGGCACCGCGAGGACGACATCGCCTCCGCCCTAATTCCGCAGTATTACTTTGACTATCTTCGCGGCGGCTCCGCCGATCCGCTTGTCGGCGTCCTGCGTCACAACCAGATGGACCTCCGCGGCCTCGCTGCCCTTTTTGCCAAAATCAACACGCTTCTCGCTTCGCAAAACACCGACCGGGAAGGCATCGACAGCCTCGATCTCTTCGGTCTTTCCCATTTCTTCGGGCGTCGCGGCGATTCCGATCGCGCCCACGTCGCTTGCTCGCAGGCGCTCGATCTCGGCTTACCTGAGGAACACCGACCGCGCGCTTGTCGCGAACTGGCCTTGCTCGCCAAACGCCGCGGCGACCATACCGCCGCCGCCGCCCTCTGGCTCGAGCTCGTTCCCGACCCGCAAGATGGTTTTCTGGCTTGTGAACAACTGGCGATCCATTACGAGCGTCGCGCAAAGGATCTTCCCAGAGCCGCGGAATATGCTCGCCTCGGACTCACCAAGGTCCAGAGCACGCGCGTCCATTCGCGAGATTCGTACGCCGCCGCACGCGCAATGCGCTTCGCTGAGAAATTATTAGTTCGAGTCAACCGCCTGGAGGGCAAGCTCAAAAAAATATCTGTAAACCGAGCGGCGGGCGGTTTAACGCTGTAGAAATCCGAAAATGTAGAAATCCGAAAGCGCAAAACGCCAGCGCAGAAGGGGTTCCGCGTCAGCGCTCATTCCTACTGCGGAACGCTTGGGCGCCAATCCGGGTTCGGCACGAACGCACCGGCGGTATTCGCAGGCCGTTTGGAAGCGGCAGCCGAGGTCTTCGCAGCCGGTAACGCGGGCCAACCGATCATCCCATTGATGCTGTCAAACACGCTGCGGCTCGTTCCCTCCACCGAAACGCATTCCGCCCCAAAGCATCGCAGAAATACGCCGCCGTCGGGCGTATTGAAAGAAAGGAAATTCCCCTGCCGCGATTCGCTCTCGCGCGCACCATGCTTTTTCTCGAGCGATTCCGAATACTGCCCAAAGAACCGCTCCGCGTGTTCTTCAGTGTCGAGCTGCAAACGCGCAACAAGAATCAGCCGCTTCGTCTGTTTTTGCTCGTAAAGTACGTATTTGTCTCCGCTCCACGCGGCGGCCAGCGGCGTAGCCCTCTCCTCGTCCAGAAACTGCTTCAGAATTTCTTTCCAGCCAAATTCGCCCATAATGTTCTCGTCAATCTTCGCCCAATCCGCGCCCAGCAGCTTTTCGAGCGAAGGTATCGAGACCTGCGCCGGCATTCGCCCCGATTTGTAGAGCGCCGGATGCATGATCTGCTGAGTGGAAACCGGTGGCTTGGCGAATACGCCCGCCAACGCCCGCCATCCAGCCGGCTTCAAGATCGCGGTCGAAAAAGTCAGCCCGCCAAAATAAGGAAATATCATCGAGTCTTTCAGAAACTGCGGAGCTTCCTGCAACTTGGGTGAATTCGACATGTCCCCGGCAAAAGTCGAGGGATCAATCGCCGGCAAATCCGCCACCGAATGCCCCGTTCCCCGCAGCTCGTAATCGATCATGGCGGCCATGGCGCTGCCTTCCAGCACGGCTTCGCGCGCCAATTCCGCATCGTCGTTCGGTCGCGCCGCTTTTTCAAACGCGTCGATTTGAAAGTGCTGATCTTGCAGCGCGTGGGTCAGTTCGTGCGCCATCACCATGCGCTGGTCGTCCGCTGGGATCCAATCCGCAATGTAAAACTCCCGCGCTTTCGGGTCGTACAAACCCGCGATCTGTTCGGTGAGCAAATCGATCATGAAATTGTGCAAATCAAAGCCCTTGGGGATTAGTCCAAAGGCCTCGGTGCTTTTCTCGTCCGCATAACGCTCCGCCGGGTTTTTGTCCTCCTCCATC
>DASXMM010000531.1:0-6769 GCA_036495665.1 Candidatus Acidiferrum sp. | reverse complement strand
GCGGCGGTCGTGCATTTGCGTACGCTGCGCCCGGAATATGTACGTGAGGCATTTTCGAAATACAAGATCACCTACGTCAGCCTTGTGCCTCTCGTGCTGAAAAACCTTCAGAAGGGATTGCAGGCGAGGTTCGACGAGCTTTCCGCTGGCAAGCGCCGGATTTTCGACGCAATCGTGACCGTCAACAAAGCTCTTACAAAGAGACGGCCGAGACTCGGTCTCAGCCGTCGCCTGCTAAGACAGGTCCATGAGCCTTTCGGCGGCGAACTGCGTACCATCATCGTTGGCGGCGCGTTCACCGAACCGCGGACCCTGCAGTTCTTCTACGATCTCGGCATTCCGGTTGCGAATGGTTACGGCCTCACCGAAGCGGGCACCGCAATCACCGTCAACGACCTCAAGCCGTTCCGTGCGGACACTGTCGGCAAGCCGCTGCCCGGCATGGAAGTCAAGATTGTGAATGCGAGCGCCGATGGCATCGGCGAAGTCACCGTGCGCAGCAAAACCATCATGTCCGGCTATCTCAACGAGCCGGAACTCACCGCCGAGACCATCGTGGACGGATGGCTCATGACCGGCGACCTCGGTCGTTTTGACGCCGCAGGCCATCTGCAACTCTTCGGGCGCAAGAAGAATATGATCGTCACCGAAGAGGGCAAAAACATTTATCCTGAAGATATCGAATCTGTCTTCGAAACCCTTCCCGTGAAAGAATTTTGTGTTTTCGCCGCCAACTACATCTGGCCGCAACGTTCGATGGTGGGCGAGCAGCTCTTGCTTGCGCTCCATCTCGAGCCCGGCCAAACTTATACGGAAGAGCTTCGCCGCGACATCTCAGCGCGCAACAATAAGCTTCTGAATTACAAGCGCCTTCACGGAGTGGTTCTCTGCAGGGAAGATTTCCCGCGCACCGCTTCGCTGAAGATCAAGCGAAACGCGCTAGCCGATCAGCTTGCGAGGCTTGATCGTGCCGATGCAATTCTGCCGTTGTAGTACGGGCACTCACGGCGCGGAACGAGCATTTCCTTTGAGGGATTGAAACGTCTTTGAGGCGAGAATTCTTTGCGATCGTCAACCCCGCCGCAGGTGGCGGCCGTTCGGCCAAGCTCGCCGGGCCCGCTCTCGCTGGCCTTCGCGAGAAAGGCTTGAAGATCGACGTCCTTGCCTCGACCGGCCCGGGCCACGCCGTCGAACTAGCTCGCGAAGCTTACGAGCAGGGCTATCGGCGCTTTATCGCCGTCGGCGGCGACGGTACCGCGCACGAAATCCTAAACGGAGTTTTTGAACGAGCCCGCGGCAAGGAACGCGTCGCCCTCGGCTTTCTACCCCTGGGCACGGGCAATTCGTTTCTCCGCGATTTTACAAGGGATGGTTCGAACGCATCCCTCGCGGCTCTAATCGAAGGCCGAACGCGCGCTGTTGATCTGATCCGCCTCACGCACACAAAAGGGGAAGTTTATTCGTTCAATCTTCTCAGTCTGGGTTTTACCGCCGACGTGGGTTCTCTCACGAATCGCTACTTCAAGCCCTTCGGCTACCTGGGTTATCTCCTCGGAGTTTTTGTGCGCGTCATTCAACTGCAGAGGTGTGCGTTTCGTTTGCGTTGCGATGAGGACCCGGATTGGGACGAAAGCCGCTGTCTTTTTCTTTCGTTCAGCAACAGCAAATTCACAGGTGGCACGATGCTTATAGCTCCGCAAGCCGATCCCACGGACGGCTTGATCGAGTTCGTCCGCTGGGGGCCCATCGGACGCATCGGATTGCTGCGCATGCTCCCGAAACTCTATGACGGAACGCACATCGAACATCCCCTGGCTTCGCGCCGCGCCGTTCGCCACATCGAATTTGCCGTGAAAGTGCCGGTGGATGTGCTTATCGATGGAGAAATTGCCACGCTAGAGTGTCTGTCGCTCGACGTGATTCCCGCCGCCGTGGATATCTATATATGAGGCGCGGACTGCTGACGATGCGCAGCGCGGTTCTGTGGGTTCTCAGCGGCGTTCATTTTTTCGTATGTGCCCCGCTGCTCGTTTTCCTGGGGATTTTTCTCGACCCCCACAAACACGACTGGCTTCAGCGTAGTTTCTGCCGCCGCATCGTGTTTCTTTCAGGCGCGCAGGTGCAGGCTGTTCGTTCACCAGGTTTCGATCCCAACCGCACCTGCTTTTTCATGGTCAATCATGTCAACCTGTTCGATCCTTTTATGTTGTATTGCGCCATTCCCCAATACGTACGAGGCTGGGAGCTGGAATCGCACTTCAAAATTCCCGCGTACGGCTGGCTGATGAAGCGCTTTGGCAACGTCCCGGTCCCTGATGTGCGCCGTCCTTCCGATCTCAAGCGCATGTGGCGTCTCACGCAAGACGCCATCGACGGTGGCACGAGCCTCATCATTTTTCCGGAAGCAAAACGCACCCGCGACGGGCACGTGGGTGTATTCGAGGAGGGCGGCTTCCGCGTGGCGCAACAACTCGGTATCCCGATTGTGCCCGTCAGCCTGGTTGGCTCCATCGGGCATCATCGCACCGGACACTGGATGCTGTGGCCCGCCACCATCACGGTTCATCTCCACGACGTGATTGAGACAAAGGGAATGACCAAGCGAGATGTCCCGGCGCTCACCACGCGAGTCCACGAAATTATCTCTTTGCCGGTAGAAGCCAGCAGCGAAAAATCCGGACGAGTAGATCGGCTTAGGAAGGAAGCTTGATCCCAGGAATGGTGCGCCCCGCTCTCGTTTCCTGCCACGTAAAAACGATGCGGTCAATCACCGTGATCGTCGAAACGACGGCAATCACCCAAAGCACCGCGCCCATGCGCGTCGTGAGGCCGCCGATGATCAGCAATACGAGCCGCTCCGGCCGCTCCATAAAGCCGACCTTGCAAAGCGGAATCAGCGATTCCGCGCGGGCTCTCGCATAGCTGACCATCACCGAGCCAGCCGTCGCCACCGCCGCAAGCACAACGTAGGGCGTGCGTCCGCTCACGGAGTAATACACAAGCAGGCCCATGTACAGCGCCATGTCCGCATAGCGGTCAAGCGTAGAATCGTAGAAAGCCCCGAATGCCGTAACGCGATTTTGCCGCCGCGCCACTTGTCCATCCAAAATGTCCAGAAAGCCCGCGCAAAAAATAATCAGCGCAGCAATCCGGAAATTTCCCAGCGCAAAATTCGCCGCCGCCACAAAATTTACCACCAGGCCGAGGAAGGTCAGAAAATTGGGATTGACGCCAGTGGCGGCCAGCACGCCCACAATCTTGTCGAGCAGCCACTTGCTTCCAGTTCCTATCGCGCCTGTAAAGGTAGCCATACTTTTGCTGCAATCAATCGGGAATTTGATTTTCTCCGCGTGCCTGCGGAATCGTACACTAGCCTCGCGACACTCGGCAAACGAGTGTCCCAAATTGGACCAAATTGGTTTGCGTTCCGAGCCGCTTTCTTCTTGACGCTGCCCGGTTCACAGCTTACATTCACTCTACTTCATTCGCGATGTGCGCGCGAATCTATGGATCATCTCTCACGTCGCGGGTTTTTGACTCAGACTTTAACGGGGATGTCGGCCGCTTGGATCTCGGCGAACTGGACCGCCATGCTTTCGGCCGCCGCGCACGCTCGCGACGCAACCCGATCTGCTTCGCCGGTCCAATTTGAATTCTTCTCGCCTGAACAAGCTGTGGAAGTCGAAGCAATCTCGGCCCGCATCATTCCTACGACGGATACACCCGGCGCTCGAGAAGCGGGCGTCGTATTTTTTATCGATCGCGCCCTGATCACGTTTGCCAAAGACAATCAAAAAATATACGCCGCGGGCTTACCCGATCTTCAAGCCAGAGTCCCAAAAATGCTGCCAGCCATCAAGGCATTTTCTGCCGCCACCCCCGAGCAGCAGGATCAAATCTTGCAATCTTTGGACGCTCAGGCCGGTGGCGCCGGGGGACTTTTCGGTCCTCGCGACGGTGGCGGTTCATTCTTTGAAACAGTTCGCGGAGACACTATCATGGGATTTCTGATCGACCCCGACTCTGATAAAAAGGGCAATCGTGACGGCGTTGGATGGAAAGTCATCGGCCGTGAACGCAAGCACATGTTCCAGCCTCCCTTCGGCTACTACGACAAGGATTATCCCGGCTGGCAGCCGAATCCAGCGAACCCGGACAAATCCAAGATATGACGCTCGACCAGCCCAAATATAAAACGACGGAGGAAGTCGACTTCGCAGTGATCGGTTCCGGCGCGGCGGGTGGCATTATCGCCAAGGAGCTGTCCAGCAACGGATTCCGTGTCGTCGTGCTCGAACAAGGTCCGTACCTGACCGAGAAGGATTTTGTTCACGATGAAATTAAAGTCCTGAATCAGGACCTGTTGACCAATCATCCGAGCCTGCAACCCAATACGTTTCGCAAGACTCCGAATGACAAAGCCAAGCAGCAGCGCGCGATTGCCTATGGTCGCCTCGTCGGCGGCACAAGCACACACTTCACAGCGAATTTCTGGCGCTTCCACGAAATCGATTTTCATGAGCGCAGCAAAGTTGGACCCGTCGCCGGCTCCACTCTATTCGATTGGCCCATCACGTACGCCGACCTCGAGCCTTACTATACGAAAGTCGAATGGGAAATCGGCGTTTCCGGTCAGGCGTATGCCAGCCCATTTGATCCGCCACGTTCCAAGCCCTACCCGATGCCACCGCTTCCGACGAAGTCTTCCGGCGTGATTTTTGAACGCGCGGCACGAAAGCTGGGCTGGAATCCGTTCCCCGCGCCGATGGCCATTCTCTCGCAGCCCCGGCCCGGCCGGAGCGCCTGCATCAATTGTGGTTTCTGTCTCGGGTTCGCCTGCGAAGTCGGCGCAAAATCCAGCTCGCTTGCTACCGCCATTCGCATGGCCGAAAAAACAGGCCGCTGCGAAATTCGCCCGAATTCTTATGTGCTCCGCATCGAGTTAGACGCCAACGGCCGCGCGACCGGCGCCGTCTACTTCGATGAAAAACGCAACGTGCAGCGCCAGAAAGCCAAAGCTGTCGTCGTCTGCGCGAATGGCGCCGAGACTCCCCGGCTCCTCCTGCTCTCAGCGAATAAGCGATTCCCCGACGGCCTCGCCAATAGCAGCGGCCTCGTCGGCAAAAATTTGATGTTCAACAGCGGTGCGATTTCCGTGGGAGTCTTCGAGCATCCCTTGAACGACTACAAAGGTTTCGCAGTCAGCAGAATCCTCCACGATTTTTACGAGCTCGACCCGAATAAAGTCGGTTTCCATGGCGGCGGCGGGCTGGACGCGCGCTTTGATATGACCCCAATCAACTTCGCCTTGGGCAGCCTTCCGCCCGGCACTCCGCGATGGGGCCAAGGCTTTAAGGACGTTTTGAGCCACAACTTCACTCGCACCCTTGAAATCTTCTGCCACGGCACCTCGCTTCCCGTCGAGGACAATAGTTTTTCCCTCGATCCCGACCTGAAAGACGCCTGGGGACTTCCCGCGCTGCGCATGACGTATAAGGATCACCCCGACGACGTCAAGCTGAGCAACTGGCTGAATGCCCGCGCCGCCGAGCTTCTCGACGCCGCAGGTGCAGCCAAGTCATGGTCCTTCCCCTCCGGGGAGCAGGAATTCAGCGTCCACCTGCTCGGCACCTGCCGCATGGGAAACGACCCGAAGACCTCCGTCATCAATCCCGACCACCAGACGCACGACGTAAAAAATCTCTTTCTCTGCGACGGCAGTAGCCTCGTCACTTCCGGCCGCGGCCAGCCCACCATGACCATTGAAGCGCTTGCCTTCCGCGCTTCCGACCGCATTACCGCTCTCGCTAAACGTGGCGACCTCCCAGCCTAAGCCTGCGATCACCTCGCGACCTGGTTCCGTTCGCGCAGGTACGGGCCGCTTTCTGATACACTTTCCTTCGCAAAATTCCGGTTCAGGGGGTTGGGCATGGCATTGAGGTCGCATACCACAACGTTGGTTCTGTGCGGATTGGCGTTAAGCACGGTGCTGGCGATCGCCGGCGCGAAAGCTCAATCCGGCGCCGCCCCTCAGACTGCCGCACCCAAGCTCGCCGAAGAGCAGTTCAAAAACATCAAAGTCCTGAAGGGCGTGCCCGCGGAACAGATATTTCCCGCGATGCAATTCATCACTGCTTCGCTCGGCGTCGAATGCGAGTATTGCCACGTTCGTGGCGACCACGGCCTTGAGTTCGAAAAAGACGACAAGAAGACGAAAGTCACCGCGCGCAAAATGATGGAGATGATGTTCACAATCAACAAAGACAATTTTGAAGGACACCGCGACGTGACCTGCTATTCCTGCCACCGCGGCGCTGCTGACCCTGTCGGGACTCCCATCATCACCGATGAAGAACCGAAGCCGGAAGCTCCCCACGGCGGCGCAACCGCCGACGCGAAGCCCGTCCTGCCGCCAGCCGACCAACTGCTCGATAAATATCTCAGCGCCATCGGTGGCGAAGCGGCTCTACAAAAGGTCACGAGCCGCGTGGAAAAAGGGAAAATAAGCGCGAACGGCCAGCAACTCCCTATCGAAGTCTTTGCTAAGGCTCCCGACAAACGCATTTCCACAATGCATCTTCCCAACGGCGAAAGTATCACCGCCTTTGACGGAAAGCAGGGCTGGCTGAGCAATGCCGGACATCCGCACATGATGTCCGCTGCCGAAAACGATGCCGCGCGCATCGACTCCGACCTCTATTTCGCCGCGCATGTCAAAACTCTCTACAAGAAATTCACCGTCGTGCCCGGAGAAAAAATCGACGGCCAC
>DASXMM010000530.1:0-10108 GCA_036495665.1 Candidatus Acidiferrum sp. | reverse complement strand
GCGGCGAAAGAGGCGGCCGTTTTTGGACCGATGTCGAGGCCCATCTGGTCGGGGGGAGTCGCGGCGATGTCGACGGTAGTTGCGGGCGCGGTGGCTTTGAACTCGGGCGCGATGACGTGGTCGACGGGAAGCACCAGCTTGCGATTGTTTTGCTTGGCGTCCTCGAGAAGTTTGCGCGCGAGATCGAGCTTGTTATCTTCGACGAGCGATTTTCCAATAGGCAGACCCTGCGCTTTGAAAAATGTATAGGCCATGCCGCCGCCGATAAGCGTGGCGTCGGCACTTTTCATGAGGTTTTCGACGACTTCAATTTTATCGCTGACTTTTGCGCCGCCGAGAATGGCGATGAAAGGCCGCGTCGGATTAGAAAGCGCTTTGCCCAGATAGTTGAGCTCTTTTTCCATCAGCAAGCCGGCGGCGCACACGTCGACGAACCGTGTGATGCCTACGACCGAGGCGTGTGCGCGGTGCGCGGAGCCGAACGCGTCGCAGACGAAGAGCCCATCACAAAGCGAAGCGAGCTGCTTCGAGAATGTTTCGTCATTTTTTTCTTCCTCGGGGTGGAAGCGCACGTTTTCGAGAAGGAGGATTTCGCCGTCGGCGAGCGTTTTGCTTTTCGATTCAGGGACTGGTCCAGAACAATCCGAGGCAAAGCGAACGGGTTTGCCGATGAGCGCTTCGAGTTTTTTCGCGACTGGGAAGAGTGAGAGCTTGGAATCCTGGCCGCCCTTGGGACGGCCGAGATGCGACGCAAGGATCAAGCGGGCGCCTTTTTGCATGGCGGTGCGCAGGGTTGGAATGGTTTCGCGAATGCGCGTGTCGTCGGTGACGACGCCGTCTTTGAGGGGAACGTTGAAATCGACACGAATGAAAACGCGTTTGCCGCGGAGATCGAGATCGTTGATGGTCAGTTTATTCATTGCTTTGGTTTTGTCCGGGTAAAAGAAAGAGGGCGGAGCAAGCCCCGCCCACAGTTAGAATTTTGCGGCCATGAACTTGATGAGATCGCGGCACCGGCAGGAATAGGCCCACTCGTTGTCGTACCAGGCCAGAACTTTGACGCAGCGATCGCCAACGACTTTCGTGTACCCCGCGTCGACGATGGAAGAGTTTGGATTGCCTTTGAAATCGGCGGAGACGAGTTCTTCTTCCGTGTAGGCAAGAACGCCCTTCATCGGGCCGTGGGCCGCGGCTTTTAGGGCGGCATTGACGGATTCGACGGTGGCGGGCTTTTCCACGAAAACCGTCAGGTCGACGACGCTGACGTTCGGCGTGGGAACGCGCATCGCGTAGCCATCGAGCTTGCCTTTGAGTTCGGGAATGGCGAGGTGCAGCGCTTTGGCGGCTCCGGTGGAACTGGGAATCATGTTAATGGCGGCGGCGCGGGCGCGGCGAAGATCCTTGTGCGGCAAATCGAGCAGCTTTTGGTCGTTGGTGTAGGAGTGGATGGTAGTCATCGTGCCGCTGTGAATGCCAAAGGTGTCCTGGAGAACTTTGGCGACCGGAGCGAGGCAGTTTGTGGTGCAAGAGGCGTTCGAGACTACGTGATGTTTCGCGGGATCGTAAGTCTTATCGTTAACGCCAAGTACGAGAGTGGCGTCGGGTCCATCCGCAGGCGCGGAGATGATGACTTTCTTGACGGTGCCGCGAAGATGTTTCTTTGCATCAACACCGTTGGTGAAAAGGCCCGTCGATTCAACAACAATGTTTGCGCCAACGCTGGCCCAATCAATTTCGCCGGGATCTTTGACCTTGAAAACTTTGAAGGACTTGCCATCGACGGAGATCGAATCGTGCGTGTGCGTGACGTTGTGTGGAAGATTGCCGAGGATGGAATCGTACTTGAGCAGGTGCGCGAGGGTCTTGGCGTCGGTAACGTCGTTGACGGCGACGAACTGGATGTCCTTGTCGTCGAGCGCGGTGCGCATGATGTTCCGTCCGATGCGGCCGAAGCCGTTGATGCCGACCTTAATGGGCATTACTTCCTCCGATGGGATTATGAAATTGCGCCGGGCTCTACAGAGAGAAACGGCCGCAAAGCTGAACCCAAAATGCTATGGGCTGTGTGGAGAAAAGTCAACGCGAAGCGGTTGCGACGAATTTCTTCAAATTACGCGGCGTCGAGGAGCGCGCGTGACGTCAGCCAGCCTGGCGGCGCCTATTCGCCTTTCCTGTTCTTCCTAAGGGAGGGCCTTCAGATGCTTCCAAGTCAGCTTGGCAAGCTCTAAGAGTTTCCTGACTCGCTGCAGGCGGAGGTCTATTGCGGGTATTGCTTCACGTTCGTGACCCGGTCGCCATTGAAACGGACGAAGACGGTTTTCGAGGGCGGCTGGCCGTAGATCCAATCCTCGATGTCGTTGCCTTCATTGTCGCGTTCGCGAATTTTGTGGTCCGGCTTCCCGATGGCGGCTACCACCTGCTCGCGATCCATGCCGACGATCGGGCGGCGTTCCTGAATGGCTTTTCGCATTTCGGGAGGGAGCGTGTCGACCCACTGCACGGAGGCGGAGCGCTGCCTTGAGAAATCCAGGAACGGCGTCAGTAACTGTTTCAGGTCGTCCGGGCTCAAGTCCGGAACTGGCTTGCTGAAGTCCAAATAGATGGTGCTGCCCTGCCCCGGTTGTAGGCCCGGAGGGCCTTTATCTTCCTGCTCGGTCGTGGTTTGAGCCGTGGGAATCCCGGCCATCTCGATATGGATGCGGTCGCGCAGTCGCTTTTTGCCGCGGCCGCCGCCGTTCAAGTCCACGATGATCTGGTGGTTTTGAAACTCCAACTTGGTGATCTGTACTTTGTCGCCGTTGTTCACGGCAGCGCCGTGCGTTGCGACCGCTCGTTCCAGCATATCCATCGCGAGGGGCTTGCCTACATAAACGATCAAGCCCTCTTTGCCAGCAGGAAGCGACTTGATAGCCTTGGCAAACTCACCGGAAACGTAGCGAATCAGCTCGAGTTTGGAAGACTCCTGAAGCGTCGCACTTTTGGCTTTCGGTGGAGCTTGCGAATCGCCCTGACCATCCAACGCGCCGGACACCGTCTCTGGGAAAAGGGAAATCTCCTCGCCCGACGGGAAAGAAACGGCAGGTTGAGCAGGTGGACGGAGGCTATAAACGCGCGGAACATCCGCGTCAGCCAGAAGAAAGACGGTCAAACTAAGAATGAGCCTATTCGCCATAACAAATTCCGGCCAACCCCTGCAGCCAAAGATTCTGCCCTATCCGTATAACATAACGGATTATCGCTCAATTTCTATGATGCGGGAAATAGGAAAAACAGCTAGTGGCCGCCCCTAGCCGGTCCGGCCTTGTGAGCCCGGCTCTAGCCGGATCCTGAGGGTATCGACCGGTCCTTTTGGCGCCGGTTCTCTACCAAAGACTAACGGGAGATTACCTGGACGCCCTGACGGTCGATAGTCACCGGTAAGACTTCTGCTCCAGCCTCGACGATAGCGGTTTCTACCCGCGACCGCGCATCTGGCTCAATGAGCAGCACGACGCACCCGCCTCCGCCCGCTCCGCAGACTTTCCCGGCCAGAGCGCCGTTGCGCCGCGCGCCATCGATGACGCGGTTGATCGTTCTCGTAGAAATGGTGGGCAGATTCCTCTTCCGAAAAGACCATTCTTCGCGCATCAAACGGCCCGCTTCGTGCCAGTCCGGCTTCTCCAAGGCGAAGCGCATTTTCTGAGCCACTTCCGAGATTCGCTCCAGGCTATTCTGCACAGCGCGTTTCCCGCCTATCTGCGCTTTAAACACTTCCCAATTGTTGATGCCGTGCTGGCGGGGTTTGCCGGTGTAACAGACGGCGATGCGGCGCTCCAATTCATCGAGATTGACGCGCAGCTCAACGCGGTGCTCACCTCCCGGCGGAAGTTCAATGGCCGCAGCTCCGCCGAACGCCGGCGGATAGTGATCCTGTGTTCCTGTCGGAACGTTGATGACAATTGCCTCGGCGTCGCGGCTGATGTGAATCCAATCGACCTTGCTCTTCCCCGCTCCCGTGTAGCGGTCGAGCGCGGCGCAGATTGCCACAGCCATCGCGCTCGATCCGCCAATCCCCGCCCCGTTGGGCGCTTCCGAATCCGTGGTCAGTGTGAAGCCGCCCTGCGGCTGAAAAAACTTTACGATTTCCGCTAGCAACGGCAGTTTGTAACGCTTCGTTTTCACCAGTGCGGCAAACGACGCAAAGCTCTCTTCGCGCTTTATGTCGCGGGAGACCAGCTTGATGCGCTCATCCCATGGCGCATGCGTTCGAATCACGCAGGAAGCGTAGCGCGAGATGGCTGCATTCAACGTGACCGAACCGGGATGAAACAAATAAAGCGGCCATATATCGAGTGTACTTCCGGCAAAGTCAACGCGCGTTGGTGCCTTAGATTCGATGATCATGAGAGTTCGCAATATGAATTTGGGATACCGTCAGTCGAGCCAGTTTGCAGGAATCGGGTAGCAAGCTCAAGCGGAGTTGGCAGCCAAAGGGACAAAGTGTAACGGGATGGGAACAAGCGGCTAGTTGCCGCTGCCGCCGGCTGAGACCGTACGATTGCGGATCATGAGAGGCGGCGCCGCATCTTTTTTCTCTTGCGCGTGCGCAGGATTGGGTTCAAAGCAGCGGCGGCAGCGCGCCTCGTACATTCCGCCAGCGCCGACGACTATCAACTCTTCGCTCTCGAAAAGCCGCTGCGTGTGCACAGCGGGATTTCCGCAGCGCATGCAAATCGCCAACAGCTTGGTGATTTCCTCTGCGATGGCCAGCAGCCGCGGCATCGGTTCGAACGGCCGCCCAAGATAATCGGTATCGAGTCCGGCAACGATGACGCGCTTCCCGAGATTGGCAAGTTTTGTGCAAACATCAACAATCTCTTCGCCCAGAAATTGCGCTTCGTCGATGCCAACGACTTCCGTGCGCGGCGACAGCTTCTCCATAATCTCCGAAGCTTTGGTGACATTATCCGAAGCAATGCCCAGTCCCGAATGGGAAACGATTTCGTTCGCCGTATAACGTTCGTCAATCGCCGGCTTAAAGATCTGCACGCGTTGCCGCGCAATCTCCGCGCGTCGCAGCCTGCGAATCAACTCCTCGCTCTTGCCGGAAAACATCGGGCCAACCACCACTTCGATCCAGCCCATGTTGCCTTTGACAATGTCCACTCGTCTCTCCTGATTGCCTTGCCAAAAATTCTAGACCGCGGTCCTGGCCGCCCTGCCATACATCTTCGCATTATAGAACGGCGCGAACGCCGTAATCACCGCCACGCGAAACGATTCGTCACGTTGAATCAAATCGCCCGAAAGCACTCCCCAAGCGCCCTGCCCGTCTCGAATGCCAACAGCTCCCGCGTACCGGTCAATCGCATCCGACAAATCAAACCCGCGCTCCAACACTTCATGCGCAAGCTCCTCAGGTAATTCGATGCCGCCCGAGCGCCCATAGAAGCCCCGCGCTCCATCGCTCACGTAAGCCCAGCTCTCCAAAAAGACGCGCCGGCTCCGATCATCCTGCAAAACCTCGAGCCCGCCTTCGAGCCCAACAAAGTAGCGCCACGGTTTGCGCGTCTCGCGCGCAAGCTGCTCAAGCGCTTGCACACGCTGGCGCGCGCCACGCATCAACTCGTCGCAAGAAGTTGGCGTTGAACTCACGCCGCTCTCCACTTCCACGCCTACCACTTCAAAGTCGCCATCCGGCACAAGTTTTGGCGCAAACGCGTCCAGAGCTCTCATGACCGCTCTGAGCTTTGGCTTGCGAGTGCTGCCAACGGCGACAATGATCTTCTTCATGGAGGCTGCAAACGGCGCACTGATTCTAACGGGAACGCCGTGAGCATACCACGCAGAAACTCGCGAGGCTGAGGAAAACTTCAGAAGAGCGAGCCGGCGACGGCCGGCGCCAAAACCAAAAAGGGAGCGGCTCTGCCCCCAAGACGCACACCGAGGCCAGTTCGCATATGGATACCATCAGGTAACGTAGCCAGCTGACAGCGTCGCGCCGCTTGCTTAGAACCTTCCGAGCACAAGAAACCTTTGCATGTTTTAATTCCCCCGCAAAGGCCACATAATAAAGCCGTTCACGCTACCGGCGCGCGCCTCCATGGTTTGCCCAGAGTGTAGTTACGAAAACGAAGCATCCTCGGTGCAGTGCGTAAAGTGCACGACGCCGCTGCCCCTCAGTGACCAAACTTTGGCCACCGGCGGGCAGGGATGGTCTGTGCCCGCGGCCGAAGGCGTAGTTTCCGATACCGCTTTAGTTCAGCTCAAGCCCGGCTCCTCGATCGGCACCCGCTACGAAATCGTCCGACTCCTCGGCCAGGGCGGCATGGGCGCCGTCTACCAGGCTCACGACAAAGAACTGGAACGCCAGGTCGCCGTTAAAGTGATTCGCGCCGATATGGCCGCGAATCCGGAAATTCTGCGCCGTTTCAAGCAAGAACTGATCCTCGCCCGGCAAATCACACACAAAAACGTCATCCGCATTTTTGATCTGGGCCAGGCCGACGGCGTCAAATTCATCACCATGGAATACATCGAAGGCGAGAACCTGCAAAGCGTCCTTCGAACGAAGAAGAAACTCGAGCCCACGGAAGCCGCCAATATTCTCGCGCAAGTCTGCCGCGCTCTCGAAGCAGCGCACCACGAAGGCGTCCTCCACCGCGACCTGAAGCCGCAAAACATCATGCTCGATAAAAGCGGCCGCGCCTACGTGATGGACTTCGGCATCGCTCGCTCGATGCTCGCCGCGGGCATGACGCAAACCGGCGCCTTGATCGGCACGCCCGATTACATGTCGCCGGAACAGGCTAAAGGCCAATCGCTCGACGCGCGCTCCGACCTCTTCAGCCTCGGAATCATTTTCTACGAAATGCTCAGCGGAAAAGTGCCGTTCGAAGCGGACACCACGATGGGCAAACTCTGGAAGCGAACCAACGAGCCGGCGCGCCCGCTCGATGAACTCGACAAAACAATTCCGAAACCGCTCAGCGACATTGTACGAAGATGCCTCGAGATCGACCCGCAGAAACGCTTCGCCGGCGCGGGTGAATTGCTCCAGGCGATCGAAATATGGCAAGGCCCTGCTGCGGGGACCCGCGTCATCACCGTGCCCGCGCGCGGTCTGCCCGCCTACGTAAAGTGGGTGGCCGCCGGAGTCGGAGCGGTTGTGATCGCGGGCTTTTTTATCTTGCGCTCCAAAATCAACCCGGCGCCACTGCCTCTGCACGCACCAGTAAGCCTGCTCATCGCTGATTTCGACAACAAGACCGGCGACCCGGTTTTCGATGGCACGCTCGAACCCATGCTCGGCATCGCACTCGAAGGCGCGCCGTTTATTTCCTCTTTTAATCGCGGCCAGGCGAAAAAAGACGCCGCCCGGCTTCAGCCAACGGCAACGCACATGGACGCGGGATTGGCGCAACTGGTAGCCGTCAGCGAAGGCGTCAATGCCGTAGTGACCGGTTCCATCACGCAGGATGGCAGCGGCTACAAGGTCTACGTGTCCACTCTGGATCCTGCCACAGGCAAATCCATTCTCACCGAACAAAGAAGCGCTTCGAATAAGCAGGACGTCCTCGCCGCCGCCGGAAAACTCGCGGAAAGCATCCGCAAGGGTCTCGGCGACACCACCCCAGAGTCCGCGCAACAATCCGCCGCAGAAACGTTCAGCGCCGGCTCGCTTGAAGCCGCGCATGCTTACGCGGTAGGCCAGGATTTTCAGCAAGAGGCCAAGTGGGACGACGCGCTGAAAGCCTACGGCCAAGCCGTGGAACTGGATCCCAATCTGGGGCGTGCCTACGCGGGCATGGCGGCCATCGATGCCAACCACGGAAAACACCAGGACGCCGAGAAATATTACGGCCTCGCGATGTCGCATATCGATCGCATGACCGACCGCGAGAAGTACCGCACGCGCAGCGGCTACTACCTCTTCACGCGCAACCAGCCTAAAGCCATGGAGGAATTGACGGCACTGGTGAATCAATATCCGGCGGACACCTCAGGCCACGCAAATCTCGCGCTGGCCTATTTTTACAGCCGTGACATGAGCAAAGCTCTCGAAGAGCAGAAGCGCGCGCTGGAAGTCACTCCGCACAGCACGCTGCAGCGCGTGAACTATTCGATGTACGCGCTTTATGCCGGCGACTTTGACACCGCTGCCAAGGAAGCGCAGTCGATTCTTCAGGAGAATCCAAAGTTCGATCAGGCGCTGCGCACCCTGGCGATTGCACAGCTGGGTCAAGGTCATGGCGAAGATTCGCGCCAAACGTACACGAAACTCCAGGCCGTAAGCCCGTACGGCGCCTCGATCGCGGCCACCGGCCTCGCGGACCTCGCGCAATACGAAGGAAAGCTGGCGGACGCTGCGGGCATCCTGCAAAAGGCCATCGCGGTCGATCTCGCAGCAAAAGACGCGGAATCCGCCGCAGACCGCACGGGAGCTCTCGCCCTCACTCAACTTACGCTGGGAAAAACGCAAGACGCGATTATCAACGCTGGCAAGGCGTCCGCAAATAGCAAAGATCCCGGCGTCCTCTATCGCTCCGCTCAGGTTTATATCGCCGCGGGACAAGATGCGAAGGCGCTGCAACTTGTCGCGCCCCTTTCGCAGCGCCTTGAAACCGAGCCGCGCGCTTACTCCAAACTCATCGAGGGCGAAGCGCTGCTCAAAAAAGGCAACGCTCGCGACGCGCTAAACTCCTTCCAGGAAGCGCAGAAGCTTGCCGACACCTGGCTCGGCCACTTCGATATGGGCCGCGCTTACCTCGATGCAGGCGCATTCATCGAAGCCTCCTCGGAGTTTGACGTCTGTCTGAAGCGCCGCGGCGAGGCAACTTCTGTCTTTCTCGACGACGTTCCCAGTTACCACGTGCTGCCAGCCGTCTACTACTATCAAGGCCGCGCCCGCGAAGGCCTGAACAGCCCCGGCGCCGCCGAATCCTACAAGAACTTCCTCGCCATCAAGGAAAAAGGCGCCGGTGATCCACTCGTCGCGGATGCCCAGCGCCGTATTGCTTCCCACTAACTTTGTTGAACCATCCGTCTAAAAAATAAAGCTGTCATTAAGGTACGACGATATGGACCTCGTTTGAGAATGGGCTCTCGACTCCCGGAGCGCTGTAGGCGGTCACGACGTAATAGTACGAACCGCTGCCTGGCGTATCCGTATAGAAGGTTACGTTGCCTGCGTTGATCGCCGTTGTGTAGTTGCCGGAAGAAGTTCCTCTGTAGACCTTGTAGCCCGCAACATCTCCTGAGGAGCTGGCTGTCCATTGGAGTATCGCGGCGCTTGGGCCTCCAGGGCCGACCGTTAGATTTGTCGCCGGTTTAGGCTGCACAGTCAGAATAAGAGAGCCAGTGGTAATGGACTTCGGCGTCGAACTCGAATCTACCAGGTGGACGGTGAAGGTGTAGGTGCCCCCAGCCGTGGCAGTTCCTGTTATAGCCCCGCTTGCGCTGAGGTTCATACCCGGAGGCAGCGAACCGCTGGCGAGCGTCCACGTTAGCGGACCGACGCCTCCCTGCTCCAGGAGCTGTTCCGTATAGGGCACGCTTTCCGTGGCGCTTGGAAGCATCGTGTTGGCGGTCCCTTGCAACAGATCCAGCACCACCCACGAGTCGTTGGTTATATTAAGCGTCAAGGAACTAAAAGGCGTTGCCGAAACGAATCCACTGAACTGCGTCTGTCCCGCGGCCGGCAAACCACTCAGCGGCAAAACAAATCCGTTCGACAGTGAGATGGATCCCGACGCTCCACCGTTGAACCCTCCGTAATCCATTCCCAAAGCGCGTGTAGGCTGAGGAAGGATGATCGTGAGCTCGTTGTTTGGCCCCGGATTCGAGGAATCAATGATGAAGTCCTCCGGGTAGTTGTTCGGAGTGTAAAACGTTGACGTTGTGACGTTCACATTCGTAGCCGGGTTCGAGGTTGAGAAATTGATCCCCGAAACCGTCAGCGGGTTAAATGCCTCGAAGGGAGTCCCCCCAGGCAATATCCCGCCAAAGCCGAGCGGCGTGATCCCCGTAACTAGTCCGTTGAACGCGGTGGAGTTCGTGACGACTGTGGTGGCCGGCTGGCCCGCGGCAACGGCCGGTGGAGTTGAAAATGTCATTGGACCGAACGGCG
>DASXMM010000529.1:0-3568 GCA_036495665.1 Candidatus Acidiferrum sp. | reverse complement strand
AGCAGCGTGACGGATTCAACCAAGCGAGAGAGCACCGACCAGCGCCAGCTCAGCAGACGACGGCGGAGTTGGTTGACGGTCTTCGCAAGATCGAGAGAATCGGCAGCGCGTGTAATTAAGAAACCGTCTATGTCAAGTTTGGTTAGTTCGACGTGGAGGTTTTCCAGTTGAGGGGCTGCGGCGCCGGAGCTGACAGCAAGGTGGGCGCATGTGAAGAAACCTGCAAGCCTGGCCATGCGGAGGGCTTCAATTCCGGTGCGGAATGCGCTGGCGTGGCTCCCGCCTGGGTCGAGCAACGGATCAGGGGCGTCGAAGCGGACGGTAAAGTGAAAACAGGCAGACGGTTTAAATTCGTGAATGCGGCGCTTCAGTGCTGCGCCGGAGGTTTCCAGGAAAACGCTCCGGCCAGACGTCGCAAGCGCGTTGGTGAAGCGCGCTACCTCGGGATAGTCCAGCGGCTCGGGACCCGAGATCCAGAGAATGGGAGAGCGGTTTCGGGAAACGAGACTGTCGGAATTAAGAGATTCGATTCCTTCTTGAAGATTCGCCGCGGAAGATGAGGCGGTAACAGTTTGGAAGTCTGTGTCGGGCGAAAGTACGAGGATCGGTGCGCCTCGCCGGGAATCCATCGCGCGGGCGCTCAAAGCGAGAATGAGATCCGCGGAGAGCCGCAGAGAAAACGTCATCGCGGGCTCTAGAATCCGCTCCGCAGCCGGAATTCAGCTGGCTGGAATTTCATGGCGCAATATTCGTGCGGGCCTTGCACCTGAGTACGGAAACGCGCGAGCGCGTAGAGCGGGAATGAATTGCGGTAGAGGTGGTATTTCAAATAGAAAACGCCGGGGAATCCGGTGCCGGTAAATTCGGCTTCGCTCCAGGAGCCGTCGGAATTCTGCTGGTCGACGAGATAAGCGACGGACTTCTGGATCGCGGGATCGTTTGGCGATGCGCCTGCGAGGAGGCCAATGAGGCCCCAGGCTGTTTGCGACGCGGTGCTGTTGCCCTGGCCTTTCGTGGTCGGGTCGGTGTAGCTCCACAGGGATTCGCCGAAGCTTCCGTCTGGTTTTTGGACGGCGCGCAGCCAGCTCACGGCGCGCTGGCAAAATTCTCGAGCGGTGAGCGAAACTGTTTCGAGCGCACGCAGTGCGCCGCTGGTGCCGTAGACGTAGTTCACACCCCAGCGACCGAACCACGAGCCGTCTTCGCATTGATCTTTGAGAAGAAACTGCACGCCTCGCTGAATCGCAGGATGTTCCGCAGGCCATCCGAAGCGGCCGAGACATTCGATCACGCGAGCGGTAACATCCGCGGTGGAAGGATCGATCATCGCGTTGTGGTCGGCGAACGGAATGTTGCAGAGAAGTTGGCGATCATTGTCGCGATCGAAGGCTCCCCATCCGCCGTCTTTGTTTTGCATGCTGAGCAGCCATTGGAGACCGAGACGAATGGAGTTTTCCATACGGTCGGGATCAGGATGCTTCACGCGCTGCAAAGCCATGAGAACGAAGGCCGTATCATCAACGTCAGGGAAGAAATCGTTGCGGAACTCGAAGGCCCAGCCGCCGGGCTCGGCGTCTTTGTTCTTGAATTGCCAGTCGCCTGGGCCGAGGACCTGCTTGGAGAGCATCCAGTCCGCGGCTTTGACGAGAGCGGGGTGGTCGGCGGGCAGGCCCGCTTCTTCGAGCGAGACCATCGCGATGCAGGTGTCCCAGACCGGGGAAACGCACGGCTGCATGCGGATGGTGTCGCCTTCTTCAATTTCGAAGCGCGAAAACTCGCGAATTTCGCGCGAGGTGATGGGATCGTCCGGGCCGTGTCCTAACGCCATCAAGGCGAAGATCGAATTCATCATCGCGGGGTAGATGGCGGCAAGGCCTTCGCTGCGCTCGATGTGAGCGAGCATCCAGGCTTTGCATTCGCGAAGCGCGCGATTGCGAAGGGGCTTCCAGGGAAGCTTTTCGTAAAGTTTCAAAGCGCGGTCGATGGCGAGAAAAATATTGCGCCAGGAGATGAGCTGCTTGCTCCAATCGAAGGCAGCGGCTTTGTGAGAGATGTCTTTGAACAGCTCGTCAACGCGGGCACGCTCAGGCAAGCGCCATTCCGGACGCAACGCGGAAAGAATCGCCATGGGAATGACGATGCCGCGCGTCCATGACGACATTTCGTAGATATTCAGGTAGAACCAGGTCGGCAGGAGCAGCAGTTCGGGAGGAATCGAGGGAACAAGCTCCCAGCCAACCGCGCCGATTAGCGCGAGATAAAAACGGACGTAAGAATTCGTGCATTCGAGGCCGCCGAGGCGGTGCACCGTTTCGCGCGCCTGCGCCATGTGTGGCGTATCAATATCATCGCCAACAAGTTTCAGCGCGAAGTAAGCTTTGCAGGTCGCATTGAGATCGGAAGGGCCACCCGGAAAAATACTCCAGCCGCCATCGGACAATTGGCGGCGGCGAACATAGTTTGCCAGCTTTGCTATGCGCTCGGGATCAGCTTTGTCAAGCACGTACAGGTAATAAATGTAGTCGGATTCGAGCGTCGTGTCGGCTTCGAGTTCGCCGAGCCAGTAGCCTTCTTCAGCTTGCAGGGACAATAAATGACTTGCGCCGTTCTCGATGGCTTGCTCAAGAGAACCAGACAAATCCTTCTCTAGCCAGAGCGGTGGTATTAGCGGTGCGGGCCTGTCCAGGCCGATGCGTGTACCTGTCGCCAAATTGCGTCCCCCCGAACAGTCTTCCGAAGCAGGGCCTGATTAACCTCCCCAATTCGGCTGAACCTAGCTAACTGCCTTATTCCCCGGCACTTCCCGCGATTCCCGGCGCGAGCGTGCCGGATCCTCGTGGGATAGCAACACTAGTACCACTAATTATCGCTGCCTTGCGACAAGGGGTCAACTTTTAAGATGATCCGAGTTGCCGAATCGTTGTCAGAAATCGATACTTGGCGCCGACTGCAAGACCCGCTCGACGAGCACGTGGAGGGGCTCGGGCAAGTGTTCGCCTTCACGTTGGGAGACGGAGGGTTTGGTGCGAAGGAGATTGGCCGGGAGTCTTAGCCAAGATGGTGGGGAGGCGGGGTCTTCCATCGAACTGCGGAGGACGAAGGCATCCGCGCGATCTAGAGCAACGCGGGCGGAGTCTTTGAAGTCCTCGCGGGTTGGATCGATTACGGCGAAATAGAGACTGGGCTTCAAGAATTGTAGGAGCGAATTGCTTTCAAGAATCACGGCGGAAGGATTCTCGTCATTTTCGTCGGCGACGCGAGCTTTTTGAAGAGCTTGGCGCATCAGCGGCAGGCCTTCGGCTAGGAAGCCTTGCTTTGTGCGCAGCCAAAACGAGCGCTTTGCGCCCGCGGCAAGAAATCTCGCGCTGTCTGTGCCCGACTGCGATTCGGCTTCCCACTCGATGGCGCAGACATGCTCTTCGGGAGCGCAGTCACAATTGTTGCCATTTTGCGCGCAGACGCCGTGGCCGTACTGCGTGATTTTGCCGGCAGTCCAGTTGGCTTGCGGGAAAGCGCTGATGATGTCGCAGACGAGTTGCGTCTTGCCGATGCTGCGCGTGTGGCCGCC
>DASXMM010000528.1:0-8741 GCA_036495665.1 Candidatus Acidiferrum sp. | reverse complement strand
GTGAACCTGATTTTGACGGACTCAGTGAAACGGGGCGCGAGCGATATTCACATCGAACCGTATGAGCTTGAGATGCGCGTGAGGTTCCGCGTGGACGGACAATTGCAGACGGTGATGACGCCGCCGCTGCGCTTGAAGGACGCCATTACGAGCCGCCTGAAGATCATGGCCAAGCTGGACATTGCTGAGAAGCGGCTGCCACAAGACGGGCGCATCATGATCAAGTACAGGGCCGACGGGAAGAAGAAAGAGCTCGACTTCCGCGTTTCCACGGTGCCGACACTCTACGGCGAAAAAATCGTGCTCCGGTTGCTCGACAAAGAAAACCTGCGCTTGGACATGACCAAGCTGGGTTTCGAGCAGGAGTCGCTGAAGAAGTTCGAACGCAACATTTTGAAGCCGTACGGCATGGTGCTGGTTACTGGGCCGACTGGGTCTGGTAAGACCAATACGCTTTATTCGTCGGTCGCGCGGCTGAATACCGTTGATACGAACATTATGACTGCCGAGGACCCGGTTGAGTTTCAGTTGGCGGGTATCAACCAGGTTCAGATGAAGGAACAGATTGGGCTGAACTTCGCTGCCGCGCTGCGCGCTTTCTTGCGGCAAGACCCCAACATCATTCTGGTCGGTGAGATTCGTGACTTTGAAACAGCTGAAATCGCGGTCAAAGCCGCGCTAACCGGTCACTTGGTGCTTTCGACTTTGCACACGAACGATGCGCCGTCGACGATCAGCCGCCTGATGAACATGGGTATTGAGCCGTTCCTCGTGGCCACGTCGGTGAACTTGATTTGCGCGCAGCGCCTTGTGCGCCGGGTTTGCTCGAATTGCAAAGAAGAACTGGAATTGCCGGAGCAGGCGCTCATCGACGCAGGGTATTCTCCCGATGAGGTTAAGACGACTAAAATCTACCACGGCAAGGGCTGCAACACCTGTAACAAGGGCGGGTATAAAGGACGCACGGGTCTTTACGAAGTGATGGAAGTCAACGACGAGCTTCGCGAATTGATTCTTGTGGGTGCGTCGGCGCTGGAATTGAAGAAAAAGGCGATCGAGCAAGGCATGATCACTCTGCGGCGCAGCGGTTTGGTGAAGGTCGCTCTAGGGCAGACGACGCTCGAAGAAGTGTTGCGCGAGACGGTTTTATAGGGTTTTAAGAAGAAGGTGGAAAGATGGCCGGGATTACCCTGAGCGAGTTGTTGAAAAAGATGATCGAAATGGGAGGCAGTGACCTCCATATCACCACGAACAGTGCACCGCGGGTGCGCGTCCACGGACATTTGCGGGCGCTGGATATGCCGCCGCTGACGGCCGCGGACACGAAGTCGCTTGCCTACAGCGTTCTTACGGATGCGCAGAAGCACCGCTTCGAAGAGAACCTGGAACTAGACTTTTCGTTTGGGCTTAAGAATCTGGCTCGTTTCCGAGGCAATGTATTCAATCAACGCGGCGCCGTGGCCGCTGTGTTTCGTACCATTCCCTGGGAGATCAAGAACTTCGATGCGCTGGGCCTGCCCACTGTTGTGAGAGGCCTTTGCGACAAGCCTCGCGGCCTTGTTCTGGTAACGGGACCGACCGGTTCCGGTAAATCGACGACGCTCGCCGCCATGCTCGACAAGATTAACGCCGAGCGCGAAGAGCACATGATCACCATCGAGGATCCCATCGAGTTTTTGCACAACCACAAGAAGTGCCTGGTGAACCAGCGGGAAGTCCACGCCGATACCCATTCATTTGCGAACTCGCTGCGAGCCGCGCTCCGCGAAGACCCGGACGTCGTGCTCATTGGCGAAATGCGCGACCTGGAAACTATCGAATCGGCTTTACGCATCGCGGAAACCGGCCACTTGACCTTTGCCACTCTGCACACGAATTCGGCGGCGTCCACGATCAACCGTATTATTGACGTGTTTCCTTCGCACCAGCAGCCGCAGATTCGTGCGCAGCTCTCGATGGTTATGGAAGGGATTCTTTGCCAAGCACTTCTCCCGCGCGCTGACAATCGCGGCCGCGTCATGATTATGGAAGTTCTCATTCCGACGCCGGCTATTCGCAACCTCGTCCGCGAAGACAAGATTCACCAGATTTATTCCGCAATGCAGACGGGTACCGGACAGACTGGCATGCAGACCTTTAACCAGGGCCTCGCGAACGCTTATTTCTCGAAGCTGATCACGTTGGATTTGGCGCTTTCGCGGTCGTCGAATGCCGACGAGTTGCAGGACATGATTAACCGCGGCGTGTCTTCACCCGGCGGCTCCGGACCAAACAGTTCGAAAACGCCGGTTGGTAGCAAGCGTTAGAGATTTTTCTGGGCCCTCTGGGCCCGTGTCATGGATTAGCAGGATTGAGGAGGAAAGTATATGCCGGTTTTTACATATCGAGGAACCAATCGCTCCGGCGGAAACGTGAGCGGTGAAGTCACTGCCACCAGCAAGGCGGAGCTCCAGAATCTGCTTCGGCGTCAGCAGATCACGCCGACAAAGATGTCTGAGAAAGGCAAAGAATTCAACTTGCCTACGTTCGGCTCGGGCGTCAACGCCAAGGAGCTGGCGATCTTCACGCGGCAGTTCTCGGTGATGATTGACGCCGGTTTGCCGCTCGTGCAATGTCTTGAGATTCTTGCCAGCCAGCAGGAAAACAAGATGTTCCAAAAGGTGCTGACGGGAACGCGTGGCGCGGTCGAAGGTGGCTCGACTCTCTCTGCCGCGATGCGCCAATACCCGAAGGTCTTCGACGCCTTGTATGTCAACATGGTGGAGGCGGGCGAGACGGGCGGTATTCTCGATACCATTCTCCAGCGGCTGTCCACCTACATTGAAAAGAACGTCAAGCTGCAGCGCGCCGTTAAATCCGCCTTGGTTTACCCGGTCGGCGTCTTGACGGTGGCCGGCGGCGTCATCATTTTGCTGTTGTGGAAGGTCGTTCCGATTTTCGCGACGTTGTTCGCCGGCCTTGGCGTTGATTTGCCTTTGCCGACCAAGATCGTCATCGGCATGAGCAACATGATCGGAAGCATTTTCGGTCTACTGGCTCTCGTGGTCTTCGCTGCCGCCATCGTTGGATTAAAAGTCTGGTATGGCACCCCGCAGGGGCGCTTTGTCCTGGATTCGGTCATCCTGAAATTGCCTGTCCTTGGCATCCTCATGCGAAAAATCGCCGTAGCGCGGTTTACCCGTACTTTGGGGACGCTCATCGCTAGCGGCGTGCCCATCCTGGAAGGCTTGGACATTACCGCCAGGACTGCCGGAAACGCCGTGGTTGAAAGAGCCCTGCAGCAGGTTCGCAAATCGCTGGAAGAAGGAAAATCGCTTACCGAACCTTTGAAGGATTCGGAAGTTTTCCCCGGCATGGTCACGCAGATGATCAGCGTCGGCGAGCAGACCGGCGCCATGGATGCCATGTTGCAGAAAATCGCCGACTTCTACGAAGAAGAAGTGGACGCCGCGGTGAAAGACCTCTTGACCGCCTTGGAGCCGGTCATGATCGTTTTCCTCGGCGTGGTCGTCGGGGGCGTGGTCATTTCGATGTACTTGCCGCTGTTCTCCTTGATCGGCAAACTCAGCACGATGCACTAGTCGGGACCTAGTTAGTAGGGCCTCGTGCGGCTATCATTATCCAATTGGCGAAGGGTAGGGAAGGAACTCCCAGCCCTTCGCCAATTCTGTCTACACTAGGGTGTGCCCGGGGGGAATACTCGATCAGGAACGCGGGCTGACGATGGGTCAAAGTACAAATCAAAGTTCGACAACCAGAGAATGGCTAGGTTGGCTGACGCGCGTCCGCCTGCTGACGATTCTGCTGATTCTCGGCGTGGACCTGATCTGGCCGCAATATGTTCCCGCCTCCAGCACGAATCACTCCTTCTTGCCGTTGTTGCTTGCCTGGGTCCTCCTGGGAATGGTGCATATTGCGTTGGTTCGTTGGGTACGAGGCGCCACATGGCAGGGCGCCCTCCAGGTTGCGGGCGACGTCGTCATCATTTCGGCACTGGTCTATACCACCGGCCTGCAGGAGAGCTCTTTCATTTCGCTCTACCTGCTGGTCATCATCGTGGCCAGCATCCTTTTTTCGCGTCAGGTCGCGTTCATCACCACCGCGATATGTCTAGTCATCCTGGGTGGGATGATTACCCTCGCCTTCTCGGGGAAAATTCCGCGCACCTTCGTGCTCGTGCCGACTCCGGAAGGGCTGCGCGTCTGGTTTCTCAGCAATCTGTTCGGTTTCCTCGCTGTCGCCTACCTGGCCAGCCTCCTGGCCCAGTCCCTTCGCCGGAAGGGCATCGAGCTCGAACAAAAACGCGAAGAGCTGCTCGAACTTCAGGATTTCACCGAAGACATCATTCATTCGATGCGCGGCGGGTTGCTCACTACGGACCTACAGGGAAGGATCGTGCTTCTAAATCGCACGGGCGAAGAGATTCTCGGCTGGCGCTTCGTTGACCTGCGGGGACGGAAGCTGCTTGAGATCGACGAGAATTTTTGGCTTCCAGGCTTGAAGGGCCCGAACGAACGTCCAGTGGTCCGACGAGAAATCGACTTTCGCACCCCGGAGGGGCAGCAAAGATATCTGGGCATCTCCGTTTCTCCGCTGCGCACCAAAAACTCTTCACGCAGCGGCTATGTTTTCAATTTTCAGGATCTCACCGAACTTAGGAGACTCGAGCAAGAGGTGGCCACCAAGGAACGCATGGCGGCGCTGGGCAGGTTGTCCGCGGCGATCGCTCACGAGATTCGCCAGCCGCTTACGGCCATGGCCGGAGCGGTGAAGGAACTGGCCCGACTCGTTCCGCTGGAGGAGGATGAGAAGCACCTGGTCAACATTGTCAGTCGCGAATCGGAGCGCTTGAACCACATCATTACGGATTTTCTGAACTACTCTCGCGAGAAAACGTACGAATTTCAGGAAGCTGATGTGCGCGGATTGCTGGATGAAACGCTGACCTTGCTGGAAAAGAAGCCCGAGGTCGAGAACAAGTACCACATCGTTCGAACGTTTAATGGCGCTGAGTTGCGCGCGCGAGTCGACCCGAACAAGATCAAGCAGGTCTTCTGGAATCTGTGCGACAACGCTCTTCGAGCCATGCCCAGTGGCGGCACCCTCAGCGTGGGTATTGAGCGGCTGCCTTTTTGGCTGCGCATTGCATTCCGGGATACTGGGGTTGGGCTCGATGCCAAGCAGCGTTCTAAGATTTTTGAGCCGCTGCAATCCGGGTTTGAAGGCGGCACCGGACTAGGGCTTTCGATCGTGTATCAGATCGTGCAGGCCCACAGCGGCAGAATCAGTGTGATCTCAGAGAAAGATCGCGGCGCGGAATTCATTGTCGAGTTACCGCGCACGGCGTGAGGTTTTATGCAGGCAACTAAAACAGTCGCGAAAGAAGCGGCTAGCGACCTGGTTCACATCCTCGTAGTAGACGACGAGCGCTCCATTTGCGAGCTCCTGGAGATTACCTTTCGCAAAGAGGGGCATCGCGTCGAGGTGGCCCATAGCGTCGAAGCGGCGAAGCGCAAGCTCGAATCGCAAATCTTTGATATTATTATCTCCGACGTGCGCATGCCTGGGGCTACGGGCGTCGACCTGCTGCAATTCACCAAAGAGATTTCCCCCAACTCTTTTTTTCTGCTGATCACCGGTGTGCCTACCGTTGAGACCGCTATCGCAGCGATCAATTCCGGCGCGGACCGGTACGTTATCAAAGACCATGAATTGGTCGATCAGTTGCGCCGTGCGGTCAAAGAAGTGTCCGAGAGTCTGAAGTGGAAAAAGGAGGCCGGTTACCTCCGCCGCGAACTGCGCCGCCTCACTGGCCTCGACAATATTATCGGGCAAAGCCCAAAGATGCGGGCCATCTTTGATTTGATACAGACGATTGCACCGCAGACCAGCCGCGTGCTGATTACCGGCGAGAGCGGTACAGGAAAAGAATTAGTCGCGCGCGCCATTCACGAGAATAGCCTTCGGGCTCAGGCTCCTTTTATCACGATTAATTGCGGCGCTTTCCCGGAGACGCTGCTGGAATCGGAACTCTTCGGGTACATGAAAGGGGCATTCACTGGAGCCAATGAAAACCGGCAGGGGCTCTTTCAGGCCGCCCACGGCGGTACGCTCTTCATGGATGAGATTGGTAACATGAGCCTGACCATGCAGGTGAAACTTTATCGCGTCCTCCAAGAGGGGAAAGTGCGGCCCATCGGAAGCACCGAAGAAATTGACGTCGACGTCCGCATCATTGCAGCCACCAACAAGGATTTCGACAAGGAAATTGCAGAAGGCCGCTTTCGCGAGGACTTGTACTACCGGTTGAGTGTTATCCCCATCCACCTTCCGGCACTCCGGGAGCGGCGCGAGGATATTCCACTTTTGGCGCGGCATTTCCTCGAGCGCTTCCGAAAATCGATGGAGAAGCCTGTCGAAGGGCTGTCGCCGGAGGCGGTTCGCCGACTCGAGGCTTACGATTGGCCCGGTAACGTTCGTGAGCTTGAGAACACGATGGAGCGCGCCGTTGCGCTTGAGTCCGGGGGCGAGGTATCGCTGCGGGTGCTTCCAGACCGTATCGCGGGTTATTCATCGTCAAGCGTCTTAGCAGGCACTGCGGCCAACGAGCCCTCTTTCCCCTCAGACGGGATGGATTTCGAGAAAGAGATTGCGGAGACTGAACGCAGGTACCTTCAGGCGGCTCTCAAAAAGTCGAACGGGGTCCGCACAAAGGCTTCGGACCTTCTAAAGATCAGCTATCGGTCGTTCCGCCACTACGCCAAAAAACACAACCTATAGCTGTTTAAGGCGTTACATCAATTTTCCGAAGTCCCAGGGGTAAGTGCCCTTTTTTGTCGGTCGAGAACGACGGAAAGGGTCAATAAACCGCGTTTGACACTACTGGTCACGACCGGAAAAGTACCAGGCTAGATCAGCGGATCCTTGTAAGTAATAGATAATATGCCGGTTGCTAGATCTTGTTCTTTGGGCCGCTTACGCCCGTGATTGGCACCCGCCTTGCATCCTTGTACGCCGTGCTCTGGCATCTAAAACTTTCACACTCTCAAGGAGACAGCGTAATGAAGAAGCAAAAGGGTTTCTCACTTATCGAGTTGCTGATCGTCGTGGCGATCATTTTGATCATCGCGGCCATCGCAATTCCGAACCTCCTCCGGTCGCGTATGGCGGCCAACGAGGCTTCGGCCGTTGGTTCCATCCGTAGCATCAATACCTCGGCTGTAGCGTACTCATCCTCGTATCCGACAGCCGGCTTTCCAGCCTCTATGGCGGCCATGGGCAGCCCGTTGGGCGCTTGCACGGCAACTTCCACGCAGGCTTGCTTGCTCGACCCCGTTCTGACCCTTGCGACAACCGCAGCTACCGCTAAAAGTGGTTATTACTTTACCTTTAATGGTGACGGTCTCGCCACGTCGGTTGGCTACACGGTTCTGAGTTTTCCGGCCGTTGTTGGCAGTTCTGGTCAGCGTGCGTTTTGCTCGGACCAGTCTGGCGTGATTCGTTACAACCCCCTCGGTACGGCCTGCAGTATTACGGCAGACAATCCGCTGCAGTAGGACCCTTGCCGACTGGGCCAACCAGTCGCAGAGTTGCAGGACAAAGCACGGGACTTCGGTCCCGTGCTTTGTTCTTTTTTGCGAGCGAGTTTTGATTCCCACTTGGACTCGAAGGCCACGTAGCCCCGGCTCTCCGTGTACGTACGACCCGGCGAGTCACGCAAATCCTTTTGTCCGTCGCGCTGCGCCGTCTTCGATGCCGTTGTCCCTTTTAGAATCGCCCTTTCTCGTCATCGTCGACCCCAAAAATGACGATTAGTGTCATCCACCGCGCCAGGCACGTCGCGGAAGTTCGTACATTTCCCCCAAATAATGCATAATCATACCGGTTGTGGCGGTTGTTTTAGTTTTGAGTGTGGCCCCCGGAATGCTCCCTAATAGGCAGAGAAAGAGTCGATACGCCTGAAAACTGGGTTGACGGAGTTTTCGGAAACTTTAATGAGAAGAAGACAGAATGGATTCTCACTAATTGAGTTACTAATCGTTGTGGCCATCATTCTGGTCATCGCCGCCATAGCGATTCCGAACTATCTGCGGTCCCGAATGGTCGCGAACGAGGCATCGGCTGCCGAATCTCTTCGCACCATCAACACGGCTCTCGTTGCCTATTCCAGCACATACCCGAACGTCGGTTTTGCGCCATCTTTGCCCACCCTCGGCGGGGCCGCCCCCTGCACTGCCAGTTCTACCGGCGCCTGCTTGCTGGACCAGGTCCTCAGCGCTGGAACCAAAGCAGGCTACAGCTTTCTTTTTGCTTCCGACGGCAACACCCCTTCCGTTAGCTACACCGTGAGCGCCACTCCCGTCGCGCCTGGCATTTCCGGTCAGCGCATGTATTGCACTGACGCTACAAACGTGATCCGCTTTGAGGCCAGTGGAGCTGGCTGCACCAATTCGAGTCCGCCGATTCAATAACCGCGCTCTGCCTTTCTAATTCCGTTAAAATGTTGAAAGAGTATGGGAACTTCCTCCCCATGCTCTTTCGTTTTTCTATGCGCTAAGCTGTCCGGCGAACCTGCCGTATGCTCCCGCCCGCCAACTTGCTAGACTACCAACTATGCTGGCTCTTCTCGCCTACGCTTGCGCGATGCTCGCCGCCCTGCCTTCGTCCACTTCCGCCGCAAAGTCGCTCGCCGCCAAACTCGAATCCCGCTATCATCAAGCCCACACTCTTCAAGCCAATTT
>DASXMM010000527.1:0-5407 GCA_036495665.1 Candidatus Acidiferrum sp. | reverse complement strand
ACCAAAAGGGAAGAAAAGCCGCGCAAATTCCAAGCGATCCGCGGCACACGCGACCTTCTCCCGCCCGACACAGCGCTCTGGAATCGCGTCGAACAAACCGCCCACGAAGTCTTCACCACCTTCGGCTACGGCGAAATCCGCCTCCCAATCTTCGAGACGACCGAATTGTTTGCCCGTTCAATTGGCACCGACACGGATGTTGTCTCCAAGGAGATGTACACATTCGAGGACAGGCCAAGCGGACTTCCAGACCCGAAGGACGTTCCACCGGAAGACTACACCGCGGCCGTCGAACATGCGATGAAAACCGGTCAGATTCCGGATACGGCCGCGAGTCAATCGGCTCTCGCCGTTCTGAAGCACCAACTCGAATACTACGCGGTTAGGCAAAATGACCTCGAGCAATCGGAGCGAGCCTATCTGATTTGGATCTACGCAGCTCGATCTTTGCAGCTCGGTGAACCATTAACTCTTCGGCCTGAAGCGACGGCGAGTGTTTGCCGGGCTTACATCGAGCACAACATGCAGCAGATGCCGCAGCCAGTAAAGCTGTACTACATGGGGCCGATGTTTCGGCGCGAGCGGCCGCAGAAGGGAAGGTACAGACAGTTCTACCAGATTGGCGCGGAAATTCTGGAGGCGTCGCGTCCGGACGCTGCGAAAGACACGGCCAAAGAACTTGCCAAGGACGCCGTTGTTGACGCCGAGCTCATCGAAATGCTGATGACGTTTTTCGCCAAGCTGGAGCTGCGAGGGACGCAGCTCGACATCAACTCCATTGGCTGCCGGGATTGCCGGCCGAAATACGTCGAACTGCTCCGCGCAGAACTCACCAAAGTGAAGGACAAGCTCGGCGCGGATTCGCAGCGCCGCATCGAAACGAATCCGCTCCGCGTCCTCGACTCGAAGCTTGAGCACGAGCAAGCCATCATCGCCACGCTGCCGCGCATCGCCGATCACCTTTGCGACGACTGCAAAGCGCACTACGCCGAAGTAAAGCGCCAGCTCGATCTTCGCGGCGTCGCGTATCGCGAAAACTGGCGACTCGTCCGCGGCCTCGACTACTACATGCGCACAACATTTGAGATCACCGCGACCGGTCTCGGCTCGCAGAACGCCGTCTGCGGCGGCGGCCGCTACGACGGCCTCGTCGAACTCCTCGGCGGCCCGCCCACAAAAGGCATCGGCTTTGCCATCGGCGAAGACCGACTCATCCTGTCGCTGCAAGAGAGCGGCGTTGGCCGCTCAGCGGCCACAGATAAGAAAGGCGCCGCGCCGCAAGGGCGCGACGTCTACATCGCGTGGATGGGCGAGAAAACCTACGCCACCGCGATCCGCGCCGCGAAGACTCTTCGCGACGCGGGCTTCAGCGTCGAGCTTCCCCCCGTCGAGCAGAAATTCGGCAAAGCCCTCGAACGCGCCAGCAAGCTCGGCGCGCGCCACGCGCTCATCCTTGGCGAAGATGAAGTTGCCAGCGGCCAGTGGACGCTGAAGACTCTGGCGGACGGCGTGCAACAGAAACTCACCGAACAAGCTCTGCTAGAATATCTGCACAGGGCTTAGTGGCACAGGCTTCAGCCTGTGCAAACCACTTGATCTTGGCAGGCTTGGAGCCATGCAGGCACTGATGAGAATTTGTGCTGCCGGAGCAGGCTGAACACTGACAGAGCACAGACTGAAGTCTGTGCCACTGGAGAAGAGAAAAACCGTGCTGGATTTGCTTGGCAATCTGCAACGCACGCACTACTGCGGCGCACTGCGCGCCGCCGATGAAGGGCGCGACGCCATCGTCATGGGCTGGGTTTCCGGCCGGCGCGATCTTGGCAACTTGCTCTTCCTCGACATTCGCGACCGCACGGGAATCGTGCAGGTGGTCTTCAACAAGGAATCGCAGCCCGCGGCGCACGCCAAAGCCGAGCAAGCGCGCAGCGAATTTGTGGTCGCTGTCGAAGGCAAAGTCATCAAGCGGCAAAAAGCGAATCCCGAACTTGCCACCGGCGAAGTCGAACTAATCGCCACGAAGCTGCATATTTTAAACAACGCAAAAACGCCGCCGTTTCCCATCGAAGACGAAATCAACGCCGCGGAAGAAACGCGGCTGCGTTATCGCTATCTCGACCTGCGCCGCTCGAAGCCGCATCGCAACCTGCAACTGCGCCACAAAATCGTTCTTGAAATTCGCAAGACCATGGACGCGATGGGTTTTATAGAAGTCGAAACGCCGATGCTCACGCGCTCGACGCCGGAAGGCGCGCGCGACTATCTCGTTCCCAGCCGCGTGCATCACGGCCAGTTTTATGCGCTGCCGCAATCGCCGCAAATCTTCAAGCAAATCCTGATGATTGGCGGACTCGACCGCTACTTCCAGATCGTCAAATGTTTTCGCGACGAAGACTTGCGCGCCGACCGCCAGCCCGAATTCACCCAACTCGACCTAGAAATGTCTTTCCCGCGCCAGGAAGACATTTTTCATGTCATTGAAACGGTGATGGTGGCTGCATGCGCCGTCGCGGGGATAAAAACACAAGGCCCGTTTCCGCACATGCTCTACAAGGATGCCATTCGCAAGTACGGCAGCGACAAGCCGGACCTGCGCTTTGGCATGGAGCTACACAACGTCACGGATTGTTTTCCGCAGGAAGCAAAGACCAAGCTGGGGATCGAAGGCAGCGTGTTCGCGCTCGCCGCTCCGGGCGCGGCGAACTATTCGCGCAAGCAGCTCGACGAACTAACGGAAAAAGCCAAGTCTAACGGCGCGCGCGGCGCGTACTTCGTGAAGCTGGCGCCTGAAGGCACGACGTCGACCGTTGAAAAGCTCATCGGCGCCGAAAATGTGAAGAAGCTCGCCGACGCGTGCGGGGCGAAGACGGGCGACCTTGTCGTCGCCGTCAGCGCGAAGCAGGAAATCAAAGGCACGGAAGCCGCGGCGCTCGTCGCGGGCCAAGTGCGTTTGCAGCTTGGCGATGCGCTCGGCCTGATTGACCGCACGCAGTGGAAATTTCTGTGGATCACCGGCTTTCCGCTCTTTGAATGGAGCGAGAACGACAAAGCCTGGGTCAGCGCGCAGCATCCCTTCACTGGCATCGTGGACGAAGATTTGGAAAAGCTCGAATCCGCGCCGTGGGAGGTGCGCTCGAAGGGCTACGACCTCGTCCTCAATGGCAACGAGCTCGGCTCCGGCAGCATCCGAATTCACCGCCAGGACATTCAGGAGCGCCTCTTCCGCGCACTCGGACTCACGAAAGATCAGCTCGAAAAACGTTTTGGCTTCTTCCTAAACGCTCTCGAATATGGCACGCCGCCTCACGGCGGCATCGCACTCGGCATCGACCGCATCGCCATGCTTCTCGCCGGGGAAAAATCCCTGCGCGAAGTCATCGCCTTCGCAAAAACCACCGCCGCGGTAGATCTCATGGCAGAATCACCGTCGGACGTAGACACTGTTCAGCTCGATCAGCTCGGTATCGACACAGCTCCTGTGATCTTTCGATTTAATTGTAAAAAATGCAACGCAATGCTCCGTGTGATCGCGGTCGGACGATCTACAGGTTTTCAAATGCCGCCTGGATCTCAACAGTCAATTCAGTGTCCGGTCTGTGACGAAGCGCATTTCGCGCCCCCTACGATGGTCCCGCCATATAGCGTCCAGTATTTTGAGAAGGAGCTTTATGCGTGGATGCCTGTCATTAAGCAGACGAATTGTAGGCACTTCTTTGAAGTGAACGGCCTCAAAGAGCAGCAGTAAAACCGAATGAGCCGAATACGCATACTGCCGGAAGCAGTCGCGAACAAAATCGCTGCGGGCGAAGTTGTGGAGCGGCCGGCTTCGGTTGTCAAAGAGCTGCTCGAGAATGCGCTGGACGCGGGCGCGAAGACGATTCGCGTCGAAACCGAAGTCGGCGGCAAGCGAATGATCCGCGTCATTGACGACGGACACGGCATGACGCACGACGACGCGCTGCTGGCGTTCGAGCGTCACGCGACGAGCAAGCTGCGTTCGGCCGACGATTTGCTTTCTATTTCGACGCTGGGATTTCGCGGCGAGGCGCTGCCGACGATTGCGGCAGTATCGCGCCTTTTGCTTGAAACGCGCGACGAAGTGGAAGCCGAAGGCACGCGGCTTGAGTTTGCTGGCGGAAAACTTATCAGCGTGAAGCCTGCGGGCTTGCCTGCGGGAACGACCATCAGCGTCGCCGATCTTTTTTATTGCGTTCCCGCGCGCAAGAAATTTCTGAAGTCGGATTCGACGGAGCTTGGCCACATCGCGTCGCTTGTTACGCATTACGCGCTGGCGAATCCGGACAAGCAGTTCGTCTTGACCACGCCTACGCAGGAAATTATCAATTGTCCGCCCGCGGAAAAACTGGCGGATCGCATCTATCAACTATTTGGCCGGCAAGCGATGGAGGAGTTGGTCGAAATTCTGCCAGCGTCCGCAGCTTTTCGCGCTGCGATCACCGAGCCGGAGCTGGAAGCCAGCGAAGAAAGCGCCGCGCTGACGGTTCGCGGTTTCACTTCGCGCCCCGAAGTGCAGCGGCCCAACCGCAACGGGATTTATATTTTTGTGAACCGTCGCTTAGTGCGCGACCGGTTGATTTTGCACGCGATTAACGAGGCTTACCGCAACATTCTTCCGCCCACCGTTTTTCCCGCGACACTTCTGTTTCTCGAAATGCCTTACGACGAAGTGGACGTCAACGTGCATCCCGCGAAGATCGAAGTGCGTTTCCGGCGCGCCAATTTCGTGCACGACTTCACGCGCGACACGATCCGGCAGGCGCTGATGAGCGCGCGATCCGTACCCAGCTTTGCCGCGGCTGCGGGTGCTGCGCCGCAAGTATCCTTCGCCGCAACTGCAAATGGAGTCGACAACGGCTCGAATGGTCCGGCAAGCTCGAGTGGCGTGCCACGTGCGATCATTCCTGGGATAGAAGAAATCAGCGTCGGCTTCGGGTCCGACGGCGGCTTCGACTTGACGGCCATGCCGCTACAGCCGGTCGAGCAGCGATTTGCGTTCGGATCCGGCACAGCGTCCGAGCCCGGCGGAGCCTCATTTGAGCGCGGGGCTGCTTTCGGGTCGCTCGCGTCGCCCGCGGCCGCACCGCCGAGCGCGAGTTGGGCTGGCAATCTCGCTGCGCCAAACGCTAGCGCACCAGCAACGCTTCCTCGACCCGAGCAAATTGCCGATTTGAAGCCACTGGGCCAAGTCAGCTCGAGTTTTATTGTGGCGGTGAACGGCGAAGGTTTGTGGCTCGTGGATCAGCACGTGGCGCACGAACGCGTTTTGTTCGAGCAGCACCTTGAGGCGCGGCGAGCGGGAAAAGTGGAAGCGCAGCGCATGCTGATGCCGATGGTGATCGAGCTTTCGCCGCGGCAGATTGTGATTTACGAAAAGATTGCGGCGGAG
>DASXMM010000526.1:0-6008 GCA_036495665.1 Candidatus Acidiferrum sp. | reverse complement strand
TCGTAAGGCGCTTGGCGCTTCGGGCGGGCGCCTTGTGCGACAGTTGCTGAGCGAAAGTGTTTTGCTTTCGGTGAGCGGCGGTGCGCTGGGCGTTTGTTTCGCGGCGATGTTGATGCCGGCGCTGCGCACATTGAGCCCCGGTACCGTGCCACGCCTCGCTGAGGCGAGAATTGACCTCGCAGTGCTGGTTTTTTCGTTGCTTCTCTGCGTCATCGCAGGAATTATCTTCGGGCTGGTTCCCGCGCTCCAGACGTCCCGGAAAGATCTGCACGAAACACTCAAAGAAGGCAGTCGCGGTGCGTCCGAGGGCGGCAGCCGGGGACGTTTCCGCGCCGCGCTTGTTGTTGCGGAAATTGGCATCGCGCTCGAGCTCATGACCGGAGCGGGTCTCCTGATGCAAAGTTTTTCGCGGCTGATGCACGTCAATCCGGGCTTTTCGCCAAAGAATTTGATAGCGTTCCCGTTGACCCTTCCGCCCAGCCGTTATTCGCAGCCGGCGCCACAGGCGCAGTTTTACCGCCAACTTCTCGAACATGTGAAGGCCATGCCGGAAGTGCAATCCGCCTCAATCACGAGCTTTCTGCCGCTCTCGGGAGCATCGCGTTTTGTTTTTGTGTGTCCCGAAGGGCGAACCTGCGAAGGCATTGGAAAAGATCCGACCATTGCGGCGCGGCAGGTCAGCGCTGGTTATTTCGATACGGTTCGAACGCCGTTGCTCAGTGGGCGCGGCATAAGCGAGCAGGACATCGCCGGAGGAGCGCCAGTCGTGGTGATCAACGAGGACGCCGCGAAACATTTTTTTCCCGGCCAGAACCCCATTGGCAAGCATCTCCCCAATTCCCGCGACATGGTGCAACGCGAAATCGTAGGCGTCGTTGGAGACGTGAAATTCAATGCGCTGAACGCCGGTGACGTCGAAGAGATGTACTTGCCAATGGCGCAGGTGCCGTGGCCCAACACAACGCTGCTCGTGCGTTCGGAAGCGAACACTCAAGCGCTCGTTGCGGCGGTGCGCGCGAAAATCGCGGAAGTCGATGCGAATCTGCCGGTCACGGGAATTTCCAGCATGGAAGACGTCATCGGGGCTTCCGTCGCACAGCCAAAATTGACCATGCAATTCGTTGGAGTTTTTGCCGGATTCGCGCTACTGCTCGCCGCGATTGGAATTTATGGTGTGATGGCTTACACGGTGACCGCACGAAGACAGGAAATGGGAATCCGCGCGGCGCTCGGAGCGCATCCCACGGATATTTTACGGCTTGTGGTGGGGCAGGGAATGCGCATGACGCTGATCGGAATCGTGCTGGGTGTCGGCGCCTCGTTTGCGCTTACACGGCTGCTTTCCAGCTTGCTCTTCGGCGTGCAGGCAACCGATCCATTGGTGTTCAGCGCCACCGCGCTCGTCCTGACTGGGACCGCGCTCGTGGCTTGTTACATTCCCGCGCGCCGTGCCACGCGCGTCGATCCGATCGTGGTGCTCCGCCACGAATAGGGAACGGCGTCCCAATGCGAATCGGCGGCCCGCCTTCTGCGGCGCTGTCAGAAATGACGGTTAGCTTGATTTGTCGCGAGGCCTCATCTGCAACGTAAGAACCAGAACGATAGCGATGAGCAGACTCACGATGACATAAAGAAATCCCAGTGTGAAGGAATGCGTGCGGTCGAGGAAATATCCAATCACCGACGGCGTCACAAGGCTTCCAAGATTACCGATGGAATTGATTAGCCCGATGGACGCGGCGGCCGCTGATTCGCCGAGGAACGCCGATGGCACGGGCCAGAACGCCGGTAGAAAAGCGTTGGCAGTGGACGCGACGATCAAACACGCGAATGCAAACCAAAAGTGGGAGCCGGAGAGAATTGTGAGAGCAAAGGCAATTGTTCCCAGCATGAGCGGAACGGCGGTGTGCCAGCGGCGTTCGTTGGTGCGGTCGGAATGCCAGCCGTTGAAAAGCATCGCGAGAAGCACTGCAACATAAGGAATAATCGAGAGCATCGTAACGGCGAGATTTGACATACCTGATGCGCGTTTGAGAAATGTCGGAAGCCAGATGCTCAGCGAGTAGATGCTGCTGACCGCAAAGAAATAAATCAGCGTCAATTGAATCACTGTCGGCTGTAGCAGCGCTTCCCAAATTTTGTACGAGCGCGTTGCTTTTTTCTCTCGGGCTTCCTGCTCGAGTTCTGCGGTGATCCACTCGCGTTCTTCCGGCGAGAGCCAGCGCGCTTCCCGCGGCCAATCGGTGAGATAGAAAACGGTAATCATGCCAAACACAATCGCGGGAATTCCCTCGACGATAAATAGCCATCGCCATCCCTGAACTCCGAACCAGTGCACTCCTAGCAACCAGCCCCCGAGGGGCGAACCAATGATGTTCGCCACGGGAATCGCGATCATAAACATGGCGCACGCCTTCGCGCGATCTTCGGAGCGAAACCAGTGCGTGAGGAACACGAGGATGCCGGGGAAAAAACCCGCTTCCGCTGCGCCCAGCAAGACTCGCACGATGTAGAAATGCGCCGGCGTTCGAATGAACGCCATCAAAACGGTGATCAGTCCCCACGTGACCATAATGCGCGCGAACCACTTCCGCGCGCTCCATCGCTCGACAATGATGCATCCGGGAATTTCGAACAACAGGTACCCGACAAAAAATATTCCCGAGCCGAACCCGAAGACTCGGTTGCTGAAATTTAAATCGTGCGTCATTTCAAGTGCGGCGTAGCTGACATTCACGCGGTCAAGAAATGCGATCACAAAAAGCGTGAAGAGGAATGGTAGAAGGCGTCCCGCGACGCGCCGGCGCGCAGTTTTGCCGATCGTACTCGTAGAAGGGGACAAAATCATGGCGCCTGAGCTTCTAACATAGCAAGCCACGGATTGCACGCAGGGTCGCTCACGGCCATCTGAGCCCGTGCTACGATGAGCGCCGCGAATTTTAACTCAGGAGCATTCACCGTGCGCCACGCTTTCCGTCTTTCCCTTCTTCTAGTCTCCGCGTTTGCAGGCAACAGCTCAGTTTTATCGGCGCAAACGAACGGCTGGCCGCCTGCACCCGGTCACACTACACTGAACCTTTGGCCGCACGGAGCACCCGGCGCGCCAGCCAATACCCTAGTCGAAGCCGACACGACAACCGCAAAAGACAACCTCATCGCAGGCAAGCCGATCATCCGTCTTGGCAACGTCTCCAAGCCCACGCTCACCCTTTACACGCCTGTGGGCAAGAATACAGGCGCTGCGATCATCGTGTTTCCCGGCGGCGCGTACCGGATCCTCGCGATTGATCTTGAAGGCACCGAAGTTTGCGATTGGCTTAACTCAGCCGGCATCACCTGCATTTTGCTCAAGTACCGCGTTCCCGACACCGGCCCGTATCCCAAATCCGCTGCTGCGCTGCAAGATGCTCAGCGTGCGCTCAGGATCGTTCGTTCCCATGCAGCCGAGTGGCACATCGATCTCAGGCGCATCGGCGTCCTCGGTTTCTCGGCGGGAGCGCATCTCGCGGCGGCGCTCAGCACTCATTTTGACAAGCGCCTCTACGACGCGATCGATGCCGCCGACAGCCTGAGTTGCCGGCCCGACTTCGCGGTGATTATTTATCCCGGTTACCTGGCGATCGCAGACCAGAACTTCGCGCCCAATGCGGAGATCAACCCAACGGCGCAGACTCCGCCATCCTTCATCGTGCAGGCGGAAGACGATCCCGTGCACGTCGAGAACTCGACTGTCTATTTTCTCGCTTTGAAAAACGCCAAAGTCCCAGCCGAGATGCATATCTATGCCCAAGGCGGACATGGATATGGATTGCGTCGCACCGAACTTCCGGTCACCGGTTGGCCGCGACTCGTCGAAGCCTGGCTGCACACGATTCAAATATTGCCTGCCGCGTCGCGCTGACGGCGCGGGAGCGACGAGGTCCAGCCCCACAAATGAATTACCCGAACAAGAATCAGAAAAACGCTGCGCCGCCATCGACGTTAATCGATTGACCAGTGATAGCGCTGGATTGCGCCGAGCAGAGAAAGAGCGCCGCGCGCGCAACTTCGTCGGCCGTCTGTCCACGCCCCTGCAAAATCGAGTTTAGAAAGACAGCGAGTTGCTCCTCGGGGCTGACGCCAAGCTTAGCCGCAATCGTGTTCCCCAATTCCTTCGACATACGCGTTTCCGTAACCGGCCCGGGGCAGATGGCGTTAACGCGAACGCCCTTGCGCGCAGCTTCCGCAGCAGTAATGCGCGTAAGCCCCAGCATGCCGGCTTTTGCAGCAGCGTATGCCGAACCCCACGGAAACGCCGCCTTTGCGGAGAGACTCGAGATATTGAGAATGACGCCCGATCCCCGCGCGTACATCTCCTCCAGCACAAGCTTCGTCAGCAAGAACGCCGCGCGCAGGTGAACCGCGATAACCTTGTCGAATTCCGCGAGCGGATACTCTTCCACCGGAACGACGGGCCCATAGTGGCCGCCATTGTTGACCAGGATATCGATCTTTCCAAATTTTGCGCGCGCCTCTGATACGATCCGCGCGCAATCCACCTCCCGGGCAAGGTCGGCCACTAAATAATGCGCCCGTCCGCCCAATCCAGAAATTTCTTTGGCGATCGCCGTTAACTCTGCCTCCGTGCGCGCCGTCAGAAATATCGACGCGCCCTCCGCCGAGAACAGCTTTGCCATGGCCCGCCCGATGCCGCGTCCCGAGCCAGTAATCACAGCGACTTGTTCTTTGAGAAGCATAGGAACAAGAGAATAGAGGCAGCGCGAAGCGGAGGCAAGGGACGCGATTTTAGAAACGACGCTGACCAACGCCGGCGCCAAGAACTTCTACACGAAAGACCGTATGTACCGGAGGATCAGACCACAAGCAAAGTAGCTCTCTGGTCCACAACTGTACTTTTGTTCAGATGTAATTCCGGAAGCGAGGGCCTAAGCTGTAGTGAAGCAAGCGTGTCTGCATCGTTGCGGAATACGCGGAACTGCTCCGCTTTTCCCGTACGTGCGGTCCCAACCAGTCCGGCCGCCGATCTTGACCTTGGGGGTAGCGTCCTGTGCTCCGACCAATTTTCCTGCTCCAACTAGGTATCGTAGTCGCAGCGTTAGCGTTTGCGGGATGCGCGGGCATAAGCTCCTCCCACGGCTCGGGCGGCGGAACGAAAACGATCGCCCCAACGATTTCGGCGCAGCCGGCCAGTCAGACGGTGACGGTTGGGCAAACGGCGACGTTCAGCGTGACGGCAACTGGCACCGCGCCGTTTACCTATCAATGGCTGAAGAACAGCGCGAATATCACTGGCGCGACGGGAGCGAGCTATACGACACCGGCAACACTCGCGGGCGACAGCGGCGCAAAATTCGATGTCGTAGTGAGCAACGCAGCCGGCAGCGCGACAAGCGCTGTGGCTACTCTGACCGTGACCGCGGCCGACGTAGCGCCGGCAATCACGACGCAGCCCGCCAACCAGACTGTGACGGTCGGGCAAACGGCGACGTTTAGCGTGGCAGCGGCAGGGACCGCGCCGTTGAGCTACCAGTGGCAGAAAAACAGCGCGACAATCAGCGGCGCGACGGCGTCGAGTTACACCACGCCCGCGACAGTATCCGGTGACAATGGCGCAAAGTTCGACGTGATCGTAACCAACGCGGTAGGAAGTTCTACGAGCACCATGGCCACGCTGACGGTTAACGTCGCTACGGCGTCGAACATTGACGTCGTTACCTATCATTACGACAATTTGCGCACCGGACAAAATCTGAACGAGACGATCCTCACGCCCGCCAATGTAAACTCCACGAAATTCGGCAAACTCGGCGCGTTCACCGTGGACGGACTAGTCGACGCGCAGCCGCTGTATCTCTCCGCGGTGGCCGTTCCAGGCATCGGCACGAAAAACGTTTTGTACGTGGCCACTGAGCATGACAGCGTCTACGCGTTTGACGCGGACTCCGTCAACGGCAACACCACCGCCTTCTTGTGGAAAGCTTCGATGCTCGGCAGCGGCGAAACCTCCA
>DASXMM010000525.1:0-2530 GCA_036495665.1 Candidatus Acidiferrum sp. | reverse complement strand
CGCTTCACCGCTTCGTCGTGGCGTTTCCCGATTTCAGCGCGAATCCCATCCATTTCATCGGCTGGCAGGGCTGGACGCCCGGCCGCGCGCGACCAGTGCGGCAAAGCGAGCGCAGCAGCGCTGGCCACTGCGCCCTGCAAGAACATCCGGCGGTCGGCTACCGCTTCGCCGTTGCCGGCCACGCTGCAATCCTTCTGTTCCTCGTCCTCGTCGATCTTGCGCGCGAATTCGGATTCGTTTCCCATCACTCCCCCAGCTAGATAGATTTTCGTGCGGCGAGCCGTGTCGTTCCGCCCGTCTGACTTCAGCCGTGCGCTTCGTTTGCCCGCTGAGATTCTTCGGGCAACCACAGCCGCAGAACTTCTTCAAATTGCGGCTGCACCTCGCGAAACTTCACCCCCATGCCCAAGAACGCTTGGGAATGGATCACCGTCGCCGGCGCTTCGAACGAATGCGTCTCCGTGAAAATCCGCAAGTGCACTAGCGCTCCGTCAGGCAGCGGGTTGATCGTATCGACATAACACCCGTTCAGACTCAAGTCGCTAATTCTCGAGCTCATCCGCGCGCCGGAGTTTTCTTCCAAAAGCTCCGCCGAAGCGATGAAGGGATAACGCGGCTCACACCGCTGTACTTGTCCCATGACTCTGTACCTCCGAAAGCAGGCGCGTATTCTATCCTCAAAACGCCCTCCTTTGGCCCAAAACATGCGCGCCCGCGGCCTGCGCCCACCGGGGAACAGCCGAAGCTGGAAGACAGAATTCGCGACGCTTCATGCCTTCGATACCTGCTGACGTGTGGCCTCACAAATCCACATTCCTCTCACCTGTACCTTCGTACGGTCCCTCTTCCATCACGCCTCACCCAATCAATCCAGCGTCCTGTGAAAGCCATTTCATACTTGTAGACAGAGATTCGCGCCCGACCTTCTCGTCGGTATTGGAGGAATTATGAACCGTAGGCTCCTACCCTTGGCTGCCTCGGCTTTTGCTGGAATGTGTTTTGCCGCTCACACCGCTGCGCAGAGTCCCGCGTCCACCGCTGCGCCCGTCACGCCCGTCAGTTCGGTCACAAAAGTAGATCCCAGCGTGTCTCCGCTGCCGACCGTGAAGGATTTGCTCCAGAAGTTTGAAACCGTAAGCGGAGGCCATAACGTCTGGTCCACCTTCACCACACGCTACATGAAAGGCATCTATCAAACCGAAGACGCTTCCGCCTTCGCGGCCATCGAAGTTTTCAACAAGTCTCCGAACAAGGCCCTTTTCAAGATCACTTTCTCCAACGGCGTTGTGATCCGCGAGGTGTGCGACGGAAAGGCGGCGTGGATCGAAGATCCCAGCGGCCGCATGCATGAAGTCACTGGCGCAGCCCTCGAGAGCCGCATCCGCGAGTCCAACTTCAACGACCGCGCCGATGCTCTCTTGATGGCCGTCACCGGAAAGGTTCTGGGCTCCGAAAAAGTCGGTGCCCATTCGACGTACGTGCTGGAATTCTCTCCGCAGAAGAAATTTACATCGACGATTTATTTCGACGCGGAGAGCGGCTTCCCGGTCCGTACTGACGATACGATTCATCGTGAAGACGGCGACTACAGGGTCGAAACCTACATGGACGACTACCGGGCCGTTGACGGCGCGTACTTCCCGTTCCGCGTGCGGCACGTCGAAAAGGGCAATGTGTTTACGCTACGGCTGACGCAGCTCAAGAACAATATTCCGGTCGACGAGTCCATGTTCTTGAAACCCGCATCCGCGCCGAGATCAGCCACTATGTAGACTCGCGACATTCCCGCGGGTATCGCAAAAATAAAACGGGGCGCGTCCATCGCGCCCCGCGTTTATTGCGATTCACTTTTCTGGAAATGCGTTCTCGCGCTTATTTCGCGGCCGCGGCCGACACTTCCTTCTCGATTGGCGCTCCAATCAAGTTTCCCCACTCTGTCCATGATCCGTCGTAGTTGCGCACGTCCTTGATCCCCATCAGATACTTGAGGACGAACCAGGTGTGCGAGCTGCGTTCTCCGATGCGGCAATACGCGATGACTTGACGGTCGCCCGTGATGCCTTTCGCTCCGTAAAGCTGTTTTAGCGCCTCGCCGCTCTTGAACGTCCCGTCCTCATTCACCGCTTGCGCCCATGGAATATTTGCCGCGCCCGGAATGTGCCCCCCGCGCTGCGCCGTTTCCGTCATGCCCGGAGGCGCGATAATTTTTCCGGTGAATTCATCCACCGAGCGCACGTCAACAAGCTGCGCGCTCGATTTATTTTCGAGCGCCGCGAAAACATCGTCACGTTTCGCGCGAATCGCCGCGTTGGCTGCTTTCACTTTGTACGAGGCTGCGGCAACCGCCGGCTTGGCCGTGCTCAGCGGACGCTTCTCTTCGAGCCACTTCTTGCGCCCGCCGTTCATAATGAGCACTTTTTCGTGCCCGTAATACTTCAACTGCCAGAAAGCCCACGCTGCGAACCAGTTGTTGTTATCGCCGTAAAGCACGATGGTCGTCTCCGGCGAAATGCCCGCCTTGCCGAGTAAT
>DASXMM010000524.1:0-4748 GCA_036495665.1 Candidatus Acidiferrum sp. | reverse complement strand
GGGAGACGTAAGAACCGGCCTGCTGGTGCTTCTGGGCGCGGTTGGCCTGGTGCTCCTGATCGCTTGCGCCAATATCGCCAACTTACTTCTCACGCGCGCCACGTCGCGGTCGAAAGAGATTGCGGTGCGGACGGCGCTGGGTGCCGGGCGCGTCCGAATTATGCGTCAGTTGCTTAGCGAGACGGCAGTGCTCGGCCTGCTGGGCGGAGTTGCAGGCGTCGCTCTCGCTTACTGGGGCGTTCAAGCCTTGCGATCGCTGCTGCCGTCGAGTTTGCCGCAGATGAACCCCGTGCGAGTCGACTATTTTGTCTTAGGTTTTGCGCTGCTGCTTTCTGCGATCGCTAGCGTGGCTTTTGGCCTCGTTCCGGCGATATTCGCGGTCGATAGTGATCTGCACAACACCCTTCGCGAAGGGGTGCGCTCCGGCGAGAGCCGCAAACGGCGTAGCGCACGCGGCTTCCTGGCGGTGGCAGAAATTTCGCTCGCCATGGTTTCGCTAGTGACGGCAGGGCTGCTGATACGCAGCTTCTCCAAGCTTACCTCAGTGAGCCCGGGATTTGACGCCCAGCACATCGTGACGGCAGACATCTCGCTTCCGCAATTTCAATATTCCACGGCGCAGCAGTGGGCCAACTTCTCAGACGAATTGCTGGCACGAATCCAGCCGGAGCCTGGGCTCCAGGATTCGGCGATAGCCGTTCCCCGCCCACTCACCGACGGCTTCGTCAACCTGGGATTCGATATCCCGGGAACTCCTCCGGCATCGGCGGGCGCTTCCAGGACGGGGAACTACGTTTCGGTTAGCCCGAATTATTTTCGCGTGATGGGCATTCCCCTGCTGGCCGGACGGCTCTTCGATCAACACGATGTCTCAACCGCGCCCCGTGTTTCGATCATCAGCGAAGCCATGGCGCGGCTTTATTTCCCGAATCAAAACCCCGTCGGAAAGCAAATTACGTTTGGATTTCCTCCGAACGGCGGGGCCATGCGCGAAATCGTCGGAATCGTCGGTAATGTGCGCGACGTTTCGCTGGGCAAGGATCCCGGGGCGATGATGTACGTGCCGTACGCGCAAGCTCCTTTCTGGGGCGCGAATCTTGTTGTACGGAGCACTCTGAGTACGGCCAGCGTAGCCACTGTCATTCGGCAGGAAGTCGGAAAGATCGATAAAGATTTGCCTGTCACGGGTATCGCGAAGATGCCCGACCTTATCGATGCTTCGGTCGCGCAGCCGAGATTTCGCACCTTCTTGCTTGGCCTATTCGCGGCAATGGCGTTGGTTCTGGCGGCAACGGGAATTTTCGGCGTGATTTCTTACTCGGTCTCGCGCCGCACGAACGAAATCGGCATTCGAGTAGCTCTTGGGGCCTCGCGCAACGCGATTCTCGGCATGGTTTTGCGCGAAACTCTTGTGCTAACGCTCGTGGGGCTTGCGTTAGGAGTGCCCGCCGCTTTAGTAGCGTCTCGTTTGCTAGGCCAAATGCTTTTCAACGTCTCAGCGAATGACCCTGCCACGCTCGCGACCGTTGCGTTGACCCTTGCCGCCGTAGCGCTTCTCGCCGGCTACATTCCCGCGCGGCGCGCCGTGCGCGTTGACCCCATGGTCGCCCTCAGACACGAATAAATCTCCGTAGTTGGAACAGTTCTTGAAAAGCCTCGGCTGAGAAACCGGCAGTACGATCTACGATCGACTGGGCGGTCTACTGGTACTTCGCGACGACTTCGCCATTCTGAATCTTCAAATCTGAAATATCGGAGGGCAGCTTCAGCTTCTCCCGGTTTTCTGGTGATTCCATCATCTTTCGGACGGCGGCTTCCAAGGTCGCCTGCGGAATCGGCAACGCTCCCACCTGACCGCTGATCGGCTCAAATCGCAGGAATCCGTTCTCCGCGCCCAACTTCCCTTCGAGTTGCAGCGTCATGTCTTTGCCATGGACATCAAAGACAACGTACGCGCGCACGCGGTCGTCAACCAACTGAACTTTCACGTCTTTGACATTCGAGCGCATCTGCTCGACGTCATCCACCGACGGCTGTTCAGCGCTGGGCGTTGTGCTGGGCTCAGCGCCCGGAGCTGCATTCACCTCATCGTTAGTCTCTCCATGCGCCGCCTTGCTGGCCAAATCCAAGTGCGCAGCCAGGTACGAGTTTAGCTCGGTTTCATCCATGCGCAACGTTGCCGGCTGGCCTTGAGCCACCGCCTGCCGCACATCCTGAAATTTCTGCTCGACGCGCGCTGCGGCCTCAGGCGTGGCCGAAACCGCTGGCGGTGCACTCTTATGCAGCAGAAGAATCAAAACGATCAGAACGCACGCGTACACGGTCCAACGCACAATACGAAAGACCAGCGCGAGCGTACTCGTTGCTGATGGATGGGCCGCGACCACCTGGTTTCCCCTGGGTGGGTTGGTGATATTTGGCATGACTTGCTCCTTGCCCTGCCCCCGATAATTGGACGCGTGTTGCAAATTCTAAGTTTCTTGTTTTCAGTGTTCTAGGTAGCGGGCCCGTCCACCGCCACGCTGAGGGATAGACTTCTCCCATCTTGCCTAACCCTAGATGCCGCGGATGGTTGCGGCAAGAGAACCAAAGTACCCGTCGCGCGAACTCACTACCTGTCCGGTCGTCCATGGTCTGCGGAAAGCTTGTCTTCGCGGGAAACGAATGGAGCGGTAACACGCATCAAACGCCCTGAACATCGCAAAGGGCGCAACGCACGCGAATGAAGATTGCTCGCGGTCAGGGTCGGCCCAGTGATACAAAGGCATCAGTGGTGGTACACTGTCGGCGCTCTTCCCGGCAAAAAGGAAAGTCTAAGTGAAACGAGTCGCCATTTTCGGATTGTTGCTGGCCTTGAATTTGGCACGTCCGATGCCGTCCCAAGCGCAAAGTCCCGGCGTCGCAGAATGGGCTCGCGGGACAGAGGCTCAGTCCAAGAAATACGCTAAGCAACAGAGAAAACTAATGAAGAAAACGTACAAAAATCAGCGGAAAGCATCGAAGAAGATCGCGAAAGCCCAGAAGAAAGCCGCTCGCAAATCGAATCGCCACCACTAGAATCCGTTCTCCGAGTTATCCCCTAGTTGACGTTGAAATCCCACGCGGGCGGACGGCCGCGCCAAGCCATTCTGCGAAAAACGTGGCGCCGACCAAATACTAGTACGCCTTGACGCCCATGCTGACCCCGCCGGCAGTATGAACGACTTGCAGCAGGATATTCATTTCAGCGTAACAAATCTTCCATATAAACCTCCCTCACACGCACGCCAGCCAAGTCTCCGGCAGGCTGGTCCCCTCGGTCATCGAGACAGGAGAATTATGGGCGCAACAGCACCTGCACCGTCCGTCGCCACGCCGTCCCCGGTTTCGTCCGTTTTGGCGGAAAAGCTGAATAAAGGACCCAGTCGTATGGGGATGCTGGCCTTCGGCGTCGTCCTGATCATCGGCGTGACTTTCATCGGGTACAGCCTTGCGCACGATTTGGCCGGCCTTCAGCTCGGTTCGGCCCTGCCGTACATCCTGCTCTTCACGGCGCTATTCGTGGCGCTGGGATTTGAGTTCGTGAACGGGTTTCACGACACGGCCAACGCCGTTGCAACCGTGATTTATACGCATTCGCTCGAACCGCACGTCGCCGTGGTCTGGAGCGGCTTCTGGAATTTCGCCGGCGTCGTTCTTGCATCCGGGGCCGTTGCGTTCAAGATCGTTTCGCTGCTGCCGGTCGAATTGATCCTACAAGTGGGAAGCGGCGCCGGTTTTGCGATGGTTTTTGCACTGCTCGTTGCGGCCATTCTCTGGAACCTGGGAACGTGGGCGCTGGGGCTTCCGGCTTCGAGCTCGCACACGCTGATTGGATCGGTGATCGGCGTCGGCATCGCGAACCAGTTGATGCAGGGACGAAGCGGCACCAGCGGCGTCGACTGGGGCCAGGCGATTGGCATCGGAAAGTCGCTGTTGCTCTCGCCCATATTCGGCTTCGTTCTCGCTTCCCTGCTGTTTCTTTTTATGAAGGCCGTGATCAAAGATAAGCGTTTGTACGAAGCGCCCAAAGGAACCGAGCCGCCGCCGTTCTGGATTCGCTGCCTGCTCATCGTGACCTGCACAGGCGTCAGCTTCTTCCACGGTTCCAACGACGGCCAAAAAGGCATGGGCTTGATCATGCTGATTCTTATCGGTGTCGTTCCCACCACCTACGCGTTGAACCATGCCGTAACTGCCCGGCAATCGCAGGACTTCGTCGCGGTGTCAGCGCAAGCAGCGAACACGCTGAACAAGTATGTCGAAGGCAGCGCATCGATTGGAGATCCGCGCGAGGACATTACGGAATATATCCGCACGAAAGAGTTCAAGCCGAACACGATGCTCGCGCTGCGGGAACTCGTGAACAGCGTCGGCACCGAGATGGCGATCTTCAAGGAGTTGGCGAAGGTGCCCAACGAGAAGGTGCACAACTTCCGTAACGACATGTACCTCGTGAGCGAGGCGCTGAATTCGATGGCCAAGACGGGAACGCCAAAAATCTCGCCTGCAGACGCGGCAGTTCTGAAGAACTACAAAGGCCATCTCGACAGGGCCACTCGATTCATTCCGCTATGGGTCAAGGTAGCCGTAGCGTTGGCGTTGGGACTGGGTACGATGGTCGGATGGAAGCGCATCGTCGTCACGGTGGGCGAAAAGATTGGCAAGGACCACCTGACCTACGCGCAAGGAGCGGCGGCAGAAATCACCGCAATGGCAACGATTGGCGC
>DASXMM010000523.1:0-9100 GCA_036495665.1 Candidatus Acidiferrum sp. | reverse complement strand
GATTCTCACCGAGATTCTTCCTCGTGTGATCCATGACTTGTCATGGCCGCGGTCGATGACCTGGACGGGGATCGATGGAGCGCGGTTCATCCGGCCTATCCGATGGATCGTAGCGGTCGTGAATGGCAAGCCGCTGAAGTTCTCGTTCGCGGCTGTGACTGCCGGAGATACGACACTTGGCCATCGGTTTCTCGGCAAAGGTCCTCTGCGAGTGAAGGACTTCGCGGACTACGAAAAGAAGCTGAAAGCCAACGGGGTGATTGTTCGTCCCGCAGAGCGACGCGAGAAAATCTCGAAGGAGTTGGCGGCGCACGCGAAGCGCGGCGGGTATCGTGTGCATGAAGATGCGGAACTGCTGAAGCTGGTGACGTATCTCAACGAATGTCCAAGTGTGCTGGAAGGCGATTTCGATCCGGCATACCTGGCGCTGCCCGATGAAATTCTGATCACGGTGATGCGCGGGCACCAGAAGTATTTTGCGGTGGAGAAGCGGGGCGGGGAAGTGGCGCCGCATTTTCTTGCGGTGATTAACTTGCCGAAGGATCCGAAGGGTCTGGTGCGCGCCGGACACGAACGAGTGTTGCGTGCGAGGTTAGCGGATGCACAGTTCTTCTGGGAGTCGGATCAAAAATGTCGGCTCGCCGACTATTTACCGAAGCTCGAACGCGTAACGTATGAATCGAGGTTGGGGAGTTACCGCGACAAAGTCGAACGCATGCGAGCAATTGCCCGCTGGCTGACGGAAGAATGGTTCAATCGAGGGCTCGTGCAAGCGCATGTCGCGGATGCTGACCGCGCGGCGGAGCTTTCCAAGTGCGACCTGGCGACCGAGATGGTTCGCGAATTCACGGAGCTGCAGGGAATTGTCGGCGGACTTTACGCGAGAGCGCAGGGCGAGTCGGACGCTGTCGCCGATGCGATTTATGACCACTACCGGCCGGTGGGGCTTGAGGACCCCATCCCTCGAAATCTAACGGGGTGCGCCGTCGCGTTGGCTGACAAGCTGGATTCGATCGTCGGGTGTTTCGCGGTGGGGCTGGTCCCGACGGGCTCCAGCGATCCGTATGCGTTGCGCCGCGCGGCGCTCGGAGTTGTAAAAATCATTCTAGAAAAGAAACTGCCGGTCTCCATCTCGCTGGCTATCGGCGCGGCCGCCAAGGCTCTGCTCACGAATCCTCCGAAACGTGGAGTGACCCCTGCGCAGGAAGCGCAGGTCCTAGATTTTTTGCTGGACCGGGCGAAGTTCGTTTTGCGCGAGCGTGAGAACTTCAGCTATGACGAGGTGAACGCTGTCTTCCGGGCCGGAGTCGATGATCTGGTGGATGCTCACAAACGACTAATTGCTCTCAGGGCGATCCGCAAGTCGAAAAACTTCGAACCCCTGGCGGTGTCGTTCAAGCGCATCCGGAATATTCTCGAGAAATCGAATTTCAAGAAGAACGGAGCAGTGGCGATCCAGACGGACTTGTTTGAGAATGCCGCTGAACGGGATTTGTTTACGGCGGTGCGGGCGGCAGCGTCAAAAGTTCAGGCACAGAAGCGCGCCGGAAAATATCAAGAAGCACTTGAAGTTATCGCGGGGCTGCGAAAAGCAGTGGACGACTTCTTCGAGCAGGTGATGGTGATGGCAGAGAACGAGGCGGTGCGAAAAAATCGTTTGGCGTTGCTCTCGGAAATTCTAAGAGAGTTTACGACCATCGCGGATTTTGCGGAACTGGGTGGAGAGGAACGGCGATAGCGGGATTATAAAGTTTTACTTTAGCTCGAAAATTTCTGAAGGTTCAAAGGAGAAGTCGGCGAGCCGACGGGGCGATGACGAGTTTCGCGATCTTCTCTTTGGACTTAATGGAACCAGAACAGATTTTAACGCAGCAAATCCAAGACGAGGCGAACAGTGAAAAAATGGGTCTATTTTTTTGGCGCAGGTAAAGCGGAAGGTGACGGCGCGAACCGCGCTCTGCTGGGTGGGAAGGGCGCCGGGCTGGCGGAGATGAGCCGGATCGGCCTGCCTGTACCTCCGGGCTTCACGATTACGACCGATGTCTGCACCCACTACTACGAGAACAAGAAGAGTTATCCAAAGTCTCTCGACGCGGAAGTAAAGGCGAGTATGGCCAAGGTCGAGAAGATCATGGGCACGAAGTTTGGCGCCAAGGCCGGCACGCCATTGCTCGTTTCGGTACGGTCGGGCGCGCGCGATTCCATGCCAGGCATGATGGATACGATCCTGAATCTCGGGCTTAACGACGAGACGGTTGTCACCCTGGGCAAGGCTACGCAGAACGAGCGCTTCGCGTGGGACTGCTACCGCCGTTTCATCCAGATGTACGGCGACGTGGTCATGGGTGTCCAGAAAAGCGCGAATGAGGATCATGAGCCATTTGAAGTGGTCATCGAGGGGCTCAAGCACGAGCGCTATCACGCGGATATAGAGGATACCAAGCTGCAAGTGAAAGACCTTCAAGAACTTGTCGTGCGCTTCAAGAAACTGATCAAGGAGCGCACGGGCGCGGAATTTCCGCAAGACGCCTGGAAGCAGCTTTGGGGCGCGGTGGGTGCGGTGTTTGGTTCCTGGATGAATGATCGCGCCATCGTCTACAGGCGCAAGTACAACATTCCGACCGAATGGGGCACCGCCGTTAACGTGCAGGCCATGGTCTACGGCAACACGGGAGACAAGTCCGGTTCCGGCGTGGCGTTCACACGCGACCCGGCCACTGGCGAGAAGGTTTCTTACGGCGAGTTCCTCATTAACGCGCAAGGCGAGGACGTTGTGGCCGGCGTGCGTACGCCCGAACCGGTCGCGCAGCTCAAAAACCATCTGCCGAAAGCTTTCGGGGAACTGGAAAAGATTCGCCTGACCCTCGAGAAACACTTTAAGGATGTGCAGGACTTTGAGTTCACCATTCAAGAAGGCAAAGTCTTCATGCTTCAAACACGCAATGGCAAGCGCACCGGCTTGGCCGCCGTCCGCTTTGCGATTGAAATGGAAAAGGAAAAGTTGATCGACTGGAAGACCGCCATCCGGCGGGTGCCCGCGGATCAGCTCGACCAAGTGCTGGCGCCCGTGTTCGACCGCAAAGCTATCGCGTCTGCAAAGGTCATTGCGAAAGGGCTGCCGGCCGGTCCAGGAGCCGCCGCCGGGCGAATGTATTTGAACGCCGAGCGCGCTGTTGCGGCTGCCGAGAAAGGTGAGAAGGTTTTGCTCGTCCGCAACGAGACCTCTCCTGAAGACCTGCGCGGCATGATCGCGGCGGAAGGTATTCTGACCGCAAAAGGCGGGGTGAGTTCACACGCGGCGTTGGTAGCCAGGCAGATGGGCAAGGTCTGCGTTTGCGGTGCGGCTTCGCTGCAAATCGATTACGCCGCCAAGACCATGACCGTCGATGGCACAACCTACAAAGAAGGGGACTTCCTCTCGATCAACGGAACGGCAGGAGAAGTATACCCGGGGCAAATCCCGACCGCGGCTTCCGAAATTGTTCAGGTGTTGATCGAAAAGTCGCTTGAGGGAAGCAAGAGCGAAACGTATCAGAACTACAAGAAGCTCATGGACTGGTGCGCCAAGGCTACCCGCATGCTGGTGCGAACGAATGCCGACACACCTGAACAGACCGCCCACGCCGTCGCGTTCGGAGCGCAGGGCATCGGGCTTTGCCGCACGGAACACATGTTTTTTGAAGGCGACCGCATCGACGCCATGCGCGAAATGATTCTGGCCGACACCGTCGAACATCGCAAAGCAGCGCTGGCCAAAATCCTCCCCTATCAAAGAAAAGACTTCGCGGGGATCTTCAGGGAATTGAAGGGCATGCCGGCGACGATTCGTTTCCTCGATCCGCCTTTGCATGAATTTCTCCCGCACGAAGGTGCCGCACAAGCTGAGCTCGCGAAAAAGATGGGAGTGTCGGCGGACAAAATCAAACAGCGCGTTCGAGAACTCCATGAATTTAACCCCATGCTGGGATTCCGCGGCTGCCGACTTGGCATCGTATATCCAGAAATCTCCGAGATGCAGTCTCGCGCCGTCTTCGAAGCTGCGGCAGATGTTCAGAAATCAGGAGTTAAAGTAAACCCTGAGATTATGATTCCGCTCGTTGGCTTCAAGAAAGAACTTGATCTTCAGGTTGAGGTCGTTCATCGCATCGCTGCCGAAGTAATGAAGGAAAAAGGCGTGAAGCTGAACTATCTGGTTGGAACGATGATCGAGGTGCCGCGCGGAGCGCTCACCGCCGATGAGATCGCTCAGACGGCGGAGTTCTTCAGCTTTGGCACCAACGACTTGACCCAGACCTGTCTCGGAATGAGCCGTGACGATTCGGGTTCCTTCCTCGGGCCGTACCAGGAACTGGAGATCGTCAAGAAGAACCCGTTCGCCACGATCGATCAGTCCGGGGTCGGCCAGCTCATTCAAACCGCCGTGGAGAAGGGGAACAAAACCCGTCCAGGCATCAAGCTGGGAATTTGTGGTGAGCATGGCGGCGATCCGGAGAGCGTCAAGTTCTGCCATCGCGCAGGGTTGTCGTACGTGAGTTGCTCGCCGTTCCGTGTGCCGGTGGCGCGACTCGCGGCGGCACAAGCAGCGGTGGAAGAGGAGATTCAGAAGAAGCAGAAGCGCAAGTAGCGGTCGAAGTTGAAAATCGAAAATCTAAACTAAAGCTTGAAGCCGTCGGCGTGCAGACATCGCAAGTGATGGACGCACTTCCGGCGGCTTTCTATTTCTGTCTGGAAGGAACGTACGGTTTCTACGTGGGCATCTTAAAGAAAAAGTAGAGCCCAAGAAACAGAAATGTAATGTCCGTGGACCATGCCGAAAGAAACGGCGGCAGCTGCCCAACACCGCCCATTGCTTCGAGCAGCCGCGCCGCCGTCCAATAAACAATTCCGATCGCTACACCGAGTGCCACACCGCCGACTGCGCCGCGCGTTCCGACCAGCAGCGCGAAGGGAATCGCCAGCAACATGCTGATGGGTGCGATCAGCGGGAACGCCAGCTTGACGTGCCACTGCACCGTAAGGTTGGCGACGTCAAACCCTGCTCTGTGCAGCCCGTCGATATACCGGCGCAAAGCTCCCAAGCTCATCTGCGAAGCTTGGCGGACTTCGCGATTGAAGTAACTAGGCGGCTCCGAGAGTTCCGGCAGCGACGTGACGGCGAAGCGGTCGTAACGAGTGATGGTGCCGTCCGAGAAATCCCTTACCCACCCTCCTTCCAGGGCCCACACCTTCTCATTTTCGGACCACGTAGCGCGCGAAGCGAAGACCCGACGCCGCATCTGAAACGTAGCTGGATCGAGCTCGACCACGCTTAAACCGCCGAAGAGATTCTGCGCGGGGTCAAACAGGTCGTAGTTGTAGATTTTCTCGTCGTTGCCAAAAATCCACCGCTGCGGCTGCCGGTAGGTCTGCGGCGGTCGGCCCTTGATGACGTTTCGCAGCGCGTCCTGGCGCTGGTTGGCGTAAGGGAGGTAAGTCTGGTCCATGACGATCATGCTGGCGGCGAGCGTCATCCCCGCGACGAGCAGCGGCACAGCCAGGCGGTAAAGACTAATTCCACTGGCTTTACAGGCCACGATTTCGTTGTTTTTGCTCATCACGCCGAGCGTAACGAGCACGGCGACGAGCGCGGCCAGCGGCGCGAGGTTATAAATCAGATAGGGCGTGAAGTAACGAAAATAATCCACGACGATGAGAAACGGAACGCGGTGACGGGCGATATCGTCGAGCAGCTCGAAAAAAGTGAACGCCTCGAACAGAAAAATGAACGCTGCCATGAGTAGCGAGAAATGAAAAAAGAATCGGCGCAGAAGATAAATGTCCATCAATCGCGGAAAGCTGCCGCTCGACTGCACTCCGTTTTCCTGCGGTTCGATGAGGCCGTTGGGAATGCGGGTCACCGCCATGGCCGCCGCGCGCGCGCGCGCTTTCCGGCGGCGAAACAGTCTGGCCCAGGTCCGAAATCGGTCCGTGGTATTCATCCACCGGTTTTCGCCGCGGAATTGCTCCATGCGGGGAAGCAGTGCCAATCCCAAAATGGCGAGCAATATATCCGCGCCCCAAATTCCGATGGAAGGAGGCACCACGCCCTGGCGTGCTAAACCTGCGCCAATCACGGTGAGCAGGTAATACGAAGCGATGATGATGACGGCCAGCAAGGAACCGGCGGCGCGGCCGCCGCGACGGGGCTGCGCGCCGAGCGGCACGGCAATCAGGGCGAAGACGAGGCACGCAGCGGGAAATGCCAGCCGACGGTGCAATTCGACGCGCGCTTCGCGCCAAGTGGCATTGTTGGTGGCGAGAAGTTCTCTCAGCGACCGTTCCGGGTTGCTCACCTGCCGGGGCTCTGCCGGGACGAGACCATTCACGTCGATCGGCCAGTCGCTTTGCCCAAACGCCGTGACCGAATAACGGTCGGGATCTTCGCGCGAAAATTCGTGAGTCGTGCCGCCCTTTAAGTGAAGCTCCAGCTTGCCCTCTTTGGGTTCGGCAATTACAATCGCATTCTCCGCCAGGGTGAGTTGCGAGCCGTTCTCTCCACCGGCTTCAGCGAGAAATACACCGTGCCATTGCGTGCCGCTGGCAGACACGTCGTTGACGTAAAGGACCAGCTTGGGGAAGCGTTCGTCGAAAACGCGAGGTTGTACTGCGAAAGAGATTTGTGACGTCACTAACTCAGACTCTAGCGTGCGGTATCGATGCACGGCGAGCGGATTCAGCCAAAGCGTCATGCCCAGCGTGATAAGGCCACCCGCCAGCGCCAGCACCCCCACCGGCAGCAGAATCCGGCGCCGCCCGATCCCGAGGGCGGTTAGGGCAATGATCTCGCTATCCGCGGACATGCGGCCTAGCCCCAGCAGCACGCCTATCAAAACCGCCATGGGCAGCGTGAACGTGAAGACGTTGGGGAAAATGCAAAGGAAAAGTTCAAGGACTTGCGTGCCTGAACCGGAATGACGCACGAACAGCTCCATCAAGCGAACAAGTTGCGGCACGAAGAAAACGAACGTAAATACGGCGAGTCCGAGGAGTGCGTGACGAAAAACTTCGCGAACGATGTAGCGGTCGAGGATGCGCATGACGCGACCCGTGAGTGTAACACGGCGCTGCAGCCGGCACGGGAAAGAGAGTCGCGATGAATCGCGTGAATTTGGTGTTGTTGTGGCACATGCATCAGCCGCAATATCGCGACCCAGAGACCGGCCGTTACGTATTGGCCTGGACCAGGCTTCATGCGCTGAAGGATTATTGGGGCATGGTGGCGATGATGAAGGACTTCCCCAACTTTCACGCCACCTTCAACGTGGTGCCTTCTCTTTGCATGCAACTTGAGGAGTATGCCAGCGGCGAATTCAATGAGCCGTGGTTTTCGTTGGCGTTCAAGTCCGCCGATGATCTGACACGTGAAGACAAGGCCGAGATTCTGGCGCGGGCATTTCAAGTAAATCATGAACGTTTGATGTCGCGGTGGCCGCGTTTCGTGGAGTTGTATGAATGGTCGCAGCCAGCCGGCGGCGCGCAGGCCATCGTTTCCTTCACGCCTCGTGACTGGCGCGACCTCCAACTGCTGTCGCAGTTGGCATGGATGGACGAGTCCTGGTTCGAGAAGGACTCGGTGGTCAGTCGTCTGGCGACCAAAGGCAAGGAGTTCTCAGAAAAGGATAAGTCCGCGCTGAGAGCGAAGCAGTTGGAGCTGCTTGGTCTTGTGTTGCCTGAATACCGCAGCGTTGCTCAGACAGGCCAGATTGAGCTCAGCACCACGCCGTTTTACCACCCGATCCTTCCATTGATCTGCGACTCGGATATCGCTCGAGTCGCCAATCCCGGCACGCCACTTCCGCGGCGCGCCTTCCGCCATCCCGAAGATGCCCGAGAGCAACTGCGGCGAGCCCGGGATTACCATGAGCGTGTTTTTGGCGCGAAGCCCGCCGGGGTCTGGCCCTCGGAAGGCTCCGTGTCCGATCAGGCTTTGACCATCGCCGCCGAAGAAGGCTTCAAGTGGTTCGGCACGGATGAAGGCGTTCTTGGCAGAACGCTGAATGCCGGATTTTTTCGCGATTCGAAGGGAGTTCCCGCGAATGGGGAGCGTCTGTATAAGCCACTAAGCGTGCAGCTCGCTGGAAAGCCCATGACAGGACTGTTCCGCGATCACCACTTATCCGATCTGATTGGGTTCGTCTATAGCCGCATGGGAGGGAAAGAAGCGGCGGCGGACTTGCACGGACGACTGCGCGAACTGGGGGAACGGGTGCAGACCGGTGGTCAGCCACTCACGGTTTGCCTGTTTCTCGATGGGGAAAACGCCTGGGAATACTATCCCGGCAATGGGCGCGAGTTTTTGCGCGAGTTTTACGGCCGCATCCAGGGAGATCAGGACTTTCGTGCTCTCACCGCCACCGAAGCTATCGCCGCGGCCGGCGATATCCCAACCAATTCCGGAATTTTTCCGGCGTCCTGGATTAATGCCAATTTCGATGTCTGGATCGGACACAGCGAAGATGTCGCCGCATGGGAATTGCTCTGGGACGCGCGCGAAGCTTATGGCCGCGCTGCGGACGCCACCAAACAAAGCCGCGATGGGGCGCCGACAGCAACCGCACTGAAAGAGGCCCAGGAATCCCTGCTAGCCGCGGAAGGCAGCGATTGGTGCTGGTGGTATGGCCCCGAACACAGCACCGCGAACGATGCGGAATTCGACGCGCTCTACCGGAAGCATCTCACCGCTATTTATCTCGCGCTCGGACAGGTCGCCCCGCAAGAGCTGGCCAAGCCCATCAAGCGTCAGCCGGAGCATGCGCTGCAGCTTGCGCCGACGGGCTTCCTGAGAATTGCCGTCGATGGACGCGACACTTCCTATTTCGAGTGGCTCGGTGCGGGCCTCTATTCTCCCGAGCGCCGCGGTGGAGCGATGCACGGCCGCACGTTCTATCTTCATGAATTACGTTATGGTTTCGAGGACAATCGCTTCTGTGTGCGCGTCGACCCCTTTCTCGATCTTCTAGGAGAACTTGAAGATTCAGAATTCCGCATCACGATTGGAGCGGCTGAAGAAATCAACGTCGTCGTGAGGCTTGTGCGGGGACATCTGCAGGAATTCGCGGTA
>DASXMM010000522.1:0-28180 GCA_036495665.1 Candidatus Acidiferrum sp. | reverse complement strand
GAACTATCGTTTATGGTCGCATCTTTTGCGATTCGAAGAGGCGACCGCTATGAAGATGCGTGCCTGTTCGGGCACGGCTAATGGCAGAGGCGAAGCCCCGAAAATGAGATGCACCAACCTCCCTAGAGTCACAAGAATTCGCTCAGGACCCTGGAAACGGAGACGGACCTTGACTTGAGACTGCAGACGGACACCGCTCTTAATTCTCCGCCTGGTGATCGGCGTTTCGAAGCGCTCGTGCAGCACGCGCGAGAGAGCGCCAAACTGGCCCCGAAGCCAAATTGACGGAAATCAAGGTGGTGGAATTATTCTTGTACTCCGAAGATAGTCCCAGAGCATCCACTAAACAGTGAGATTTTAAGGAGATAGAGCACATGCGGGAAGCCCAGGCGGTAGTTCGAAGGTGGACGGTTCAGGTGGTTTCGCGGATTTTTTTTGCGGCTAGCGCCTTGCTAGGCTTTTCCCTTTGGCCGGACCAACTACTCGCACAGGAACGCTCGACCGACGAACTACGCAAGATGGACGAATCCGTGGATGCGCTGATCCGGAAGGTGTCTCCCAGCGTGGTCCAGATTCTGGTGACGGGGTATGGAGCGCTGGAGGAGTCCGATCACGGTAACACAGGTGTCGTCATCGGACGGCAGCGCGCGATCGGGTCAGGCTTCATCGTCGATCCAAGCGGCTACATCATCACCAACGCGCATGTCGTGAACGGCGCCCAGCACGTACAAGTCGTGCTCGCGACCGGTAATACGGACGGTTCCCTGGAAGCGATACTCGCTGCGAGAACCAACATCGTTTCGGCGCGCATTATCGGCGTTACCAAAGAGATCGATCTCGCACTGCTGAAAGTCGAGGTCCCAAATCTTCCGGCGCTTAGGCTTGCGAACTACCGGAATCTTCGGCAAGGTGAATCCGTGTTTGCTCTCGGAAGCCCGGAGGGGCTGCGTAATACGGTAACTCACGGCGTGATATCCGCCGTCGCGCGGCAGACCGATCCGGATTCGACGATGGTTTATATTCAGACCGACGCGCCTATCAATCCAGGCAATTCGGGTGGGCCGCTGGTAGACGTAAACGGCGACGTCGTTGGAGTGAACACGTTTATTCTGTCACAGTCCGGCGGAAACGAGGGGCTCGGTTTCGCGATTCCCTGCGGCGTCGTAAATATCGCGCAGCAGCAGTTGCGCAAATTCGGCCACCTGCACCGGCCGGAAATCGGCGTTAGTGTTCAAACCATTACGCCGACGCTCGCCGCGGGCCTGAAACTGCGACGAAATTTTGGCGTGATCGTCTCGGACGTTCTTCCCGACGGACCGGCACAGGCGGCAGGATTGCGCATTGGGGACGTCTTGCTGGCCATCGATGGGAAAGCAGCGAGTAGTGTTCCGTATGTGGCTTTCCATCTCATGTCGCGCGAGAGCGGAGACAAAGTGCACCTCGATGTATTGCGCGGGACTTTGCGCGTGGGTTTCGACGTGGCTTTGATGGACCCGCCGAAAGACATGGACCAGATCACGGCGTTAGCTGACCCGGAAAAGAGTCTCGTACCTGCTCTTGGCATTCTGGCGGTCGAAATTGACAAAAAAATAGCCGCGATGGCATCAGACTTGCGCGATCCATTTGGCATCATCGTAGCCGCGCGAGCCGCGGGGGCCACCTCAGAAGTGCCATTGACCACCGGCGACGTGATTCGCACGCTGAACGGCGAGCCGATGACCACGCTTGACCGGTTGCGAAATACGCTGAAGAACTTGCCACCCGGCGCGCCCGTAGTGTTGCAAATCCAGCGCGATCAGAAGCTGATGTACGTGGCGTTTACACTGGATTAGTTCCCGCGGTGCCAGCGCGAGCTTTGGAGATCAGCTGCGTTACGAAAACCCGAGCCGCCTTCTCACTTCGACGACGATGTGTTCCGGCGATGGCGCGGCATCCACTGTGATCGCGTCCGTCGGCTCTTCAAGGGTCGCAAACTGGCTGGCGAGCAAATCTTGCTTGGCAAAGTGCCCCTTTCGCGCGAGCACCCTCTGCGAAAACAATTTGTAGCTGCCCTTTAAATAAACAAATTTCACGTCGCTGGTGGCGCGCAGCTCGTCGCGATAACTCTGTTTCAACGCCGAGCAGGCAAGCACGACGCTGCGACCCTCCGCGCTCCATTGAACAATCTTGTCGTGGAGCGCACGGAGCCAGGGCTCACGGTCGGCATCCGTCAGCGGAATCCCATGCTTCATTTTTTCGACATTCGCCGGCGGATGAAAGTCATCGGCGTCCACGAACTCCCATCCCAGCTGCTTCGCGAGCAAACTGCCGATGGTCGTTTTGCCCGATCCGGTCGTGCCCATAATGATCACGATCATGGCAACCTCATCCATGGGGAGGGGCGGTCATCGGTGTAAAAGAGCACAAAAAGTTTGGCTGGGAGACCTGGACTCGAACCAGGATAGCCAGATTCAGAGTCTGGAGTCCTACCAATTGGACGATCTCCCAGCCGAGGGGAGGAAAAGAAGCGCGGCAGAACCCACTCTCGGGTTCCACGATTCTTCTTATCTAATTTAATCGGGATTCGCGGGGGCGTCAACCGCGAGGAGAGATTGCTGATGCGGAATCCGCGGATTGCGCAGGCGTTACCGGCACCATTTGCCCCTTCTGCATGGTGTATTCCTGGCCGCCCCAGATAATGCGATTCGATGCGAAGCTCGCCAGCCAGACCGCCGAATAAAGAGCATCGCGCAGCGGAACGAGCCAGAGTTTGCGACGGAGGACCTCGTCGCCAACTCCCCAGACCCCGACAGTCCAGGCCATGACGCACCGCAACACGAGGTATGCGAGCAGATAGACGGCAGCGATAGGCTTTGCAGGCGCAACGAGCGCCGCTAATAGAGCCCACGGCAGACCCAGCGTGAAGATCAACCCAAAATAAGAAAGCGGCCGGCATAGGCGCACGGTTCTCGCCCAACGAAGTTGATGATCCCAGAAGCTCTTTGCGGATTGTGCGGGGTACATCGTCCACACAGGTTCGCCTGACAATAGCACCCGGCCGCCCGCCCCGGCGATCCGCAAACCGAGTTCGTAATCGTCGGCCAGCATTCCACTGATGGACTCGAAGCCGCCAATTTTGCCGAGCCAGCGTTGGGTCGTGACCACCGAAGCGCCGAGGGCAAAATTCACGCCTTCGGTCAAATCGGCCATCAATACCCCGGCGAAAAAATCGCTCGATGCTCCGATAGCCTCAAGCTCTGCGTAAAGATTGTTCTCGGCAATGCCCCGGTAGAAAGACGTGACAGCACCGATCCGTTCATCGCCAAAAGGCGCGACAACCTCCCGCAAATAGTTTGGGCCAACCCGCACGTCGCCGTCGGTGAGCACAAGAATCTCGTGTTGTGCCTCGCGCGAGAGACGTGCGAGTTTGTTGACCTTGCGATTGGCGCCCAGTTCCTCCGCCCCAACCAGCAACCGAATCTGGCGTCCGGGAAATTCCGCGATCAGACGATGGATGAAAGGAACGGCCGGGTCCGAGGCGTCATTCACAGCAAAGAGAATTTCGTACTCGGGATAGTCCTGCCGGCAAAAACTGGAGTAGTTTTCATAGGTGGCGAAATCCGTCCCACGCACAGGTTTCAGCAGGCTCACAGAAGGAGTGTAGTTTCGCAGCTTCCGCCTTCGCTCGCGGCGGAAGAACCGCAGTGCCGCAATTGTGGCAGCGACGTAATACACCAGCGGCGCCGCGGCCAGAAGCAGCACGGCATCCCGCCATCCTGAATGAACAATCGTCAAGCTAAGACCTGCTCTCCAGTCGCGATGATTCGCCGATTGCCTCGGTAGACTGCTCGTACTAGCTTGCCACAAAGCAGTAGCCCGCGGCGCTTCCATCGCGGTTGTTACGTCACTCTGCACAGGAGAAGATAATAGGCAGGATCAAGCCATGTTTTGCGCCGCTGTACTCAGCGTTTGCCGAGCCAAACAAGCGTGACCCCGATGCAAACGATGAGTACGCCGGCCCAGCGGCGCGAAGTCACTCGTTCCCCGAGAAAGAATTTTCCGCCGAGCGCCCCGGCCGCATAATTCAACGCAGTCACTGGCACAACGAAGCTGACATTTTCCATGGAAAGAACAGCCAGCAATGCAAAGAACGCCAGCGCCATCATCGAAATGCCAATCCACATCCAGGGCACCTTCATCGCTCTCAGGATGACGCGGACGAGAGCAAGCGGACGAAAGTCCGTCACCTCGCCAACGCGTTTCATGGCGCGCGTGACGCAAATCTCTCCGCCCGTCCCGCTTACCACGACAAGAAATAACAGCACAGCTTCGCGCATGTTCAGCGTTCCTCGGTGGTGCGCGGCGGAGTATTTCCAACGACGAAAACGCCGAGACAAATCACGACGATGCCGGCCCAGTGCAGCGCCGAAATCCGTTCACCCAGGTAGAAATAGCCCAACAGGGCGACAACCAGCAGCGCGATCGAAGACGCCGGCTGTACGTAGCTGAAATCCGCCCACGAAAGAATCAGCATGTACGCAATGAAAAACGCCAGCAAGGCGGCGACTCCGAGCCACACGTAGCCCGATGTCAGAACGAGCAAAACGATATGAGACAACCTCGAAGGTGACCACGAGACCACCGAGCCGACACCCTTCATGCCTTTGCCAAGCAGCACGTTTCCCAGGGGAGCGAAAACAACCATGATTAGAAGCATGCAATAGGTCTTGAAATGCAGGCCGGAAGAGGTGGTCATGTAGAGCGCACGCTGGACGCGGCAGGTAACGGCCGAGGCGGTTCGAGGGACGCCACGGAAATGCGTCCACGTAATGCAAACCGCCGCGGCCATCGTAGAAGAGTCGTCACAGTGAGATGCCCGAACCCATTCACAAATCTCGCTGGTCATTATGGCATGACTCTTCGAAGCATCCCAATTTCGGCACTTCTTCGTCTAATTCGGGTAGATGCCCGTCGAGTCACACACTGCAGCCCGAGCGACCCTCTGGAAAGAACCGCACCGGTAGCTTTTAGGAAAGTGAAAATCCCCCTAATTTGCTATTCTTTTAGGGCGCGCAGTACACTCCGCAAAATATTCGGAAAGGATCGGCTGCTGAAAAAAAGGATGATTGCCGCTCCGAACCTCTTGCATGGCTCTAGCCTCCACGCACCTCGAGTTGAGATCACAAATGCCCGCAAGCGCGTCGTTCTCGCTTTGTCAAAACAAGCGGACGCGCCGTTCGAGCACGAGGCCTTCCAATGACGGAGATTAACCTTGTCTACGTTTTTCTGGGCGTCTCCGCCATCCCCTTCATCTATTATTTCCTGGCGCTTTACAGCTCCTGGCAGTTCTTCCAGCAAGCCAGAAAATGGACGGGACCTTCCGACTACACGCCTCCGGTCAGCAATCTAAAACCGATTCGCGGCCTGGATGCCGAGGCCTACGAAAACTTCGCCAGCTACTGCAATCAGGACTATCCCGATTATGAGCTGCTGTTTGGCATTGGCGATGGTGATGAGCCCGTTCTGGAAGTCATTGAAAAGTTGAAGCGAGAGTTCCCACAACGCCGCATCCGTGTGATCCATGTCTCCGGCCACACGGCGCCCAACGATAAGGTCGTCAAGCTCGCGCGTCTCGTGAGCGAAGCCCAGAACGAAGTGCTGGTGATCAACGACAGCGACGTTCGCGTCCGGACTGACTATCTGCGTTCTGTTGTCGCCCCTCTCCGCGACCCCCAAGTAGGTGCGGTCACCTGTCTCTACGTGTCCACTCAAGAACACACGTTGCTCCAAAAGCTTCAGTCCATCGGCATGATCTGCGATTTTTATCCCGGCATACTCGTCGCGCGACAGCTGGACGGGGTCAAATTCGCTTTCGGCCAGACCATCGTCACTACCCGAAAACGTCTCGCTGGATTTGGCGGCTACGCCGCGATCGAAAACCGACCCGCCGATGATTTGCTCGTTGGCCGCCTGGTCGCCGAGCAGGGCTTTTCTGTCGAACTCTTGCCGTACGCCGTCGAAGCCGTGGCGGACTTTCGATCCTTGCGCGAATTTTTCTTCAAGCGCCTCCGCTGGATGACGGTCATGCGCCACATGCGCCCCTGGGGCCACCTCGGGCTCATTTTTACACAAGGTTTAGCGTGGTCACTGGCGGCCGTCGCCGTTCATCCAACACCGCGCACGGCCCTCTTTTTTCTCGGCGGATACCTCGCGGTCCGCGTCGCAATGACGTGGCTCATCGGCATCTGGGGCATGAAGCAAAAAGGCATCTGGAAAAAAATGGCGCTCGTCCCCTTGTGGGACGCCTGGGCTCTGCTGATCTGGCTGCTCAGCTTCGGGCGCAGGAGCATTCGCTGGCGGGATATTGACTATCGCATCCGCGAAGGCCTGCTTGTTCCGGTGGCTCCCTCTGCACCGCAGAAGTGATCGCCTGACAAACGGTCCCGACTTGGTTCAAGTTCAGGTCTTTGTTTAGAGCTTGAATCGGTTCATTCGCCCGAACAAAAAACGAAAGAGGAATATGCGCGCGAAGATCGGTGTAGCAGGGGCCGGCGCGTATGGCGCGACGACCGCCATTCGCCTAGCTGAACAGGGGCACCAGGTAGAGCTCTTCGACCCGCTGGGTTTGCTGTGTGCGGCTTCCGCGATCAATCAATACCGCGTTCACGCCGGATACCACTATCCGCGCAGCGCGGAAACGATCAGCGAAATCGCCGAAGCCCGCGCGGAGTTTACCGACACTTTCGCGGTCGCCATCGTTCGCAACAGCCGTCATTACTACGCGATTCCCAGAAGGCATTCGCTCACTCCGCCGCACTTTTACGAGAGTGTGATGAGCAAGCACGGACTTCCGCTGAAGCCATGCCTGCCCGATTGGATGAACTTCGATTTCATCGAAAAGTGTTACGAAGTCGAGGAAAACATCTATGATCCAGATGCCTTAAGAAGTCTCCTGAAAGCTCGTTTGAAGGCGCACGGCATCAGCGTCCAGCGGAAAGAATTTACGCCTGAAATGCGCCCAGACTACGATTTTGTAGTGTGGGCAACGTACGGTTTAAGCGCCAGCCGTGGCTTCTTTAAACCCGCAAAATACCAAGTCGCTGAAAAAATGTTGATCCAGCTTCCTCCTCAGCTGCGCGGCGTCGCACTGGTAGTGGTTGATGGCCCTTTCACCGCCTTCGATCCCTACGGCAACTCTTCGCGTTCTCTCTTCGGCTCGGCGAAAAATACGAATCACTGGACTACAACAAATGCGAACCAGCCGATTCCTGAACCCTACGCGGCAATTCTGAACAAGCCCGATTTTGAGCCCGTCCTCTTCACGCGGTTCGAAGCCATGCGCGCCGACTGCTGCCTCGTCGTTCCCTCCGCGAAGGACGCCGTCTACCTCGGATCGCGCTTCACGATTCGTGTAGTGGAAGACGATCCCCAACACGACCGGCGCATCCTTCATGTCCGCGAAGGCGCGCCCGGCGAATTTCACATTTTTTCCGGCAAGGTCGTCAGCGCCGTGAAAGCGGCTCGCCTGGTCTGTGAACTGATTGAGGGGAAGCGCAATGGCTGACGCCCCCTCTTACGTCATCGTCGGTCGCGGCCGCTGGGCCAAGCGGATGCAGCGCCTCCTCGAAGCGGAGAATCGCCGAGTCGCCGCGATTCCCGAAGCACGCCGAGCCTCCGGCGAAACGGACGATGCGTATCGATCGCGCCTCACACACGAAATGCGCGCAAGCAACGCGCAGATCGCATGGCTCTGCGTCTTGCCAGGACCGCACGTTCCCCTCATGATCGAAGCCTCGCTGGAAGCAAAACTCCACGTCATCGTCGAAAAACCGTGGCAAGTCTCGCAACGCATCACTGCGTCGCTCGTAGCGAGCGCAAAATCCCAGCGCCGTCTTATCGCCGTTCATTTCGAGTATTGCCTTCTGGAAGAAGTCGAACGATGGCGCCGGGATTTCCATCCGGGAAAAGGACTGCGGTTCGGTGGGCATTTTTTCCTGAACCGGCCGAACCACATGGGCATTCCGGCTATCGACAATCTGGGCTCGCACCTGCTCGCGATTCGCGCTTATGCCGTCACGCAGTCCGTGCTGCAGGAAATCCGCTGCGGTTACGAACAGCCGGACGAGCGCAGCGTTTGGTTGGAAAAACGAAACACACGCGCTGCCTTCATCAATCTCCTGGAAAACAAGGAACCAATAATTCAACGCTTTGTCGCCAAAGTGGAAGCCTCGCTCGAAGGCGAAAATTTCCCTCTTGACTTGGAGTTTGCTTTGCGCGTGGCGAATGACACCGCAGCCCTTCGCTAAGAGTCAGCGTCGCTCCGCAATGAAGTTACTCTGCAATAAAAGTGGTCGTGGCGAAAATACTAGCGGCGCGAATATTTCTTCGCTTTTTCCACGACTTGTTCGCTCGCCGCCTGCACGCGAGACGCCCCGAGCGAGTTCCTCGCCGTCTTGCTCATCTGCAGGCGCCGGTCGTTGCGCGGCTCGCGCCAGTTCACTTGCGGCAGCATCAACGAAGCATCCGCCCGGTCGCGATATTTGATCGCAATATTCATCAGCGAATCCAGCAACGAATCCGAGAGCAGATGCGGCTTCAGTCCCAGGTCAATCAGCTTGGAGTGCTTCGCGTTGTAATAATGCTCTTCCGCTTCCACGCGTGGATCCTGCAAGTGGTCGACCTCGACGTTTAGCCCCATTTTCTTCCCCGCAGCCACCGTCATCTTGGCCAGTTCGCGCACCGAAAACTGTTCCGTGAACTGGTTATAAACGCGGCATTCACCCTTAGCCGCCGGATTCTCGCAGGCAATCTCGATGCAGCGCACCGTGTCGCGAATATCCAAAAACCCGCGCGTCTGCCCGCCTTTACCGTAAACGGTCAACGGCTGCCCGATCGCAGCCTGAATGCAGAAGCGATTTAGCACCGTCCCAAACACGTCGTCGTAGTCAAAACGATTGATCAGCGCCTCGTCCATGGCCGTCTCATCCGTCATCGTTCCATAGACCACGCCCTGATTCAGATCCGTCGCGCGCAATCCCCAGATTTTGCAGCCGAACATGATGTTGTGGCTGTCATGCACTTTCGAGAGGTGGTAGAACGATCCCGGCTGCTTCGGAAACGGCAGGATGTCCTTCCGCCCGTTGTGCTCGATGGTGATGTAACCCTCTTCGATATCAATGTTCGGCGTCCCGTATTCACCCATGGTTCCGAGCTTCACCAGGTGGCAATCGGGCCGGTGCTCGCGCAGCGCAAAGAGTAGATTGAGCGTGCCCACCACGTTGTTGACCTGTGTAAACACGGCATGGCTCCGGTCAATCATCGAGTAAGGCGCCGAGCGCTGTTCGGCGAAGTGCACAACCGCGTCAGGCTCGAACGCCCGCAGCGTCGAAGCCAGAAACTCGTAGTCGCAAACGTCTCCGTAGAAAGACTCGATGGTCCTGCCGCTTACCGCATGCCACACCCGCAAACGGTCGGAGAGCGGACGAATCGGCGTCAGGGTCTGCGCGTTAAGCTCGTGGTCCCACAGTCGGCGGACAAAATTGTCAACGATGGCGACGGAATGCCCTTGCTTCGACAGGTACAGCGCGGTAGCCCAGCCACAATATCCATCCCCTCCAAGCACAGCAATCTTCATCGTTCCTCCTTAGTTAAATCCTATCTTTTCTTGCCCGTGGAGCGGCGCGTCTTTGCGCGCCAATCGTCGCTGGATGAGTAGGCGAGCCCGGGTCGCTCAGCCGTAATCTCCGCCGAGTGGAACTTAACTACAGTATACGCGATTAACGCCCGAATACGTCCCCTTGTCGACCGAAAAATCCATCGGGAATGCCCAACGTATTAGATGCAACAGGCTCTCCGTTTGTACGGTCAAGCCTGTAGTAAAGCAAGTCGCTCAATAGGATTGTCGGCCAATCCGGATATCTCAGCGTTGCAAGGTCCGAAATCGCATGCCCCCGCACCGCCTGTTTCCGTTGCGGAATCCCGCCAGAAGTGCCAAGCGGGTGGTTCGTTAAAATGCTCTTACCTCCGCTGCTCGTCAGCAGAATGAATCGCTGCTGGCCAACCAGCTTTTCCAGTACCGGCAGACTTGAGTCGAGCGCAATCACATAGTAGCGTTCCGGCTGCAGCCAAAGCTCCTTGAATTGAGCGTTGTCAATGAACACGTTCGGCGCGCCTGGTGCGTACGAGCCATATTCCAAATTATTAATTCGCCCGTTCAAAATCAGTGCACTCCGGTCCGTATAAAAAAAAACGGACGAAAATGAGTAGTACGCTTGACCGGAGATCAGCGTTCCTTCCGGAGCGTGGAGCAACGCTTCCGCCAGCGGCCGCGAGGAAAGGTAAGGATCGAAAACAACCATTGCCAAGCGCGCCGCGTGGAAGAAAAGGACCATCATGAACGCCGCCGCCAGAAAAGCGCGCCTCCCCGGCGCTCGAAACGCACCCAGAGCACCTGCGATAAACGCAACCGCCGCAATAAGAAGCGGAGCGCGCAGGTAAGCAAACGAATCGATCGTGAGATCCTCCATGTGTCCGAGCGAAAGTTTATAGGCCCCTGGATGCGAGCTGAGCGCCGACGAAATATCGCCGGGTGCCGGGACATTTCGCACCATGAAAAACAAAGTCAGTGTGGCGATGGCAGCCGCAGCGGCGACTCCACAAAGCACATACGTCCCGCGCCGTATCCACTTGCCTTCCGCAGCCATCGCCGACCCTAGGAGCAAAGCCAGCGCCGGATAGCATGGCATCGAGTAGTACTCCTGCGTCGTCGAAAATGTAAAAAAAACCAGAAGAAAGCCCGCCCAGCAAGCCGCCATGAGCCGCATCTTGCCCGCACGATCAACTGGTTTGAACGAAAGGTTGAAAATCGCCGGGAAGTAAACGCTCCACGGAAAAAGCCACAAAAGATGGAACGCCCAAAAATAGAACCGCGGCACCGTGTCGTAGTCGCGCGGGTAGCGCAAATTCAAAAAACGAAGTACCTGCTCGTTAATGAAGAAAAACCACAGAAAGCCGTGGTATTGTCCCGGCCCGCTGTGCATCCCCAAATAAAAGTAAGGCGGGTTGCGAAGCGCGGCCAGAATGTGCCACGGCGCGGCAATCAGAAAAATAATTAGCGTCCCGCTGAATGGATGAAGCCGCTTCCATGTTCTGGCCACAAACAACTGACGCGTCAGCAGCAAATAGACCACGCCGCCAGCCAAAGGAAATAGCACGCCGACAAGACTCTTGATCAAGAGTCCCGCGCCGAGGCTCGCCGCCAGAACGCCGGCCCAAACTCGCGGATATTTCTCTTCCTCATCCAGCGCTCGCATCAGCGCCCAAATCGCCAGCGTGACGGTAAAAACGAGGAACACGTCCGGAATCAAAACGCGCGTGAAGAGAAATAGCCCGATGCACGTCGCCATGCACAACCCGGCGTAAAACCCTGCCCGTTTGCCAAACGCCCAAACTCCCATCGCCGCTGTCAGCCACGCAAGACCAATCGCACAAACCGCAAATGGAATTCGCCCCGCCCAATCGTGTACGCCGAAGACTTTGTACGAAATCATTATCGGCCAGTAATACAGCGGCGGCTTCTCAAGATACGCCACGCCATCCAAGCGCGGCGTCACCCAATCGCCCGTTACCAGCATCGTTCGCGCTGCTTGCGCCAGCACCGCATCCGAATCGTCCATCAAGGACGGCGGAGAGATAACGCAGCCAAGGTAAATAGCGCCCGCAACAAGCACGACCGCTAAGTAGAGATGCCAGTTTTTTCTTGTATCCAGGAAGCCGGCGCCGGAGTCGACGCCGTCTGAATTCGCCATTTTTTCATCCAAAGGAACAGCAGCAGTAGTCCCCATAAGTGATAACCCACATTGACGCGCCGCGCCAGGTGCAACCGCACCAACTCCTGGATCATGCCTGGCCGGAAAAGTGTCTTGTGCTCCGCAAGCCCGTCTCGCGTCGTATCCATCAAAAGCTCGCGCAGCGGACCGCGAAGCCATTCATGCGCTGGAATATCGAACCCAACCTTCTTGCGCGTCAAAATCGCTTCCGGCAGCCTATCTTTCATCAATTCCTTCAGAACGACTTTCTGCCGCGAGCCCTGTATCTTGAGCACCGAAGGCAGCGTGGCCGCAAACTCCACAATCCGGTGGTCCAGAAACGGTGGCCGCACTTCCAGCGAGTGCGCCATACTCATGCGATCCACTTTGTTCAAAATATCGTCCGGCAGAAAATATTTCTGGTCCCACCACAGAAACGAAGAAACCCCGTCGCTCTTGCCCGCTACGTCGCGCAATTCGCCCAGCACGTGATTCAGCGAAGACGGCAAAGCCATCGCCGAAAGTGCCCTCACTTCATCCACGGAAAAAGTTCCGTTCCAATAAACGTGTGCATATTCCGGCGCCATCAGGCTTCCTGCCAGGAAACGCTTCATCATATATTCGCGGCTGATCTTGTCGTCGGAAACGGGCAACATTCGCGCCACTCCAAGGCCCGCACGCAGCGACCATTTCGGCAACCGCCGCATCGCCCGCGCCAATTCATCCGCGCGATATGTCAAATACCCGCCAAAAAGCTCGTCCGCCCCCTCCCCGCTCAACGCAACGGTCACTTCCGTCCGGCTCATCTTCGAAAGAAACCAGACCGGTAGCCCCCCCGCGTCCGAACTGGGCTCGTCGGAGTAATAAGCAAACTCCTCAATCGCTCCGCGCAAATCCGTCCCGCCGTTCAGATCGAATTCCTGATGATCCGTCCCGTACTTCTTCGCCGCGCTACGGATGTACTCCGTCTCGTCGAAGCTTCTTCCGAGAAAGGAAACAGAAAGCGTCTTGATCGGTCTCGATGAAACCTCCGCTGCATAATGCAACACCGTCGAAGAATCAACCCCTCCGCTCAGCCACAGTCCCAGCGGCACATCCGAAACCATGTGTTCGCGCACCGACTGCTGTAAAAGGGAGTCCAACTCTTCGCACGCCGCTCCAAGCGATCGCTCGCGAACGGGCCCCGCCGGCAAACTCCAATAACTCTCAACACACGTCGCGCCATCAACCCATTCGAGCCACTGCCCCGGCGCCAACTTCTCGATCCCCTCCACCAACGTCCACGGGCAAGGCACATAGTTCAGCGACAAATAACAATCCAGCCCCGCCATACTCAATCGCCGCTCAAACTCCGGATGCGCAAAAATCGTCTTCAGTTCCGACCCAAAAAAAATATCTTCGCCATGCCGCGCGATGTAAAGTGGCTTGATCCCCATGCGGTCGCGCGCCAAAACAAGCCGTCGCACCGATTTTTTCCACAGCGCAATCGCAAACATTCCCCGCAGCCGCGAAAAGCAGTGCGTATCCCACTCCACAAACGCATGCAACACAGTCTCTGTATCGGAATGCGAGTGAAACCGGTGGCCCAGCTTCTCAAGTTCCACACGCAACTCCGGATGGTTGTAAATTTCTCCGTTGAAGACAATCGCGGTATCGCCGTCCTCGGTAACTATCGGCTGGTCTCCGCCTTGCAGGTCGATAATTTTCAGGCGCGTCGCGCCCATTGAAAGAATGCTCGATCGAAACACTCCGCGCTGGTCGGGGCCACGATGAGCCAGGGTAGCGGTAGCGCGTTCGATCCGCTCAGGCTCAGGCGCCCAGTTTTTATGTGTGAAGCCGGCAATCCCGCACAAATTCCAACGCCTTTCGCTCGCCGCCGAATCCCCCCGACCGCTCCGCGGCTCGCCCGTGTCAATAGCGGCCCGCCACGACAAAACGCGCCGTCAGCATACATCTGTTATCCCAACGCGACCAGCGCCACTCCCACGCACACCAGCACGACGCCGACCCATCGCGCCACGCTCACGTCTTCGCCCAAAATATATTTCGCTCCAAACGTCCCCACCACATAACTCAAGGCCGACGCCGGAATCACAAAACTGATCGGCTCCCACGAAAGCAGGACCAGCAGCGCATAAAACGAGAGTGCCATCAGCGGTACGCCCGCCCAAAACCACCCATTGCACAAAGCCTTCCCGAGAAACCGAAGCAACTCCCGAGGCCGCAGCCGCTCCGGCTCGCCGGCCGCCTTCATCCCGCGTGTAATCGCGATCTCGCCGCCCGTGCTCCCCAAAATAAGAAACGCCAGAAATAAACCGACGTGCATCATGCCGCCAGCACCTGCTGCGACGCAGGAGTCGTACGCGGCTTCGTCTGCCCCACCAGCAGCACTCCGACGCAGATCAGCATCACACCCGCCCAGCGCCGCGCTGAAACCGCCTCATGCAAAAACACCACCGCAAAAAACGTCAGCAAGGCATATCCAAACGCCCCGGCGGGCATCACGTAGCTGTAATCCGCCCAGCTCAAAACCGTCATGTAGCTGAGCATAAACCCGCAAAGAAAAAATATGCCCAACCACAAAGTCCCGCTCGTCACCGTCATTCGAAACGCCTGCGCAAGGCCCGTCACCGAAAGCTCCACCGCCCCAATCTGCAGCATGGCGCGCTTCAACATCAGGTCACCGGCGTTCGCGCATACCACCATCGCGCACACCATCACGAGCGTCTTTACCCGCAGTCGTCCCTCAGGTACCATTTTTTAAAGTATTAGTCGTTCCCGGAAGCCGATGGCGTCTCCGGTACGGAAACCATGGTTTTCGGCAGGTCGCCGCCCTGCCGCACCCACTTTAACCGCTCCGCGCGCAACTTCAAAAAGCTCGTCGCCTCGTGATAAAGCCGCTTGCGCTCGTTCGAATCCCATAACGCTTCCCGCACAATCCGCCACGCCACTTTCGGCCGGAAATAATACTCATCGTAAAAACGGTTAACGCCGTCCATCATTTCCGCCTTTTTAAGGTGTGGATACTCGATGTGCGGCAATTGGTGCCCGCCGGAATCCGCCAGCGCTTCCACTTTCAAAAATCCCTGTTGCGACATCGTGTCATGCAACTCCGTGCCCGGCATGGCGTGGGCCAGCGAAACCTGAATCGTCTCGCAATCCAGTTCTTTCGCGAAATCAATCGTCCTGTTGATGGTTTCTTTCGTCTCGCCCGGCAACCCGATAATGAAATCGCCGTGCACCTTGATTCCCACCTTCTTGCAATTCTTCATGAACTCGCGCGCCATCTCCACGGTCGCGCCCTTCTTGATGTTCTTCAAGATCTGCGGATCGCCCGACTCGAATCCCACGATAAACAATCGCGCCCCGCCCTCCGCCATCGCCTTCAACTCCTCGTACTTGCTATGGCAACGCGCCGTGCAAGACCACCGGAACTTCAAGGGCTTGAATTTCTGGCTCAATTCGATCGCCCGATCCTTCCGTATATTGAAGGTATCGTCGTCAAAGAAAATTTCCTTCATCTGCGGAAAATATTCCAGGGTGTTCTTCACTTCCTGCACAACGTTGTCCACCGACCGCGTCCGCCAGGCATGCCCCGAGACCGTCTGCGGCCACATGCAGAATGTGCACAGCGCCGGGCACCCTCGCGTCGTATAGAACGCCACAAACGGATGCAGCAAAAACGGAACGTTGTAGTTTTCAATCGTCAAATCGCGCTTGTAAATGTCCGTCGCAAACGGCAGTGCATCCAATTCCGCGGTGTGTAGCTGCGGCCGGGGCGCGTTGTGAACAACCTTGCCTTCGCTTCGATAGCTCACGCCCAGAATCTGTTCGATCGGCTTGCCGTGCGCATACTCTGTCACGGAGTGGTCAAATTCGCCGCGCGTGACAAAATCGATGTCCTCGCTCGCCATCAACGTCTCGTCCGGCTTGATGTGCCCGTGCGGCCCGACGAACGCGATCTTCAGCCCGGGATTGCTTTCCTTGATCTTGCGAACCAGCTTGATGTCGCTGTGGAATCCAACCGTGGAGGTGTACAACACCAAAAACTCATAGTCCTTGCAAATCTCGATGGTCTGCTGCCAATTCACCTTGTGCGGCGACGCATCCAGCAGCCGGCTCCCGGGAATCAGTCCGGCCGGATACGATAGCCAAACGGGGTACCAATACGACTCAATCTCCCGCGTCGCGGGCCACCGCGAGCTAGCTCCACCATCAAACTTCTCGAAACTCGGCGGATTCAACAACAAAGTCTTCATAACATCCGGCATTCTTCACCCTCAGTTTCAAATTCTGCAAAATTTTTCGTCTTGGGTCGTAGCCTTAGAAATCGGTAGGGGCCGCCCTGAGCCCTCCCCGACGCCCACATATCTAGAGTATAGTTTACCCGACTTGGTTGCATGCGCTCAATTGTTTCTAGAACTGAGCCCTTTCAACATCAACACAATCCTCGCACATCAGATGAAACTCCCACGGCCGCTGGAGCAAAATGTCCAACCGAATCTGCTCGCTTGATTCGATTTCTAATCGTCCCAAAAACGCTATTGACTATTTACCGATTCGTAATACACTGCATCCAGGTCCGGTCTCATGACGGCCCATCCAGGGGAATAGGGGTTGGGATGCGAGGAATGCAAGCTCAAGCCGCTCCTCATCCTGTCATCCTCGTTGTCGAAGATCTCGATTCCCTCCGGCACTCCATCCAAAGAATTCTGGAGGATGCTGACTTTCTCGTGCTCCCCGCCGCAAACGCCGCTCAGGCGCTCGCTCTAGCCGAGTTAAGCTCCGGTCCGATCAATCTTCTGATCACCAGCCTCCATCCCGCTGGCATGCCCGGCCCGGATCTGGCTCTGTGCCTGCGCAAGCAGTCTCCGCGCATGAGCGTTCTCTATAGTTCCGCCAGTCCGATGGCTGCGCTTGAGATTTCAGACCCCGCCGAAGTCCTCTCTTCCATGCTTCCTCGCCCCTTTAGCAAAGCCACTCTCCTTCGACGCATCAACATCCTGCTCGCGTCCCGCGCTTAGTTCTTACTTCCTCCAAAGGGTGGAGACCCTAACGCGCGGCAAGCGAAGCATTCTGCGCGCCAAGAACGTCTGTCGTCGCCGCCGAAAGCTCGTCCCATATCCGCGGAATCCACTCGAGATGTTCAGGCTTCATCAACACGGACCGTAAGCAAGTCATTGTTTCGCCATCTCGACCCATCGTGCCCAGATTCGCGTCCCAAAACTTCGTCGGCAATTCCGCGACAGCCAAATGCAAGTTCCTTTTTGCAGCCGCATCGAAAATCCGTCGGGAAAGTGCAGACGCTTCGCTCACGCTTCTGGCGCGCGCAGCAAAAATCACAATGTCCAATTCCGGCGCAAACGCCGCCACAAAACGCTCGTCGCTCGCAAGCCTCTCGTAAAGCGCCAGCGCCGCCGCTCTCCCCGTTTCCAGGCCGCGCGCAAATTCCCCGCCGCGCACCAGCGGTAGCAACGTTTGCGTTGTCCACAACGCCGCCGCCGCCGCACCCGGCCTGGAACACTCCAGACTAATCTCCCCCAAATGCAATTCCGCCGAGCTGAAGTAGGTATACGGAGAATCGTGTTTGTAAAATCTCCCAGCCGAAGCATCGCGAAACAAGACGCATCCACAGCCATACGGCTGCAACCCATGCTTATGAGGATCGATCACAATCGAGTCCGCTTCTCCGATTCGCCCAAAATTCCGCGCCGCTTCCTCACTTAAATTCCCCAGTAGCGCAAAATAACCGCCGTAAGCCGCATCCACATGCACTCGAAAGCCGTGCTTCTCTCGCAAAACGAGAACATCGCCCAATGGATCGACCGAGCCCGTAGCCGTAGTCCCCATCGTCGCAACCACCGTTCCCACATCGCCCCGAGCGGCGCGCTCAGCCAACGCGTTCACATCCATCCGCCCGCGCGCATCGCAAGCCACGCTCTCGCATTCCAATTGCAAAACCGCGCTGATCCTTTTGTGCGTGTAGTGCGCCTGCGAACTGGCAAGAATTTTCTTCCCCGGGCTAATCTGTGAACTAACCCAAAGTGCCTCGAGATTCGCCATCGTCCCACCGCCACACAGATGCCCCAAGAACTCCCGCCAGCCAAACATCGCCGCAATTTCCGCGACGGCTTCTTTCTCCATCGCCGAAGTCGCCCGCCCACCATCCAGCGCATGATTATTCGGATTGATCCACATCGCCAGCGCATACGCCAGCCGCGCCACCGGATGTGGCGGCTTTAGCATCTGCCCAACATACAAAGGATGAAAGTAAGGATAGTTGTCCTGTAACCGCTCAGCAGTGGCGCACAGCACCTCTGCGAGCCGCTCCGCGCCCGGCGAAGCCGATTCAAACGCAGGAAGTCCAGCGAAGCCCGAATCCAGCTTCTTCACCGCCTCCAAAAACGCATTCAAATTTTTCTGCTCGAGTTGCACAAGTACCCAGTCGTCAGCCGCTGCGTCGCCTCTACTACTCTCTACCTACTGTTCACGACTCACTTCTTATTGCCACACCTTGTCCAACTGCCCCGCCGTCTTCAAAAGATCCAGCTGCGCCTGCTGCCGCTGAAAATTCGCATCCAAAAAAGCCATCCACTTCTCATTCTCGTCGAGCCGCGCTCTCTCCACTTCCCGCAAATTCACTTTCCCCTCGGTAAACTGCTGTTGGAGGACCGCAATAGTCTGCTGCGCCAGTTGCAATTCCAGTCGCGCCACTTCCTTCGCCGCATCGCGCTCCCGCAGGTGTCGCGTTCTCTGCCGCACCTCCGCGCTCACTTGCGTCTTCTTGCTCGACAAGTTTGCCTTCGCGGTCTCCAGATTAATCTGCGCGAGCCCAATAGACTCTTTCGTTTTCGCGCTGAACAGCGGCACCTGTACCTGCACTCCAACGTTCAGATTGTTCACCTGAAACGAATTCGGATTGAAAAACTTCTTGTAGTTGTTGAACGAGGCCAGCACGCTGTAAATCCCCACAAATTCAAGCGTCGGCAGGTTTCCCCGCTTCTCACCTTTCAACCGAAACTCCTTCGCTCGCACATCCGATTGCGCCAGCAGCAGGCTTGCATTGTTTTCCATCGCCATGGCTACCAGATTTGCGCCTTCCTGTTCCGCTTCTCCAGGCAATTCTTCAGGAGTCACTTCAATGGCCTGCTCCTCCCCCAACGACAACTGCCCGCGCAAGAAAACCTCCAACTCGTCTTCACGCCCTTCAAGCTGCAAAACCCTCTGCGTCACCTGCGCCTTCGTAAGCTGTGCCTTCGTCACTTCCATCGGCAATTCGTATCCCTCTCCCTGACGCTCCTGCGTCACCTGCAAAATCTTCTCGGCGCTTTCTTGCTCCGTGCGCAGCAGTTCCAGCGAGTGCCTCACCTTTGCCAATTCCAGGTAGGCCATCGCCGTCCGCAAAATGACAGTGTTCCTCACATCCTCCAGCACAATTTTCTGCGACCGCGCCTGCTCCTCCAGCTCTTTTCCTTGCCCCTTCAGCGGCTCGTTATAAACCTCCTGCGTGTAGGTCACATCAAATAGCGACGGTGCTCGCCCGCCCGGCGTCTCCGGAATTCCGTACGTAAATCCCGCGCCCGAGCCTGCGTACAGATTCGGCAAAAATTGCGACTTGCTAAGCTGCGTTGCGTGATCCGCTACGCTGGCCTGCAGTTTTGCGATTTGAATATCCTTGCTGTTCCGCAACGCCATATCGATCGCGCTCTTAAGTGTCAGCGCCACGGGGGTACCCTGCTCAATCCCGCCAGCCGCCCCGGACGGCGTCGCTGCCTGCCCCGCGGGCGTTTGCAGAACGCCATTCGTCTGCGCCCGCGCATCCGAGCCCCACAACAACAAGAATGCCGTCCCCGCGAGTGCCGCACTCGTTTTTCGCATTCCCGCGCTCCTTCAAATCCTCACATCATCACTCATACCGCAAAGACTCAATCGGCTGCAATTGTGCCGCCTGACTCGCCGGCAAATACCCAAAAAACAATCCCGTCGAGCACGACACCACAAACGCCAGCACCACACTCGACGGCGACACCGGCACCCGCAAATTTCCTGGCAAAAATAATTGCGCAATCGCTGGCACCAGCAACCCAATCAAAATCCCCAACACCGCCCCGCCCCCGCTGATCAAAAACGCTTCCGTCAAAAACTGATACATGATCTCGTGCCGCGCCGCGCCAATCGCCTTCCGAATCCCGATCTCCCGCGTCCGCTCCGTCACCGTCACCAGCATGATGTTCATAATCCCGATCCCGCTGATTAGAAGCGCGATAAACGCAATCACGATCAGCACAATCGTCAGCGCCAGCGAAATATCCCTCGCCGCCTTCAAAATCGCCGTCAGCGTCTGCACGTTAAATTCAGCACCCGCCGGATGACGGCTGCGCAGCAACTCCGTAAATCGCTTCTCAACGATCGGCACATCCTCCGGCGTCGTCGCCTGCACATCCAGCACCTTCAGCGTGTTCACGCCCGTGTAGTTTTTCATCAGCTCAAACGGAATCAGCACCGTTTCCGCCTGCACATCAGAAAGCCCAAACGTTTCCACCCGCTCCCGAAAAACGCCGACGATCGTGAAGATCAGTTCCCCCACATGCAAATCGCGCCCCACGGGGTTGTCCAGCCCGAACAGTTTCTTCGCAAGCTGCGGCGTGATAACGCAGTTCTTGCTGCGGCTTTCCATATCCAGCGAATCGAAATAACGCCCGCGCAAGACCACCAGGTTGCGAATCTCCCGGTAACCCATCGTCACCCCGATTAAAGTGACTGGCCTCACCACCCCTTGAGCCACCACCGACATTTGTACATCGCTGATCCCGCCCACTTTCGAGACGCCCGGAACCGTGTTCATCACCGCCTGCATATCGTCAAGCGTCAACTCATAGCTCAGCGGCTGCGCTTTTTCGGACGACCGGACCAGTTCCGCCCACACTACGTTTGACCCCACCGCCTCAATCTGCGAAATCACAAACTTTTTGCTCGTCAGCGCCACGGTAACCACCAACACGATCGACGCACTCCCGATAATCACGCCCAGCGACGTCAGCACCGCGCGCAATTTATTCGCGCGCAATGCGTCGATCGACACCGACAGCGTTTCTTTCCAATCCATCATGACGGTTTACTCGCCCGGCGGACGCTTCGTCCTTCTTCTTTAATTCTTCTCCACCCGCTTCAACGCCTCGCGGACGCTCTTATCCTTCGGCTCCAACTGCAGCGCCGCCGCATATTCCTTCGCCGCCGATTCCCGCTCGCCCTTGCCCTCATGCAACCGCCCCAGCCACTCATGCGCCGTCGCATATCTCGGATAACTCGACCGCTTCGGCGCCCGTTTCAAATATTCGCGCAAAAATGTTTCTGCCTCTTCTGGCTTCTCCTTCTTTAGAATCAAACCCACTGCCTCATAGAACTTCCCGCGCGGATCGCCAGGCGCCACTTCCTCGCCAAGTTCGGCGACTTCCATCAACCGTTCCGCCTGCCCGCGCCGCACCGCATAATCTCCAATATCAAAAATCAACTCGGCCGATTTCGGGCGACTTTCCAGCGCCAATTTAAACTCCGCGTCCGCAGCCGCGAAATCTTTCTTCTGCCTCCGGCAATTCGCCTCCGCGTAATGCCATTCCGACGCATCCATCCCCTGCAGTTTCTCAATTTCCGGTTTGGCTTTGTCCTCCCCGCCGCCTACCATCCCCGGGGCTGCGCAATCAAACTCAATCAGTGCCTGCCGCGCCGAAAAGTTCTTCTCATCCAGTTGCACCGCGATCTCAAATTCTCTGTGCGTTTTCTTTGCAAACCCCATCGCCGTAAACATCGAAGAGTGGTCTGCCTTCTCCCCGTACGCCCTCCCCAGCCACTCGTGGTACACCGAGCTCTTCGGATCGATCGCCACAGCCTTTTCCGCGCTGTTGATGGCCGCGTCGCGTTCTTGCAATTCCAGATAAGACTTCGTCAGCAGCAACTGGATTTCGCCGTTCTGCGGCTCCCTCGCTGCCGCTGCCTGCAACTCCAGCACCGCCTTCGAATAGTCGCTGCTCTCGTAAGCCCTTCGCCCGGCTTCCGTCGCTTGGTTTCCCTTTACCGTTGCCAAAATGCTCGTCGTCCCCCCAACCAGTTCGGCAAGTAACACCGCCAGCGATGCTCCCGCCAGCGCCCAACCTTTCGTGTGCCTGAATATCTCCGCCCCCCATCTACGCCGCATTTGTGTTCACGACCTGCACAACCATTCCATCTCGCAAATCCGCATCTCCCGGCAGCGCCACCATCTCGCCTTCCTGCAAGCCGCCCGTCACCTCATAACTCGTCGCGTCCGCAATTCCCACGCGAATCTCTCTTTTCTCCAGCCTCGATTTCCCCACTCCCAGTTCATTGGGCTTCACAACAAACACAAACCGCCGCCCGCCTTCCGACGCCACCGCTCCTCGCGGTACTGCCAAAACGTTCGTCCGCTCCTTCGAATTAATCCGCACATTCACATTAATATTAGGCAGCAGCTCCAGCTTGTCGTTGTTCACCGCGCACAAAAGTTCCCCAACGCTCCTGGTCCCGTGCGGCACCACCTGCCTGGGAATAATTTCCGTCCTTCCCGCCCAAGTCCGATTCGGCAAAGCGTCCCACGTAATAATCACCGGCTCATCCGTTTCCAGCCCGCCAAGATCAGGCTCATCAATAAACGCCCGCACCCGCACCTTGTGCAAATCCGCCATTTCCGCCAGCAAATCCCCTAATTTCACGTAGTCGTGTGCCTTTACCGGCAGCGCATACAATGTCCCATCCGCCGGCGCCGTAATCTTCCCGTCGTTCACTTTGTCTTCCAGCGCCGCCATTTCGCTCAGCGTCTGCTGTACTTGCAACTCCCCGCGCTGCGCATCGAGTCGCGCCCGGCTATCAAACTCTGACTTCACCGCCAGCAACCGCGTCACTTCCGCCTTCGCGTTCGCCAGCGCTTGATCATTCGCAGCCAGATCCTCTTTCGTCGCCGCTTGTCCCTCTGCCAACCTCGTCAGCGAACCATGATTCCTCTGCAAACGGTCGCGTTCCCCTTCCGCCTTCGCCAAATCCTCCGCCACCCTCGCGGCCTCATCGGCCTTTCCGCCCGCTTTCGCCGCCCGCAAATCGTCCTGCGCCCGCAAAAGCTTCGACCGCGTCTCCGCCAGCGCCGCCGCCACTTCCTTCACATTCAATTCCATCAACAGCTGCCCGCGCTTCACCGTCTGCCCTTCCGTCACGTAAATCTTTTCCACAAACGTATCGAGTTGCGCCCTCATCACGTAGGGCGAAATCGGCTCCACTTTTCCATTGCTGCTGATCGACGACACCAAATTCTCCCGCGTAGGCGTCACTGCCGATATCTTCGCCGCAGGCTTCCTTCCGCTCACCAAAATCAGCACCGTCGCCAACACCAACGCCAGCAACAGTCCGATCACAATCCGGTTTCGCAACTTGCGATCCATGCTCTCCTATTCCACCCAATCCTGCGCCAATCGCGCTTCAAGGCACACACGCCCCAGCGTCCCGTGGCCCAACTTCCCCGTTCTGTCCGTGGCTTGCTGACCTTACGCCTGGAATGCCCGGAAGCCGCTTCATTCTAGCAATAGCCGCAAGGCTTTCTCCACCCTGCTTCTAACTAAGTGCCTCATCTCCAATACATTAAAGATGCGCCGCCCCGCCTCTTGGATGCGTGACCGCCCCAGTCTCCGTTCCTCCTACTCACTGCTCACTCTCACCCAAGAAATCTTTCTCCCGCGTCATCCGTAGTAGACTCAGAAGCCTTAACTGCCCTGTCTTTTTGATTGCCACAAGCGAGGGGTCTGACATGATTGATGCTCGAAACTTGTCCAAGCGCTTCCAGGACAAAAAGCGTGGCGAAATCCGCGCCGTCGACAACGTCAGCTTTCAGTGCCAACCCGGCAAAATCTACGGCCTGCTAGGCGCCAACGGCGCCGGCAAAACCACCACCCTCCGTATGCTCGCCACCATCCTCGAACCCACCGATGGCACCGCCATCATCGCCGGCGACGACGTCGTCGAGCACCCTGAAAAAGTCCGCGCCAAAGTAGGCTTCCTGTCCACCGCCACCGCCCTCTACCCCCGCCTCACTGCACAGGAAATGGTCGAATACTTCGGCCGCCTCAACGGCCTCGACGAACCCACTCTAAAAAAACGCATCGACGACATTTTTTCCCGCCTTGACATGAACTCCTTCCGCGACCGCCGCTGCGACAAACTCTCTACTGGCATGAAGCAAAAAACCTCCATCGCCCGCACCCTCGTCCACGATCCCCCAGTCATGATCTTCGACGAGCCCACCACCGGCCTCGACGTCATGACCGCCCGCACCATCATCGGCTTCATCGCCGACTGCCGCGATCGCGGCAAAACCGTCATCTTCTCCACCCACATCATGTCCGAAGTCGAACGCCTCTGCGATCACATCGGCATCATCCACGGCGGCAAACTCCTCGAAGAAGGCACCGTCACCGAACTCCGCGCCAAATACAAGGAACACAACCTCGAAGAAATCATCGTCAAAGTCGTTGGCCCGCTCCTCGCCAACACGGAGGCCTGAGCCCATGAACTTCCACGCCATCAGCGTCGTCTACCGCAAAGAACTCCGCGAATGGCTCCGCGACCGTCGCACTCTCATCTCCACGGTCCTCGTCCCCCTGCTCGCTTTTCCCATCCTCATCACCGGCATGATTTCTCTCTCGAGCGTTTTGATTGGCAGCGCAAAAAAAGAAATTCCCAAAATCATGATCATCCACGGTGAGGATTCGCCCGCCGTCGTTGCCGCTCTCCGCGCTGACAAGGAACTCGAAATCGTCCCCTACGCCGATAACTGGAAGGACCAAATCTCCGAGAAACAAATCCGCGCCGCTGTCGATATCCCGGCGGGCTTTCAAGCCTCTCTCGAAACCGGCAAGCCCGAAACGGTTCAAATTGACTTCTACGAAGGCGAACTTAAATCTTCGTTCGGGGCTGATCACGTCGAAAAGTCCCTAAAAGCCTATCGTGACGACATCATCAAAAAGCGCCTCGAAGCGAAAAACCTCCCCGACTCCCTCATCGCCCCTTTTGACATCAAGCAGCAAAACGTCGCTCCGCCGGAAAAAGTTGGCGGCGCCAGCATCGGCAGCTTCATCGGCTACATGGTCATCATTCTTTCCATGACCGGAGCGATCTATCCCGCCATCGATCTCACCGCCGGCGAAAAAGAGCGCGGCACCATGGAGACCATTCTCTCCAGCCCCGTCTCGCGTCTCGATCTCGTGCTCGGCAAATTTCTGCTGGTTTTCTCCGCTTCGCTAACCACCGCGATTCTTGCCGTCACTTCCATGGGTCTTTCCTTTGCCTACATGGGCCATGCTATATCATCTCAGTCGCACGCCTCCGGCGACGGCATTACGATGAATCTGGGCCTCACCTCGGTCATCGCCGTCTTCCTAATGGCCCTTCCGCTCTCCGTTCTCTTTTCCGCCGTCCTAATGACCGTCGCCCTCTTCGCCAAGACTTACAAAGAAGCCCAAAGCTATCTCACACCCATGACCTTCGTCGTCGTAATCCCCGCCGTAGCCAGCGTCCTCCCAGGCGTCGAACTAACCCCCAAACTAGCCCTAATCCCCATCCTCAATACCAGCCTAATCTGCAAAGAAATCATCACCGGCACCTATCACTGGAGCTCCATCGCCGTCATCTTCGCCTCCACCTGCGTCTACGCCGCCGTCGCCATCTTCATCGCGGTGAAAACTTTCCAACGCGAATCCGTCCTCTTCCGCTCCTGATTTTCGGCCCCTCGTCGCAGGGGCACGGCGCGCTGTGCTCGCGTTGCTTTCCTTGTAGGGGCGCAATATATTGCGCCCCATCCCGCCACGATTTCACATGTTGCGACTTTTTCCCATTTGTCCTCTCGGCTCGTCAATCCTCTCGCTGAGCCGCGAAAATTTTTGTTCTCTTGACACCATGGTCCGACCGGGTCGCGGCTGCCACGATTACTCCCGCAATCTTCGCGCCACCGACGGACGAAGGCTCGATGGGATTCGCGTAGTCCGCGATGTCTGTGCAAATGAACCGCAAATCAATTACCGGAAGCCCTTTTTCGATGGCTACTCGCAGGATTACGTCGTTGAACACGGCAAGAGCCAGCGTCGCGATTCGCTGATAGGCTTTATCAGGGAAACATCCGTCGTAGATCGTGCAGACGGCAAGCTGCAGCTTGGCTTGCAGGCAGGAGTCCACAGCCGAGCGGTAGTGCACATCGAATTCTTCGGAGATGTCCGCCAAAGAATCGAGTGCTTTCGCAGTAGATTCCCCAGCAACCCCAAAAAACGAAATACCAAGCCTCGATGCATAAGTCAGCGCGTTATTGCCACCCACGCTGAGTACGAGATGCGTCGCTTCCTTCGGCAGGAGTTGCATCTGATCCGGGATGTTGACCGTCGTCGATCCATCGACAGCCAATAGCGTTACGCTCCATCCTGACGGAAGAACCTCACGAACCTGCGCGGCCACGTCAGGCCCGCCGCTCGTATATACAGCGTTGTCGAAGATCGAATCCCCAAGCAAGACCAAATGTGGTATGTCAACAATCCTCAACTTTCCCGCAGGTGGCTGCGCGAATCCGATGGATGCTTCCTCTTTACTTTCTTTCGCGCCCCCGTTCTTGCTTTTTTCTTCTCCACGGACTCAACACCTCATAACAAGGCGTCGCCGTCACACTCGCCTTACTCACCGCCACCAATTTCCTCCTCACCAACCACCCCACCCCCGCCTGCGCCGCGCTCTTCGACACCCCAATATTCTCCGCCAGCTCCCGATAACTGATCTGCACCGCTCCTTTTTTCTCCTGCTGCTCCGATGCCAGCCACAAATACACCAGAAAGCTCACCGGCCGCCGGTCATGCGCCACCAGGTCCCGCATCAACACATCCGTCACATATCTGTCCAGGGTCGTCATCGCTATACCAACAGATAGTATAGCAACAACTACCAGATTGCACGCCTCGCCCGCCGCAAGTATTCTCCAGCCCTCGACAAGGAGGTCGACCATGATTCGTGGAGTCAAAATCGCCAGCATTCCCGTTCGCAATCAGGATGCTTCCCTCAAGTTCTATACTGAAAAACTCGGCTTCAAAGTCGCCACCGACCAGCCCATGGGCAACGGCCAGCGATGGATCGAGCTGAAAATCCCCGGTGCCGACACTCTTCTGGCTCTCTTCACTCCCGAAGGTCACGAGGATCGTATCGGCGGCTTCCAGCCCATGACGTTCTGGTGCGACGACGTCATGGCCACATCGCAAGCCCTCAAATCCAAAGGCGTCGCTTTTTCTCAGGAGCCCAAAACGGAAGTGTGGGGAACGATGGCCAAGTTCAAAGACGTTGACGGCAATCAGTTCGTTCTTTCCAACCGCTAACTATCAGCCCGCAGCGGCTCAGCCGCCGCGTAGCAGCACTAAACAGCCACGGCAATTCGCCGCACCGAAGCAGACTTTTCGGCGGCCATCTTTTTCGCCTTCGCAGGAACGCTCTTCGTTCCGCGCATCGCAAGATGGCCGCCAACATTCCACAAATACATCGCCGCATAAGCCCGCCACGGTCGCCAGCCCATCGACCGTTCCTCGAGCTCTCGCGCGCTCCCAATCCCCAGCGCGCGCAAAAGCCCCAAATCCCCAGTCGGCAGCGCATCCGGCTCCCCAAGCGCACGCATCGCCACATACTGCGCAGTCCACTTCCCAATCCCTGGAATCTCGCACAACCGCGCCAAAAATTCCTCCGCGTCCACGATCCCCTCAAAACGAATGCGCCCCTCGCGAACCTCACGCGCCAATCCACGAATCGTCTCCGCCCGCGCCGCTGGCAAACCAATCCCAGCAAGCTTCGCCTCCGCAAGAAGTTCCGGACGCGGAAACAAATGCGTAACCCCCGCAGCCAAACCAAACGGCCGCCCAAACTCCCTCACCAACCGCCCCGCCAGCGTCGTCGCACCTTTTACGGTCACTTGCTGCCCCAGAATCGCCCGTACCGCCAACTCAAATCCATCCCAACATCCCGGCACGCGCAGCCCCGGACTCGCCTCCAACCGCCCAGCCAGCGCCCGATCAAATCTCAGCCGCGCCGCAATCGTCTGCCAATCCGCGTTCAAATCGAACATCCGTCGTATCCGCTCAATAATCAAAAACAAGGCCCGCGAATCCCCAAACTGAATCCGCACCGAAAGCGCCAACCCGCTCTCGTGCATCGACACCTCAAAAAATCCCTCCTCGCCATTCAAAAAAATCGACCGCCGATAAGTCCCCGCCTCCACCACTTCCACGCCCGGTATCGCCCGCGGCCCAAGAAATCGCAGCATCCCCTCCCAGTGATAAGGCGGCCGGAATCCCAATCGGAACAAATACTGATTCTCCGGC
>DASXMM010000521.1:0-4440 GCA_036495665.1 Candidatus Acidiferrum sp. | reverse complement strand
GATGATCGATCCTTCCACGGCGGACGTTACCGCTCGCGTGATCGAATGTCTCGGCCGCTTCGGATGGTCCGCGGAGCATCCGGCCATCCAGAGAGGCGTGCAGTTCCTTCTCAAAGATCAGTGCGAAGACGGCTCGTGGTTTGGTCGCTGGGGTGTGAATTACGTCTACGGCACCAGCGGCGCACTGCGCGCTCTAGAAACTGTCTCGCTCACAGCGCGAGAATTTTGCCAACGCGCCGTGAGCTGGCTGCGCGCCGTCCAGAAACCAGACGGCAGCTTCGGCGAATCCCTGTGGAGCTACACCGACCCGGCGACCAAAGGCCAGGGCAACAGCACCGCGTCGCAAACAGCCTGGGGTCTCATTGGCTTGCTTGCCGGCGCTTCGCCCAACGATCCCGCCATCCAGAAGTCTGTCGCTTATCTCGTCGACCAGCAAAATTCCGACGGCTCCTGGAGCGAAGCCGAATTTACCGGCACCGGATTCCCCGGCGTTTTCTATTTGAAATACCATCTCTACCGCAACTCGTTTCCGCTCTACGCGCTCGCGCGTTTCCGTACTCAGGTGCAAGGTCCGCACGAATATTGCGCCATGAAATTCCAGCCAGCTGAATTCCGGCTGCGGAGCGGATTCTAGAGCCCGCGATGACGTTTTCTCTGCGGCTCTCCGCGGATCTCATTCTTGCTTTGAGCGCCCGCGCGATGGATTCCCGGCGAGGCGCACCGATCCTCGTACTTTCGCCGGACACAGACTTCCAAACTGTTACCGCCTCATCTTCCGCGGCCAATCTTCAAGAAGGAATCGAACCTCTTAATTCCGACGGTCTCGTTTCCCGAAACCGCTCTCCCATTCTCTGGATCTCGGGTCCCGAGCCGCTGGACTATCCCGAGGTAGTGCGCTTCACCAACGCGCTTGCCACGTCTGGCCGGAGCGTTTTCCTGGAAACCTCCGGCGCAGCACTGAAGCGCCGCATTCACGAATTTAAACCGTCTGCCTGTTTTCACTTTACCGTCCGCTTCGACGCCCCTGATCCGTCGCTCGGTCCAAGCGATTGCCACGCCAGCGCATTCCGCACCGGAATTGAAGCCCTCCGCATGGCCAGGCTTGCAGGTTTCTTCACATGCGCCCACCTTGCTGTCAGCTCCGGCGCCGCAGCCCCTCAACTGGAAAACCTCCACGTCGAACTGACCAAACTTGACGTAGATGGTTTCGTAATTACACGCGCTGCCGATTCTCTCGATCTTGCGAAGACCGTCAACCAACTCCGCCGTCGTCTGCTGAGCTGGCGCTGGTCGGTGCTCTCTCGCTTGGTTGAATCCGTCACGCTGCTAGCCTGCGCGCGCGATTCTCGAAAGACCGATCGCCAACCAATTGCGGAATCGCGGCAGGAGAGTTTTGAAGAAGGTGCCGAAGCCGGATGACCACGCTTGTAACAGGAGCTTCGGGCTTTCTCGGTAGCCACGTTGCCCGCCAGTTGGTCGCTCGCGGCGAACCTGTGCGCGTTCTGATGCGCGCTTCCAGCACCAACCGCGCCGTCGCTGATCTCTCCCTCGAATACGTGACCGGCGATCTGCGCGATCCCGCTTCGCTCGATCATGCCTTGGCTGGCGTCAACTACGTCTTCCACGTCGCGGCTGACTACCGCCTCTGGGCTAGAAAATCCCGCGAAATTTACGACTCCAACGTCGAAGGCACAAAAAATCTCCTCGCCGCCGCAAAGCGCGCCAACGTCGAAAAGTTTATCTATACAAGTACAGTGGCAACGATCGCCGTCGATCGTCCTGAGCTTCCCACCGAGGCCACCAACGCGCGTCTCGAGGAAATGATCGGCCACTACAAGCGCTCGAAATGGATGGCCGAGCGCGAAGCGCTCAACGCCGCGAAAGAAGGTCTGCCCGTCGTAGTTGCCATGCCCACGACTCCTGTCGGCCCTGGCGATTGGAAGCCCACGCCTACAGGAAAAATCATCCTCGATTTCCTAAATGGCAAAATGCCCGGCTACGTCGAAACCGGCCTTAATTTTGTCGGCGCCGAAGAATGCGCCGAAGGCCACCTGCTCGTCGCAGAAAAAGGCAAAGTCGGTGAACGCTATCTCCTGGGCGCGGAAAATCTTACGCTCAAAGCGATGTTGGACGCGCTAGCCAAAATTACCGGCCTGCCCGCCCCGACACTCAAGATTCCTCACGGCGTGGCTTTAGGTGTAGCCTACATGAACACGATGTTTTCGCGGCTCATTGGGCGAGAGCCGCAGATTCCTGTCGAAGGCGTGAAAATCGCGCGACACATGATGTTCGTGGACTGCACCAAAGCCCAGCGCGAATTAGGCTACAAGCCGGGCTCAGTAGCCGCGGCCTTGGAACGCGCCGTTCGCTGGTACGAGTCCAACGGCTACATAAAACCGCGCCGCGCGAAAAAAATGCTTCGTGCCAAAGCGGCTTAGGGATTGTGGCGACTCATGACCGCATTTTACTTTGATGTGAGCGGCGTAATCATTCCTGACAAGTTTACCGCCAGCGCTCAGGCGGTCTTTCGCGACTTGGGCCAGCGGCACGCCTTCGACGCCGATATTGCCCATGCGAGATACACGGAACTGCAACATTCGCTGGATTTGGGCTCTACGTCGTTGACCGATTTCTGCGCCGCAATTGGTATGGACCAGCACTCATTTGAACGCGATTGGTTGGCAATGCATCCAGTAGATGGCGAGGTGATTTCAACGATTCATCACCTTCTTTCGCAAGGACGTTCGGTTGGCCTCGCCACTAATTTTTGCCGCCGCCTGCTCGACTTGGTCATTGAGAGTGCCCCCGGGTTATCCACGGTCTCGGTCTGTTGCTCTTCGGATATTGGTGTGGCGAAACCTTCCGCGGAGTTCTTCCGTCGTGCGAGTGCTATCATAGGGTCCAGGGACGTCGTGTTCGTCGACGATCGCATGGTGAACGTCGAGGCTGCTCGCCGCTTCGGATGGACCGCGGTTCACGCAGCCAACGGATGGCACGCGCGTTTTCGACACAAGTATCTGGCAGATAGTGTCGGCATCTAACTCCTTTTCAAGGGGTTCGTGTGATCTTGGAGCTATGCATCAGTGAGAATTTTGGTTACGTTCGCCATCAAAGCCGAGTTCTCTCAATGGAGTTCCCGCCACCCATTCGTCCCCTACGAATTCGAAAATTGGGAAAAGCGACGCGCCTTTGACCTCTTCAAAGCCAACATTGGCCACAACGAAGTGACCGCCCTCCTGACGGGCATTGGTGGGGAATGCGCCACCCAAGCAGTCTCCTCGATTCCGCTGGAGCTTCACGACATCTGCATCTCCTCAGGACTCGCCGGCTCGTTGGATCCCGCTCTGACCCCAGGAGACGTGGTCGTAGCCCACACCGCGAAAACGCTGGACCAGAGCCGCAGCGCTTCAAGCGACACAATTCTTGCTGAACTAGCCATCGCATGTGGCGCCAAACCCGTAAATGTTTCCCTGACCTCTGAGAAAATAATCGCAACGGCGGACGCAAAGGAAGATTTGAGCCAACAGGGAAGTATCGTCGAAATGGAAACCACTCACGTGCTCGCCGCCGCAATGCATCACCACGTCCCCTGTGTGGCGATCCGCGCCATCAGCGACGCCGCCGACGAAGACCTGCCAGTGGACTTCGCGCGCATTCTCGATTCCCACGGCCACCTGAAAATGGGCGGCCTGCTCAAGGAAGTTGGCCTAAGCCCCTATCGCATCCCACTGCTCATTCAATTTGGCCGCCAAAGCCGCGCCGCTGGAAAATCCTTAGCGGACTTTCTGGATCGTTACGTCGGTGCAATTTCGCAAAGCTGGACGCGCGCAGCAGTTCCGAGAATCGAAGAGGTCCCCGCATCATGAGTAGCCTCGGAGCAGCTTCCGAAACTCTAAATTCGCTCGGCCCGATCCCGAAAACGATGCGAGCCGGCGTCTACCGGGAAAAAGCCATCGTCCGGATAGAAGAAGTCCCCGTCCCAGAAGTCACCGACGGCGAAGTCCTCATCAAAGTTGCCGCTTGCGGCATCTGCGGCACCGACATCAAAAAAATCTTCCAGCGCTACGTCGAGCCACCCCAAATCCTGGGCCACGAACTGGCAGGCACGGTGGTAGCAGTCGGTCGCGGCGTGACCAAGTGGACGCCCGGCGATCGCGTAATGAGTTTCCATCACACTCCCTGCGGCCAATGTTTTTACTGCGAGAAACGACTCTTCTCGCAATGCAAGCAATACAAAACCACAGGCCTGACCGCCGGCTTCACCCCTAACGGCGGCGGCTTCGCCGAATACGTAAAGGCCATGCCGTGGGTCGCCGAACGCGGCATCGTCGCGCTTCCCGACAACGTCACTTTCGAAGAAGCCACCTTCATTGAACCCATCAACACCATCGTCAAAGCCGTCCAGAAAGCCCGCGTAGTTGCAGGCGAAACCATTCTGAT
>DASXMM010000520.1:0-7062 GCA_036495665.1 Candidatus Acidiferrum sp. | reverse complement strand
ATCGACGGCTTCCACCTGATCGCCTGGGCCTGCCTAATTGCGCTTCTACTGATCGCGCTGCTTAAAAAAGCCCCGCTTCAGTACGGCGAACTCGGCTTCCCCGAAGAAGCCGCACCAGACCCACAAGGAGGCAAGTCATGAACGCCCGCAAACGTGCGTGTACCACAACACGAAAAGCGGTGCGCGCCGCAAAACGTGTCGCAACGCGCACGGCAGCTCTCTGCGCTCTCCTCTCACTCTTCCAAGTCCACGGCGCCGCGGCGCAGGAGCCCAAACCGTCATCCGCTCCTCGCCGCATCACCCTCGAAGAAGCCGTCCAAATGGCCCTGAAACACAACCACGTCGTCCGCATCGCCGCCTACAAAGTCGAAGAAAAAGAGCACGCCAAAGACGTCGCCCGCAGCGCCTACTACCCCATCCTCCGCAACGACAGCAACCTCCTCCAGGTCACCGACACCCAATTCATCGGCATCCCGCAGGGAAGCCTCGGCACCGTAAGCGGAACACCCATCCCCGAGCGCACCGCAATCCTCAATCAGGGCGGAAAAACGTTCGTCACAAGCGGCACCTCTCTCACCCAACCGCTCACCGAACTTTTCAAGATCAAGCCCGCCAATGACATAGCCGCCGCCGATGTGAACGCCTCCCGCGACCGCGCCCACCAAACCGAAAACGAAGTCGCCCTCCGCGTCCACCAAATCTACTACCGCATCCTCATCTCCCAGGCCCATCGCGAAGCCACGCAATCACGCATCAAAGCCGCCGAAGATCTCAAGTCCGAGCGCCTAGCCCAGGTAAAATTCGGCGCCGTCCTCGAAGAAGACGCCATCGAAAGCCGCGCCCAATCCCTCGAAGCCCGCCAAGATCTCCTCACCACCGACCTGCAACTCTCTGATCTCACCATGCAGCTCAACGACGCCATCGGCCTCCCCCTTGCCACTCTCCTCACCCTCGACGCCGCCGTCCGCGAAGTCGCCGACACCTGCCCCCGCGAAGAATGCCTCCGCGTAGCCCTCGAATCCCATCCCGAAATGGCCGAAGCCCGCGCCGAAATCGAAAAAGCCTCCGCAGCCGTCCGCCTCGCTAAACGCGAATACATCCCCGACGTCGAAGCCTTCGCCCGCTACAGCTACCAGGACAACGTCCCCTTCCTCGCCCGTAATTTCGGCACCTTCGGCCTCCACTTCGGCTATGACCTCTTCGACGGTGGCCGCCGCAACGCCGCCATCGGCGAGCACAAAGCCCAGCTCGCCCAAGCCGAGGAAAATCTCGCTCGCATCAAAGAAGACATCTCTCTCCGCGTCGAAACCGCCTACAACAAGCTCGAGCGCACCCGCGAAATGGTCAAAGTTTCCGAAGAACTTCTAGCCCTTCGCACCGAGTCCCGCCGCGTCTCCGCCCAGCAACTCCAGGAAGGCGCCGCCCTCCGCTCCCAGGCCGATGCCGCCGCCGCCCACGAACTGGACGCCAAAACTCTTCTCCTGCAATCTCAACTCGAATACATCCAGGCACGCGACGAAATGATCGAAGCCATGGGCCAAACTCCGGAGTAACCAATCTCGCCTATCAACCCTTCACGGCCCCAACGAATCTCTGTCGCTTTGTCCAAAATCTCGCCAATTGTCGAACTTTCGCCACTCAATTCTCAACTAATCCATTCAGTTTCAATCACTTACTTTGGCTTCACGATTGCCCCTCTATTTTCAGATTTTCGAGCCGCGCACCCAGGCGGAAGTTCGGCGAAGAAATCTTACATCCCGGCAACTATGAGATTAGTCCAATGGGAATCTGCGAGCGATTATCGGTTTTTATTCGGGTTGACCATGCAAAGGCATGCAATTCGCACAGCAAATACCGCTCAGCCAAGAACTGGGATTTGGCGACGACCGAAGAGGTGAAACGATGGCTTCCACGGCACGATCTTTTGTCCAACTCAGCGCCTACCCGGAAACCGAAGCTGTGACCGCCACCCTTGATGCTCCCGATAAACCTCTACTACGCAACCTCGACCGCCCCCAACACCCATTCCTCGACACCATCGTCGGTCGCCGGGGGGGACTGCGCGCCGTCCTCTCGCAAGTCGAAGCCGTCGCTCCCACCAGCGCCACCGTCCTCATCACCGGCGAAACTGGAACCGGCAAAGAAGTCATCGCACGCGCCATTCACGAACTCAGCCCTCGTCGCAGCCGCAATCTCGTCAAGGTAAACTGCGCCGCCATGCCCGCCGGCCTTCTCGAAAGCGAACTCTTCGGCCACGAACGCGGCGCCTTCACCGGCGCCATCAACTCGCATGTTGGCCGCTTCGCCCTGGCCGATCGCGGCACCATGTTTCTCGACGAAATCGGGGATATGTCGCCCGACCTTCAGCCCAAGCTTCTCCGCGTTCTTCAGGAGCACGAATTCGAGCCCGTTGGCAGCACGCGCACCACCCGCGTCGACGTCCGCGTCATCGCCGCCACCAACCGCGATCTCCGCCAAATGGTCCGCGATCATGACTTCCGCGAAGACCTCTACTATCGCCTTAATATCTTCCCCATCGCTCTTCCTCCCCTTCGCGACCGAAAAGCCGACATCCCCGAACTCGTCCGCTATTTCGTCCAGCATTTTGCTGTCACCATGGACAAGAATATCGAGTACATCCCCGATGAAATCATGTGCTCCCTGGTTCGCCACTCCTGGCCCGGCAACATCCGCGAACTGCAAAACTACGTCGCCCGCGGCGTAATCCTCTCGACGGACGGCGTCTTCGAAGCCGAACCTCCCGAACATGTTGAACCCGAGCCGCTCGAAATTGCCAATCCCACTCTCGAAGATAAGGTCCGCCAGGAAATTCTCTCCGCCTGCCAACGCGCAAATTGGAAACTCGGAGGCCCGCGCGGAGCAGCCGTCCGCCTCGGGCTGAAGCGCACCACCCTTTTTTACAAAATGAAGCGCCTGGGCATCACGCCACCGGCCGACCATTCCCAGGACTAGCCATGGAGTGCGGCAGCCCAGCTCCTACTTTTCTTCTCGAACCGAAACACAGGAGTAAAACGTGAAGCCAATTCGAGTAATCATCATCGGCGGAGGATTCGCCGCTGTTCAATTCGCAAAAACTCTCCGCTCCAAACTTCGCCCGTCCGACTGCCAAATTTTCCTCTTCAATCGCGAAAATCACATGGTCTTTCATCCCCTCCTCGCCGACGTCGCCGGAGCCTCCATCAACGCCGACGCCGCTATTGCCCCTCTCCGTCAAATGCTCCCCGGCGTGGGCTGCCGCACCGAGCGCGTTCAACGAATCAACCTCGACACCAGCGAAATTGCATACGAAGACGAAAATGGTTCCCTCGCCCATCTCCACTACGACCACGTGGTCGTTGCTTGCGGTGCCGACAGCAACCTCGCCATCATTCCCGGCATGACCGAACACGCTTTCGCCTTCAAAGTGATGCGCGACGCCATCGATCTCCGACAGCACATCGTCCGTCAAATGGAGAAAGCCGAAGCCACCGCCGATCCCGATCACCGCCGCCGCTACCTGAATTTCATCATCGTGGGCGCAGGCTTCAGCGGAGTTGAAGTCGCGGGTGAAATCAACGAACTCGTCCGCAGCAGCACCCGCTTCTATCACAATTTCCGCAAAGAGGACGTCACCGTCACTCTAGTCCATTCTCAGGACCAGATCCTCCCCGAAGTCGCTCCCACCATCCGCGAATTCGCACGCAAAAAAATGGAAAAGGCTGGCGTCACCATTCTGTTGAACGCCCGCGCCGTAGCCGCCACTCACGAAGGCGTCGAACTAAAAGATGGCCGCATGCTCCCGGGAGCCACCATCGTCTGCACCATCGGCACCACCACCACTCTCCTCGTTCAAAAGCTCGACGTCCCGAAAGAGAAGGGCCGCGTCCGCACCGCCCCAGATATGCGCGTCGAAGGTCAAACCAACGTTTGGGCTCTGGGCGATTGCGCCTTCATCATCAACGACTTCGACAAAAAGCCCGCGCTTACCACCGGTCAGCTAGCCGAACGCCAAGGTCGACAGGCCGCCCTCAACCTCGTCCGCATCCTGAACGGCCAACCCACCAAGCCCTTCCGCTTCAAAAACCTCGGCCAGCTCTGTTCCATCGGCGGTTACAGCGCCGTCGCCGAGATGTTTGGCATGCGCATCTCCGGTTTCGTCGCTTGGCTCCTCTGGCGTGGCGTCTATCTCTTCAAGTTGCCTACGTGGTCGCGCCGTTTCAAAGTCTCGCTCGACTGGACTTGGGACGTCCTTTTCCCTCGCGATCTCGGCTTTCTCAGTACCGATGAAGCGCAACAACTCTCTCGCGCCTATTTTCGTCCGGGTGATTTCATTCACCACCAGGGAGATCCAGCCCGCGTCTTCAGCGTCATCGACGAAGGCGAGGTGGAGGTCTTGCAGTCGACGCCGCAAAACCCGGAACCCAAACTTGTGGCCGTCCTCGCCAAAGGTGATTTTTTTGGCGAAGGCGCTCTGATGGGAAATCGCCCCCACGAAACGAGCATTCGTGCTCGCACCGTCGTTCGGGTGGGCCAAATTGGCAGCGCCCTCTTCTCTCAAATCGCCGGATCTTTCACGCCCATGCGCGAACTCTTGACCAAGGCCGTCACTCGCCAAGGTGGTGATTTTTGGCGCCGGTTGCCGCTGGCCAAGTCCATTCTGGAAGACATACCTCTGGAATCGCTCCTCGACCCGCTTCCTCCCCAACTCCTGCATAAAGAAAACACGCTCGCCGATGCGGTCAGAGCTCTAAACGAAGGCTCTTCGGGCGAACTCCTCATCGTCGACGAAAACCAGCGCCTCTGGGGAACCTTCGATCGCGATGAACTTTATCGCGTCGTTGCTCGCGTCGCTCTCGCCTCCTCGGTCGTCACCGAAGATCCTACCCAGCACAAGCTCGGTGAACTGATTTCCCTAAGCCGCGTGTATTTAACGCTCGACGATCCCACTCTGGTAGCCTCCGCCACCATGCTCGATCACGGCATCTCTTGGCTGCCCGTTGTTCGTAGCAAAGACGATCTTCGACCCGCAGGCACAATCCGCGGAGACAAAATCAGCTACCGCCTCATCCAAAAACTCGCCAACTCCCAACCTCAACAAACCACCCAAGCCCGCGCCGCCATCTAACGCGAAAACAGCCCATCCCTCACAGGCGCGCAGGATCCCTGCGCCCCATCTCGCCCCGACCTCCACCCTTCAAAACTCTTTTTTCCGCCCCTCTGCCACGCAACTCCTAACTCCTTGCCTAGTACCGACATGTTCGGCGTGAGTCAGTTGCTTACCTTTGGACGGTAGAGTCCTCGACTCCTTGAAGCTCGTTGCACAATCTTGGAAAGATTGTTTCCAAGCAGCGTCCAGTATTTCCTAAGTGACACCTCGCCGCTCGACTGATCCGGCGGGATGTGTCTGCACATGTTGGAGTTAGCTCCGCACGCGAGCTTCAAGCTTCGACTCCCGACTTGGCATGAGAGATGCACATCCATCGAATGCGGGCTGCCTGGTCGGACCCCTCACTCCCATGGCACCTGAACTCCCGAGGAGAAATCTCAGGTAGGTCCACCGCCCCGGCAGTCCGCGCCAATCCTCCCAATCCGCTTTCGGGCGGATTAAGTTCCGATGAGTCGGAGCAGCGAGGAGAAGTTGCTCCTAGCTGGCGAGTGATGATGCCTGACGAATCGCACACACCGGAAGCAAAACCCAAAACGGTACGGTTGTCATGCCCGGAGTGCAATGGCGTCCTTGTGCCACTTCCGGAAAACTCGGCGGTCCACGCGCTCGAACGGCATTTGGAGCGGGACCACTGGTATCCTTGGCGGCTCGCCCATGATGCGGCAAACGAATCCTTTAACAACCAGATTCGGTGACGTCGTGTGCTCGCGTGCGAGCCGATCATGAAGCATTTGCCGCATATGTTCGTCCTGGTACCGACATCTCCGGTTTGCGCGTTTACCAGATGGGACTGACCCTATTTTTGCTTGCGAAGAGTTGTTGGTTTCACAGACATGGACGGGAAAGATTCATACGCCGTTCCTCGTTGACTTCGCTACGGTGTTTCCCATTCCGTGGTGATAAATCCTTTCCGCGTTTCATCCAGACCTGTCGGCCGTTGCTTGTGAATGCGCGTACCAAAGCCTCCCCTTGGGCGTTTTGTTCAAAAAAGGTCACGACCACCCCACTCGGGTTGGGCAATGATGGAAACATCTTCTTTATTGTGAATCCAGGGATTTGTGGAGCCAACCAGCGAATAGTCAGGGCTGGAAGCTTGTCGCCGGAAAGCACAGTCACGGTCGCTTCGGCGTAACGTCCGCCGGTTCGCGCGCGAATTATTGCCGTTCCCGGCGCCGTAGCGGTTATCAGGCCCGTATGGTCCGTCGATACGTCCGCCACCGAGGCACTACTGGTCGACCATTCCGATTCGGCTGTGAGCGTCTTCGCATGAATGTCAAAGGAGCTGAAAAGCCAGGCTTCGCCGACCAGCATCGTGGCTCTGGCCGGCGACACAAAGAACGATTGTTCTGGATCCGAAGGAACCTCTGTTAACGTGCCTTCGTTCTCGAGACGCCGCTTTTCTTCCTCGAACTTCTTCCTGCGGTCGGCGGATGTTCCGTCTGCATCTTGTGCCGCTGGGAAAGGCTCAATTTGCGGCAGAATCGTCGCAATGACGACGAACAGCGCGACGCTCACTACGGTGGCCCGTGCGGGTGCTTTCATGAAAACAGAGAAGGTTATGGACATCTCTAAGGTCTCCGAGTTGATAGCATGACACGACTTCTAGCCCAAGGTGCTGGCCGGGACCTAGGATTTTCCAAACGAATAATTAGTCCTCTGCTTCAACTGGAGACTGTGCCAACTCCCGATTATTCGGGCTAACCGGCGTTGTAGGTACCGGTACCCACAACGCCTCCCTCTCCAGTCAAACTGCCTGACCTGCCCCCCATTCTGATCCATTCATAAGCTAGTTCTCTGTGATTCTTGCACATCCGCTTGGGCCCGTTCTGGAGAGACAGGAACGACCGGCGTGGGGGGAGACGCCGGTCGCGCGGCAACCTCGGTCGCGTATTCTT
>DASXMM010000519.1:0-16075 GCA_036495665.1 Candidatus Acidiferrum sp. | reverse complement strand
ACCTTCGCCGTATCCGGTGCGCACGAGAATACTGCGCGCGCCTGCGCGGTGTGCAAGTTCGATGTCACCGTGACGATCGCCGACGACGAACGAGCGGTGCAAGTCGACGTTATGTTCGCGGGCAGCGAGTTCGAGCATTCCCGTCTTGGGCTTGCGGCAATCGCAGCCGTCGGCCGACATGTGCGGACAGTAGTATACGGCGTCTAGATGCGCGCCAGCGGCTTCGAGTTGCTGCGACATTAGTTGGTGCACCGAGTGTACGAGCGACTCCGGAAAGTAACGCCGACCGACGCCTGATTGGTTTGTTACCACAATTACGGGTATTTGGGCTTCATTTAGACGGCGAATGGCATCCGCCACACGCGGCAACATACGAAATCGGCTGACGTGATTCAAGTACCCAACTTCTTCGGCAATCGTTCCGTCGCGATCGAGAAAAACGGCGGGACGGAGAGCGGCAGCTTCAGACAGTGCGCACCTCCATCGAAGCAATCCAGTGACGCGCAGCGGCTTCGACCATGTCGGGCGTCACGCGAGTCATGCAGCGGTGATCCGTGGGACAGCGGCGGAGAAAGCATGGGCTGCAGTAGGGTCTTTCTTGAATGATGCTGCAGCGCGGCGTGACAGGGGCGGTGCCGAAGGGATCGGTAGGCCCGAAAACGGCCACGACCGGGAGACCGACAGCGCCGGCGACGTGCATCGCGCCAGAGTCGTTGCCGATGAACAAGTGGCACTGCGAAAGCAGCGCGGGTACGTCGTTGATCGCGGTTTTTCCGGTGAGATCGATTGGCGGCCGGTGCATTCCCGCCGCGATGGCAGACGAAACTGGCGCTTCCGCGCGAGTGCCGAATAGAATCACTTCTACTTCGGTTTCAGCATGAAGGCGATTTGCTAATTCGGCAAAGCGATCGGGCGGCCAGCATTTTGCGGCCCCATACGAAGCGCCCGCGCCGATCGCAATGCGCAAGCTGTCACGTTTCACTCCGGAGGAAAGTAGAAACTCCGCGGCTTGTTGACGATTCTCCTCGGGGACTTCCAACTTGATGAACGATTCGTTCGGCAGCGAATCAAGCCAGCCGATGCGCCGCAGCAGTTCGAGATAATAGAACTGTTCGTGGCCGGGAATTTCACCGGGCTTTGGCGTGGGCACGGCTTTCGTCAACAGAAGGCTGCGGCCGTCGCGCACGTAGCCGATGCGCTCTGGAATTCCCGCGCGCCAAGTAAACCAGGCAGACTGGAAGGCGTTCTGAAGCAGCAGCGCTACATCGAACTTCTCCGCACGCAAATCTTCCACGATGTCGCGCTTGCCATCCACAGACGCTATTTTGTCGCAGACATTTTGATCTTTGTAGATGAACGCAACGTAGGGCTTGGCGAGAATCGTTATCTCCGCTTCAGGGAAGCGCGCACGCACGGTGCGGAGAGCTGGCAATGCCATGATGGCATCGCCAACCCAGTTTGTGGAACGAATGAGAATTTTCACGCCACCACTCCGCGAGGCGACTGTAATTTTCGTTCCAGAGCCGCGAGAAATTCGCTCTCCGCGCTCAATACGAAATCGATCACCGCAACGAAAATGGGAATCGCGGGCGCGTCTACTCCCTTTAAGTTTTCGGCATCTTTCTCCGTGGTCACGAACGCAATCGCTCCCGCGCTTTGAGCTGCTTTCTCTAGACGTCGAAGATCAATCGCGGTGTATAAATGGTGGTCGCGAAAAATACTTTGCCCGGCGACGGGAACACGCCAACGGTTCAAATCATCGAAAAATGCCTGCGGATTGCCAATCCCGCAGAACGCAAAAAACGGACCGTGGCCCATCTCGTGCGATTGCATGACCGCATCCTTTCGGTGGAGTCGAAATCCCAGGAGTCGCGTCGTCGCCGCAAAAACTGGATACGAACCGAGCTCGCCGGTCGCCTCCGCGGAAATCGGCCGGGTATCTGTCCGCGTAAACACGAGGAGATCGGCGCGGCCTATCGCGGAAAACGGTTCGCGAAGGGAGCCTGCCGGCAAGAGTGAGCTTCGATTAGGAGGCCGCAGCGCATCGATCAAAATAATGTCGACATCGCGGGCCAGCGGAAGATGCTGAAAGCCGTCATCGAGAAGAAAAACATCGACCGGCTGTTCGGCCTCGATACGCTGCCCTTCTGCGAAGCGATTTTTGCCGACGCCAAATTTGACGCGGCCCTGGAGGCGGTGCTTCATCAGCTCGATCTCGTCGCTGGTTCCGCCGGCGCCTTTGTATCCGCGACTCAAAATGGCGACGCGCTTCCCTTCTGCCAGAAATTTGTCGGCTAGCCACAAAACCATCGGCGTCTTGCCAGTACCGCCAACAGTCAAATTGCCAACGCTAATCACCTTGCCGCGCAATTGTCTCTGCTTCAGCCAGCCATTCTTATAGAGCCAGGCCCGCGCCCGAACATACCCGCCGTACAGCACCGAGAGCGGCCAGAGCGCGACTCGCGCCAGCAGCGGCAACTTCATCCATTCTCTCGCGCAACGCCGTCAAGCTGTTTGGCGATCTCGGCGATGGCGCGATCCGTGGCGCCGCGGCTGCTCTCGACGAGGTTACGTGCGGCTTCGCCCATCTTCGCCGCGCGCTCCGGATAGCGCATAAACTCGATCCAGGCGACGCCCGCGTCTTCCGGGCTTTCTACCTGCACAGCGGCGCCTGCCGCCGTGAAGCGAGCGGCAATCGCCGCGAAATTTTCCATCGAGGGCCCGAATACTGGAACTTTTCCAAACGCTGCTGGCTCGAGAATATTGTGCCCTCCGCTCTCGACCAGCGACCCGCCCACGAAAGCTCCGTCTGCTACGCGATAAAGCGATGCTAACTCGCCGATGCTATCGAGCAAGAGCACCGTTACATCGTCGGGAATTGCAAATTCGGCCACCGACCCGCCGGCACCCGCCGGCCCGCCGTTCCGCGATGGACCGGGAACGGGCATTTGCGACCGCCGAATAAATTTGCGATGCGATTCGTCAATAGACCGTGCCGCTGCGTCGAAGCACTCCGGTTTGCGCGGCGCCATCACGAGGAGCGCATTCCGGTATTCGCCTTGCAGCGTGCCGAAGGCGATCAGTGCGAGCGGCTCCTCAGTGGCAACGACACTGCCCGCGACGATAATGGGCGAGCGGCCGCGCCGCTTCGCCTCGCTACCAAGCCATTCCGAAATTGGCGTAGACGCCGGAAGCTCCAAGTCGTACTTCAGGTTGCCGCTGACCTGTACACGCTCCGGGGGCGCGCCCAGAGCCCCTATCCGGTTCGCGTCCTTCTCGCTCTGCATCAGAAAGGCAGACGCATCCGCAAGCGCGCTCCGAAGAAACGGTCGCAGAAAAAATCCAAAAACGCCAAGAAAACGCTGGTAGCGCGCAAAAGACCGGTCCGAAATGCGTCCGCTCACGAACACGACCGGTACGCCGCTGCGCCGCGCCTGCCGCAGGAAGTTCGGCCAAATTTCCGTCTCCAAAACAATCACGATCGAAGGCCGCACCACCCGCAAAGCCCTGCGAACGCAAAACGCCCAATCCAAAGGAAAATAGAAAATCGCGTCAGCAAAAGGCATGCGTTCCCGAGCCAGCGCCTGCCCCGTCAGCGTAGTCGTAGAAACCACGAGCGGCCGGTCCGGATACTTTTCTTTCAATCGCCGCGCGAGCGTAACTCCCGAAAGCGCTTCGCCCACAGAAACAGCGTGGATCCAGATCGTCCCGGGTCCGCTTCCAGGAAGCTTCCCGAGCGTCGGAAACGAAAATCCCAGCCGCTGCCCCAGATTCGAAAAATATTTACTATGGCGCAGACCCTGCACGAGCCAGTAAGGTGTGAGCAGCAGGGCGGCAAAACCCATCAGCAGGCTATAGATAAAATGCACTAAACGTGGCTCCGGTCTCTCTTCCGCACCGCCGCGAACAGGCTGCGCACAATGCGGGCAACCTTGCACTTCCCCCAGGAATCGAAGGCGTCGAGATGAGAAAGGACTATTATAACCCGATGCGAAACCCATCCATTATAGTTCCCTTTCTTGCCGTCATGCTTCTTTCTGACGGTCGCGCCGCACAGCAGCCGCAAGCCACCATGAAGGCGGCGGCGCTCGAATCGCACGAAGGCGTGACCATCTCCGCGCAGCCATGGACCGACGCAGCCAGTTACAAGGCGAAGTTTCCCAAGAAATCGCCCCTTGCCTCCGGAATCGTCGCGATTGATACCGTTATTCGCAACGACTCTGATGACAGCATGAAGGTCAACCTCGAGCAAATCCGCCTGAACGTCACGGTATCCGAGGATAACCGCCAAGCGCTCCGTGCCCTTACAGCCGACGACGTAGCCGACGTCGTGACAGATACCAAGAGAAAAGACCCGACCGCAACACACAGGTCTCCGATTCCGATTCCGATTCCGACCGGTCCAAAAACCGGCCGCGACAAGCATTGGATGGAAATACAGAAAGCCGCTGCCGACGCCGGTGTTTCCGGCAGTGTCGTGGCGCCACATCACGCCGTGCAAGGGCTGCTTTACTTCGATATCCAGGGCCAACTCGACCTGCTCAACACCGCGCATCTCTATATCCCGGATGTGCGGTCGCTCGAAAAAAATCACCCGTTGGTTTATTTCGAAATCGATCTCAGCCGCTAGAGCGAACGGCTGCGACGCACACGCCGCTCGCGCATCCGGCCGAGTTTCCTGCAGAATACTGGATGAAAATCCGTTCATTTGCGCGACTCCATCCAGTCCGCTACCATCACAAGGCACACAATATGTTCGGACACTGCAGATAAATGTTGAATCTCCTAGACGAACTAAATCCAGAACAACGACTCGCGGCGGAAACGGTAGAAGGCCCCGTGCTCATTCTTGCCGGTGCGGGAACAGGCAAGACCCGCGCTATCACCTTTCGCATGGCCAACTTGATTTCGAAGGGCGTGCCCGCGGAGTCCATTCTCGCGGTCACCTTCACGAACAAAGCAGCGCAGGAGATGCGCTCACGCGTGTCTGACCTTCTGCTGCGCTCGGGAGTACCGCCGGCGCAACCGTGGCTTTCGACGTTTCACTCGCTTTGCGCGCGCCTTCTACGCCGCGAAGCGCCAAGCGCTGGCCTGCCTCGCGATTTCGCGATTTACGACGACGACGATCAGCTCGCTGCCGTGAAACTCGCGATGACCAAGCTGGCCATCGATGACGACGCCTTGACGCCACGAAATATTCTTAGCGCCATCAGCTACGCAAAAAATCATGGCAAAACGCCCGAGATGATGCGAGGAGAAGCCACTGGCCAGGACGGCCGGCGCACCGCTGATGTTTTCGCCGCTTACGAAAAGCTGCTGCATCAGAGCAATGCAGTGGATTTTGACGATCTTCTGCTTCGAACGATGCGCCTGTTGCGGGACGTGCAATCGGTGCGCGAAAAGTGGCAAGCACGTTTTCAATACATCCACGTCGACGAGTATCAGGACACCAACCGCGTGCAGTACGACCTCCTTCGCCTCCTGACTGGTCCGCACCACAACTTGTGCGTCGTTGGCGATGAAGACCAGTCCATCTATCGCTGGCGCGGCGCCGACGTCTCGATCCTGCTGAGCTTTTCCCGCGATTTCCCGGGTGCGCGCGTGGTAAAGCTCGAGCGCAACTACCGCTCCACGCAAAATATTTTGGATGCGGCCGGCGCGGTCGTCGCGAACAATCCCCAGAGGCTCGGCAAGTCTCTCAGCGCCGCGAAAGGCATGGGCGCGAACCTGCGCTATTTCGAAGCCCGCGATGCCCATTCCGAAGCCGAATTCGTCGCCGGCGAACTCGAACGCATTTTGAACGACGACTCCGCGCAGACCTGCGCCGTCGAGTACAGAACGAATTTTCAGTCGCGCGCGTTCGAAGAAGTCTTCCGCCGGCGCGGCCTGCGTTACAAACTCGTCGGCGGGTTCAGCTTCTACAACCGCGCCGAAGTGAAAGACGCGCTGGCGTATGTCCGTCTCGCGATGCATCCCGAAGACGATATTTCGTTGCTACGTGTTTTGAACGTTCCGCCGCGTGGCATCGGCAAGACGACCGTCGATTCTCTCCGTGAAACGGCTCGCGTGGACGGCACGCCTCTTTGGACCGCGATTGAAAAATTTGTATCCGGAGCAGCCGCCGGCCGTGCCGTAACGCCGCTGCGTTCGTTCCAGGAGCTCATCGCCAAATTGCAAGACGCGCTCGCCAACAAAGAGCCCGCCGACTTTCTCCGCACCGTCCTAGAGGAAAGCGGCTACATGGACATGCTGAAAGACCGCAACACGCCTGAGGACGTCGCGCGACTCGAGAATCTCGAAGAACTAACGCGCGCCGTCGCCGAAAGCATGGAAGCCGGCGAAACATTCACGGACTTTCTCGACGCGGCCGCACTGGTGAGCGACGCGGACTCCTTCGAAGGCAAGCCCGGCGTCACGCTCATTACGCTGCACAGCACCAAGGGCCTCGAGTTCGACCACGTCTTCCTGACCGGCATGGAAGAAGGCATCTGTCCGCATGGCCGCTCACTGAACGAAGAAAAAGGGATTGAAGAGGAGCGCCGCCTCGTTTATGTGGGCATGACGCGTGCCCGAACTTCGCTGACTCTCACCCGCGCTGTCTACCGCCGGATCTTCGGCAACGAGCAGCAACTGCGCGCTTCTTTACCCTCGCGCTTCCTCGCCGAAATTCCGAGCGAGCTTGTGGAAACCGTCCGCGGCTCCATGGCCGAAATCGGCGAAAAGCGCCGTTACGAACCCGATCCCGAATATTCGTATTCCGCCGACGAGTTTCTCCGCCGCGTACGCGGCAAGCCGGAACCGACCGTATTGGCACCCAAGCCAGCCAGAGCCGCCGCAAGCTCCTTCGGCCGACCGGCCATAAAACGTGGCGCGAACGCGGATCCGATGCTCGGCCGCAGAGTTCGCCATCCCAGCTACGGCGTCGGCACTATCGTCGGCGTTGAGGGCGACGAGGAAGACCGCCGCGTCTCCGTGAGCTTTCCAGGCCGCGGCACAAAGAAGTTTATCGAGCGCTACGCCCAACTCGAACCGGCCTAACCTTCGACACGCAAGGAGCGACCGATGTTGCGCACCAGCGCGTCTCAAGGTACATTGAGGCGCGATCATCCCTCATCTGCGAACCCGGCAAGCATTCCTCACATTGCCGCAACGCTATCGGAGACTGTGAGTGGCGTCAGACCTCTTCCGTTGCAAGCAGATTGACCAACTGTTGTCCGATTGCGAGAACGCGGAAGTCCGGCTTAAGAAATCCTTGGGTTGGCTGAGCCTCACCTCTCTTGGGATTGGAGCCGTGATCGGCTCTGGAATTTTCACCATTGTCGGCACCGCCATCGCGGGCCAAAAACTCCAGGTCTCCTCGGTCCTCAATGCTCCGCTGCTTCAATATTTGATCACGCACCAGTCCTCGTTCGGGCGCCCGGGCGCCGGACCCGCGATAGCTCTTTCGTTTGTGCTGGTCGCCATCGCATGTGGCTTCGCTTCCGTCTGCTACGCTGAACTCGCGGCGATGATTCCCATCGCGGGCAGCGCCTACACGTACACGTACGCCACGATGGGCGAACTGATCGCCTGGATTATAGGCTGGGATCTCATCCTTGAATACGCCGTCAGCAACATGGCTGTCAGCGTCGGCTTCTCGGCACACCTTGTCGATTTTCTCGATTGGTTCGGAGTGCATCCAAATCCGCGCTGGATCGTTCCCGCCTATCTTCCCAGCGGCCTTACCGATTTACAGGGAAACACGCTTTACGATCCGGGCTGGCATTTCGGTTTCAACTGGCCTGCCTTCATCATCGTGATGCTTCTCACCGTGATCCTGGTTCGCGGCATTCGGGAGTCCGCGGAAACCAACAACGTGATGGTGCTGATCAAAATAATTGCCATCCTCGCCTTCATTAGCTTCGCATCCAGATTCATTCACACTTCGAATTGGCACCCCTTCTCTCCGAACGGCTGGCCCGGTATTCTCACCGGTGGCTCCATCGTCTTCTTCACGTATATCGGTTTCGACTCGGTCTCCACCGCAGCGGAAGAGTGTAAGAATCCGCAGCGCGACCTTCCGCGCGGCATCATCGCTACACTTGTGATCTGTACGCTGCTCTACATCGGCGTGGTCGTCGTTCTCACCGGCCTCGTTCGTTGGGACACGCTTGTCGACGACGCCGCTCCGGTCGTCAACACCCTCAAGAAACTGCACATCTCCAGCCTCCGCCTCGTCGTTCTCATTGGCGCGCTTATGGGCATGATCTCTTCGCTGCTTGTTTTCCAGATCGGCCAGGCGCGCGTCTGGTTTGCTATGTCGCGCGATGGCCTTTTTCCCAAGATTTTCAGCCGCATCCATCGCAGGTATCTCACGCCGGACTTCTCCACGTGGGTCGCCGGTTTTGTCGTCGGTGTGCCTGCCGGGCTTCTCGACATTGGCACGCTCGGCGATCTCGCCAACATCGGCACGCTCTTCGCCTTCGCATTGGTTGCGGCAGGCGTGCTCATTCTTCGCTACCGCGAACCCGAACGGCCGCGCGCGTTTCGCGCTCCAGGTGGCCCCATCGCGCCAGTCCTTACGATCCTTACGTGTGTTTTGCTAATGGCCGGCTTGCCGATCATGAACTGGCTCCGGTTCATTAGTTGGCTCCTTATCGGGCTCGTGATTTACTATTTCTATGGCCGGAGACACAGCACGCTCCGAGCCGCCAACACGCGGTAGAGGAATCGACGATGCGGCCGGGATTCCACGGAAGTGTGAAGATTCGGGTGAGCCTTCTACTTGGGCTCGGGATGGCGCTCGCGATTTGCGTGCTACTCCCGCAACGTCTCGCAGCCTGGGGCCGTAACGCCCACAAACTCGTCGTGAACCAGGCCATCGACACTTTGCCGCCGGACATTCGCGGCTTCTTCGAGTCCTATCGCAGTACCCTTCTCGAACACGTCATCGACCCGTTCGAAGCCGTGGCAAAAACTCCCACTGAGAAGCGCAACAACCACCTTTACCTCGACAAGTATGGGCGCTTCCCCTTCGATGCCCTTCCGCGCACTTACAAAGCAGCCGTAGCCAAATACGGGAAGTCAAAGCTCGAGGCCAACGGCGTGCTCCCTTGGGAAATCGGCGTCTATAGCCAGAAACTGACCGAGGACATGAAGACTGGCCGATGGGACGACGCCAAACTTGATGCCGCGATTCTCGCGAACTACGTTGCCGAAGCTCACGACCCATTCAGCACTACGGAAAATTTTGACGGTAGACTTACCGCGCAAAAGGGTGTCAACGAGCGATTCGGCACAACGCTGATCGATCGCTACTCTTCGTTCTTCCCCATGCGGCCAAACGATGCCGCCTTCATCCACGATCCCACCGATCATGCGTTCGAAGTGTGCCTTGGCTCGCATAGCTGGCTCGAAACAATTCTCCTCGCTGACCGCAATGCCTACATCGTGGGCAAGTCCTACTCCTACAACGACGAATACTACGACCGCTTCTACAATCTGGCCGCCGCCGTTCTGATCCGCCAACTCTCGGAAGCATCCACCGACGTCGGCTCCTACTGGCTGACCGCTTGGATCAACGCGGGCCGCCCGCAACTGCCTCACTAACGTTCCCGGATGAATTTCCCACTCCTCCCGGCAAGCATCGCTTCCCTTCCCAAAGCCGAGTTGCACCTGCATCTCGAAGGCTCGATTCAGGCGGCAACGGTTTGCGCGCTGACGGCGCAGCACGGCATCGCCCTTGCTGAGGACGAAGTCCGCCGCCTCTACTCGTACCGCGACTTCGCGGGCTTTATCGATGCCTTCAAGTGGGTCACCTCCTTTCTGCGCACTCCCGCCGACTACGGCCTCATCGCGCGAGACCTGAGCGAACATCTCTTGACTCAGGGCGTCGTCTACGCCGAGGTAACGCTTTCTATCGGTGTGATGCTGCTTCGCAAACAACAACCTGAAGCCAATTTCGAATCCATTCTGCGGGCCACCAAACCGTTCGAGAGCCAGGGCCTTCACCTGAAGTGGATTTTCGATGCCGCCCGGCAGTTCGGCGCTGACGCCGCCCTGGACGTGGTTCACGCAGCAAAACGCAGCGGCTCCAGGTCGATCGTCGCCTTCGGCATCGGCGGCGACGAAATGAGCGTCGCGACGAAAGAGTTTCGCCCGGTCTACGAACAAGCCGCAAACATGGGTTTGCACCTGCTGATGCACGCCGGAGAAGTCGGCGGTCCGGATAAAATCCGCGAGGCGATCGAGCTTCTGCACGTCGAGCGCGTGGGACACGGCATCGCGGCGGCTCGCGACCCTGCGCTCATGGACCTCCTAGCCGACCGCCGCATTCCGCTTGAGGTTTGCCCGCAGAGCAATATCCGCACAGGCGCGCTGGCAAAACAATTGGGGCTGCCCGATGCCCAAATCAAAGATCATCCGTTGCCGCGACTCCTGCGCCATGGCATCCCCATCGTCCTCTCTACCGACGATCCCGCCATGTTTCACACAACTCTGCACAACGAATACGAAAACGCTGCGAAGATGGGGCTGAGCGAAAATGAACTCTCGCAACTCGTAGATTCGAGTTTCGAATACGCCTTCCTTTCGGAAACCGAAAAGCGCGCGCTCAGAGGCTCCGGGACCTGAGTTGGTCGGCGTTTCCCTCCGCTCGGGCCATCGCCGTTGGCCGCTTCGCCCTGTCTCCCGCAATGTTATACTTGGCCCATGAAAGCACACGTTTGGGTAATGCCAAAGCGCACCGTACTCGATCCTCAAGGACAAACCATTCAGCATGCCCTCAGCGGGCTCGGCTTCGCGTCCGTCAAAGACGTTCGCCAGGGCAAGTTCTTCGTCCTCAACGTCGATGGATTGACCCGCGATGAAGCGGAAAAACAGGTCGAGCGCATCTCAAAGGAAGTTCTCACCAACCCGGTCATCGAGGAATCCCGCTTCGAAATCGTCGAGTAAGTACTGCGCGCCATGATCCGTCGCCGCAACTTCCCGTGCCTGTCGGCCGCCTCTCAGTCCACGCTGTCGGTTGCCTGCTTGCTCCTGCTTATCGCCATCTCCGCCTTCGGATGCGACAAGCAACCAGCTCACACGTCGGACCCTCGCCTGCGCAAGATCGATGAAATGCTCAACGCCGAAGTTCCTCCAGGTACGCCCAGGTCGCGCGTCGAGTACTTCCTCAATTCCCGCGGCTACAAACTAGAAGATTCGCCCGACAAAAACTCCGTGGTCGCCGTTGTGCGCCACATCGATACCGACACGCTTCAGCCCTCAACCGCGCGCGTCACCTTCCACTTCGACTCGACCGACAAGCTGATTTCCTACGACCTACAGTCAGCCCCGGATGCCCCTCCGCGGCCTTGATTGGCTACAATCCCCAATGGGAAGCACCTGGCATGGCGCTACTCCATGCTAGTCTAATCAAACAGCACTTTTAGGAGAGCCGCGCATGTGCGGAATTGTCGGTTACATCGGACCGAAGAAGGTAGTGCCTGTCATCATCGAGGGCCTGCGCAAACTCGAATATCGCGGTTACGATTCCGCGGGCATCGCCGTCGTCACCAAAGACGGTAAACTGGAAATCCGCCGCGCCCCAGGCAAACTCCGAAACCTCGAAGAAGTCATTCTGAAGTCACCCATCGAAGGCACTTACGGCATCGGCCACACCCACTGGGCCACCCACGGCCGGCCCACGGAAGAAAACGCCCACCCGCACCGCGACTGCACCGGCCAAATCGTCGTCGTGCATAACGGCATCATCGAAAATTACCTCGAACTGAAAGAACAGCTCCAGCGCGAAGGCCACAAGTTCGCCACCGAAACCGACACGGAAGTCGTCGCCCATCTCGTCGAGAAAAATTCGCAGCACGGCGAACCGCTCGAAGACGCCGTTCGCAAATCCCTCAAAGAGCTGCGCGGCATTTACTCCCTGGTCTTCCTTTCCGCGCGCGATCCGCACAAAATCGTCGCAGCTCGCATCGGACCGCCTTCGGTCATCGGCCTAGGCGACGCCGAATTCTTCGTCGCCAGCGATATTCCTGCGCTCCTCGAACACACGCGCCAAATTTTCTTCCTGGCCGACGGCGACATTGCCGTCCTAACGCAAAGCGGCGTCCGAGTGATGGACCATGACGGCCGCCCCGTCGATCGCCCTGCACATCACGTCGCTTGGGATCCGATCATGGCGGAAAAGGGCGGCTACAAGCACTTCATGCAAAAGGAGATTTTCGAGCAGCCGCGCGCCGTACGCGACACTCTCCTCGGCCGCATCTCGCAAGACACCGGAAAAGTCTTTCTCGACGAGATGCAAATCTCCGAACAACAGTTCCGCGACTTCCAACAAGTCCGCATCGTCGCGTGCGGCACAAGCTGGCACTCCGCCCTGGCCGGTAAATTCATGATCGAGCGCCTCGCGCGTCTCCAGGTCGAAGTCGACTACGGCAGCGAATTCCGCTATCGCGATCCAATCCTCGACTCCAAAACGCTTACCGTCTGCATCAGCCAGTCCGGCGAAACCGCCGACACGCTCGCCGCCCAGCGCGAAGCGAAAATCAAAGGCTCACCCACGCTCGCGATTTGCAATGTGATGGGCTCGATGATCACCCGCGAAGCCGCCGGCACCATCATCACGCACGCCGGCCCGGAAATCGGCGTCGCCTCCACAAAAGCCTTCACCGCGCAACTCGCCGCGCTTTTGCTCTTAGCTTCCTACCTGGGACAAATTCGCGGCAAACTCGCTCCCGCCGCCGCCGTCAAACTGATGCAGGAGTTCACGCGCATCCCCCACAAGATGGAAACGGTCCTGCAAGCTGAAGAATCCGGCTTTTACGAAAACCTCGCGCGCCAATTTTTCCGCTACACCGATTTTCTTTACCTCGGCCGCGGCATCCACTATCCCATCGCCCTTGAAGGCGCGCTCAAGCTCAAAGAGATTTCCTACATCCACGCCGAAGGCTACCCCGCAGGCGAAATGAAGCACGGCCCCAATGCCCTCATCGATGAAAATCTCCCGGTAGTCGTTCTCGCCACGCGAGACGACAGCGACCCCGAATCCGTCACGCGCTACGAAAAAAGCATCTCCAACATCAAAGAAGTGAAAGCCCGCGACGGCATCGTCATCTCCATCGCCACCGAAAAAGATCATCTCGCGCGCGAAGCCTCCGACCACATCATCGAGTTGCCTCCCGCGCCCGAAATCCTCGCGCCGCTCCTCGAGATCATTCCGCTGCAGCTCCTCGCCTATCACATCGCGGTCCGCCTCGGCTGCGACGTCGATCAACCGCGCAATCTCGCAAAATCCGTCACCGTCGAATAGCTGGAAGCTGCGCGCTTCTTGCAGAGAGTCCCAGCGAAATACGCTTGTCCGGTAGGCTCATTTCCGATTTTCCGCTAGACTAAAAATATGCGTCGCCTCTCGCTGTTCTTGGGACTCTCCGTTGCCGCCGCGTTCCCACTTTCACTTTCCGTCCGAGCACAAGCTCCCGCCCCAGCCACCGCCAACCTCCACGAAATCCGCACCGAAGGCCTCAAAACCCTCACCGAACCCCAAGTCACCGACCTCTCTCAACTCCAAAAAGGCTCTCAAGTCGGCAAACCCGATCTGCAAGCCGCCGCCGACCGCCTCCTGCAAACCGGCATGTTCGCAAAAGTAAACTACACCTTCAAAACCGTCGGCGACGGCCTCACCGTTACCTTCCAACTTGAGGAGGCCCTGCGCGTCCCCATTTTCTTCGACAATCTCCCATGGTTCGCCGATAGCGAGCTCGACGACGTGATCCGCAAAAAAGTTCCCTTCTTCGATGGCACTCTCCCCGAAGGCGGGGCCGTCTTGGATCAAGCCAGCGAGGCCATTAAGGAACTGCTGGCCTCGCACCAGCTGGAAGTTTCCATCGAACACGAACTGCTCCCCAATCCGCTGGGCGAAGGCAACGTCCAGAATTTTCACGCCGAAGGCGCCACGTTTACGATCGCCAGCGTAAAGTTCGACGACCCCAGTATTTCTGCCTCGCACACCGTGCAGCAAGCCCTCGCTGATGTCGTGGGAAAGCCTTATTCGCGCATGACCATCGATCTTTTCCTCTCGGAACAGGTCCGGCCAATCTATCTTCAACTAGGCTTCCTCAAAGCAAAACTCGGCCCTCCCGAAGTGCGTCTGACGGGTAATCCCAATCAAAAACTTTCCGATCAGATTCCCGTGTTCGTCCCGGTGGCCACCGGGCCTGTTTATCGCTGGAAAGAAGTCCAGTGGTCAGGAAATTCCCTGCTGTCGACCATCACTCTCACGAATGAAATCGGCCTCAAACCCGGGGACGTCGCCAACGGAATGCAAATCGAAGCCGCCTGGGATCACATCCGCGAAGACTACGGCCATCGCGGCTTTCTCGACGTCAAACTCGATCCCGTAGTCTCCTACGACGATGAAGCCCACTCCGTTTCCTACAACGTTTCCATCAACGAGGGCGCGCAATATCACTACAGCACAATGGTGATAACGGGCTTGTCCCTCACCGCCGAAAAGCGTCTGCGGCAAATGTGGCAAATGCAGCCCGGCGACGTCTTCGACAAAACGCAATACGAAGATTTTCTCACCAAACTGCAATCTCGCCTCGCCGATATTTTTGGCGAAATGCCCGTACACTACGACACCGTCGGCCACTGGCTCCGCAACGACCCCGACAAACACACCGTCGACGTCCTTCTCGATTTCAAATGACCGTCCGTTCGCGCGCCGCGAAAAATAGAAATCGCAAGAGGCTGGGTTATACTCTAATCAGAAATGAGTTCACTCGTACGCATTCACGTCGTCGACCACGACCAGGTGCAACGCTCAGCTGAAGAAAAAGAGCTGCGTCTCCTCAGCCAGTTGTCCGAACTCCCGTCCGTGATCGTCGCCCTCTCAGGCGGCGCCGACTCCGCCTATCTCGCCTGGGCCGCGCATCGCGCGAAAGGCAATCAGGCTCTCTCGCTCACTGCTCTCTCGCCCAGCTATTCCGCACACGACCGCGCTGTCGTCGAAGAATTCGTCCGCCGCCTCGGTGTCCGCCACGAATTTATCGAAACGCACGAAATGGAAAATCCCAAGTACCGCGCGAACGCCTCCGACCGCTGCTACTTCTGCAAAGACGAACTTTTCAACGTTCTCGACGCCATCGCGCAAGAACGAAACTTCGCCGCCGTAGCCTACGGCGTCAACGGCGACGACACGCTGGATTTCCGCCCGGGCCACCGCGCCGCCTCTGAACACCGCGTCCTGGCTCCTCTTCTCGACGCAGGCCTCCGCAAAGCCGATATTCGCCTCCTCTCCAAGCGCGCCGAGCTCCCCACCTGGGACCGCCCTGCCTCCGCTTGCCTCGCTTCGCGCCTCCCGTACGGCACCGAAGTCACCCCAGAGCGTCTCGCTCTGGTCGAGCGCGGCGAAGCCGCCCTGCGCGACCTCGGCTTCCGCCAGTTTCGCGTCCGCCTGCACGACAAGCTCGCCCGCGTCGAAATCGCGCCCGACGAGATGCCCCGCGCCATGTCGCCCGAAATGGCGGCCTCGATCGCAGCCCGCCTGAAAGCCGCAGGCTTCACCTACGTCGCGCTCGATCTAGATGGCTACAGGCAAGGTTCTCTGAATGAAGGACTTGCGCGACATTAGCACAAGCCTCGGCCCGCTCGGAATCCGGAACATTTTTCCCAGTATTTGCGTATCAATTAAGGAAGCGCCACAAAGCGCCGCAGTTAGCGCTGGAGGACGTAGGATGCGACACACGAGGCTCGCGGCACCCATCGCGTTACTCACGTTCGCGCTGGCCCTAGTCGGCTGCCAGATGGGCCCCTCCGTCTCTGGCAGCTTCGACCGCTCCCTCGACGTCTCCGGCCCCATCCGCCTCGAGCTGAGCAACGTCGCCGGTGATATAACCATCGTCGGCAGCACCGACAACAAATTCCACGTCCACGGCGATGTGCGCGTCTCCGGTTTTGGCTTCGGCAGCCCCGAAAAGCGTCTCGCCGACATCCTCGCCAACCCGCCCGTCGAGCTCAAGGGCGACACGCTCCGCGTCGGCAAAGACACCACCCGCCTGCATAACACCGCCATCAGCTATTCCGTCGAAGTCCCTCG
>DASXMM010000518.1:0-9873 GCA_036495665.1 Candidatus Acidiferrum sp. | reverse complement strand
CATCCTGGAACCGGGTGCGGAGCCGCTCGATCTCGAGGCAAATTTGCAATTGACCGTTCCCGAAGAAACTGAGCTCCAGCTCAAGACCGAGACCGGCCTGATTTACGTCGAGCAAGTGATGGGCGATATGAAGCTCGAAAGCTACGCCGGCGACGTGCATCTGAAGGAAGTATCAGGCTATATCATCGTAAAGACCACCGGTGGCTCGCTGGTGTGCACACAATGTGCGGGCAAGCTCGATTTTAGCTCCATCGGCGGGAATGCGCAGATTCTTCAGCCGCAACTCAACAACGTCAACCTCATGACCACAACGGGGAACATTCTCTTCGACGGCGATTTTGTTCGCACCGGCCTCTATTCCATGAAGAGCGGTAAGGGCCTCGTCGAGGTACGTTTTGCCAGCACCGATTCGTTTGACCTGAAAGCCCAAACCGCCACCGGAACCGTTGACAATCAGGCCGTCGCCTTCTTGAAGCCCGACGCTCACGGAGTAAAACGTATTTCCACTCTCACGCACGGCTTTTTTGGGACAGTCGGAAAGGGCCTCGCGAAAGTCGAACTCTCCTCCTACAGTGGTACAATCCGCATCATGAGGCGCGATTAATCGTCGCGCTCCGGATTCGCTGCCCTCGGTGGCGGCATTCTACATAGAACAGTGACTCCATCTTCCCCTTTGCGTGGCCTCTCTGCCCGTCCCCAGGTGATTTGCCTTGTTGGCTTCATGGGTTCCGGGAAGACTACGGTCGGCACGCTGCTCGCTCGCCAACTAGCGTGGCGGTTCGTTGATCTGGACGAACGCATCGAGCAATCCGCCAGCCTGGCCATCCCCCAAATATTCGAGCGATTTGGCGAACCTGCGTTTCGCCAAATCGAGGCCGATCAACTGCGGGCGGCCTTGGGCCGCGCTGCTGAACTCAAGGAGCCTACCGTCCTCGCGCTCGGCGGTGGCACCTACGCCCAGCCGGGCTGCCCGGAGTTTCTCCGCAACGCCGGCGTCCCCGTTCTCTGGCTCGACTCACCGATCGAACTTCTTCTCTCCCGTTGTATGACTATGACCGGCCGCCCGCTGTTTCGCGATGAAGCCAGCTTTCGCGCGCTCCACGCGCAGCGACTCCCTTCTTATCAACTCGCTGACTTTCGGGTGGACAGCTCCGGCGATCCCACGCAAGTCGTGTTGGAAATTCTGCGACGCGGTATTGTCGTAGCAGGTAGCAGCGAAGCACACCTCGTCGTCGAAAAACCAAATTCCTGACGCGCCTTCGTTAGAATAGTGGCCGGAGATTCTTTCTCCGCGAGTATATTTTGCGTTTCCTGGTCTGTCGTTTGTGTAGGGGGATTCCATGGCAAAGAACATTTCTACGGGGAGTTCGAGATTGTCGCTCTCGCTTGGCATCGCGTTGATTCTCGTTTGCTCGGTCGCAGGCATTGCCGCTCAAAAAAAGAACGCCTCGGCGCCCGGCGCCTCGCTCTTCGCTCAGGACAACGGAAAACTCACCATCAAGCTCGATGGACAAACCGTCGGCCATGAACAATTCGAGATTACGCCTTCCGGCGGAGGCTGGGTCGCCAAAGGCAGCGCGGACATCAAGCCCTCCGGCGGTCCCGCCAGCAAAGTTTCGGGATCGCTCACTCTTCAGCCCGACGGCGCTCCCATCAGCTACGAGTGGACTTCGCAAGCGGAAAAAACCAATAGCGCGCACCTTCTCTTCGCCAATGGCCTCGCGAAAATGACACTGCAAATGCAGGGTGCTCACCCGTTCGATCAAACGTTCACGTTTGACACGCCGCTCATCGCCGTCCTCGACAACAATCTCTACCACCAATACGCCGTTCTCGCGCGCCTCTACGACTGGTCCAAGCGCGGCCCGCAAACTTTTCCCGTGCTTATCCCCCAAGAACTGATGCCCGGCTCCGTCACCGCCGAATCCACTGGCTCGGCAACCATCGATGGAAAATCCTACGAAGGCTTTCGCGTCAGCACCACCGACCTCGAAGTCGACCTTTTCCTCGACTCGACGCATCGCCTGATGCGCCTCGAAGTTCCCGCCGCGAAAGTTTCGGTGATACGCGACTGAGCGCACACAAGAAAGCCCCGGACGCCTCGCCTCAGCATCCGGCACCTGCGCGAAGATACCCCCACCCCACACCCCCTCCGTGCACGCAAGAGTGCGTACGCGCCTGAAAGGAATGGAGTTGCAGCAATTCCTGAGTGTTGGGAGGGAGCGGGACGATTGGGTTGGCCCCGCCTCCCCTGTTTTCGTAAGAATATGATTTCATGTGGCTTAGCGGGTGTGCGTCGGCGAAAGATGCGATTCCAAAGGCTTTAGTGGTGGAGATGGCGCTAGGATCAAGCTGCGAGGCACGGGTTAGTAATGAATAACAAAGAGTCAGAGTTTGGGATACCCTCCCCCTGGGTTTTGTAGAAGTGTTCATTCTAAAGGATTTTAAGTGGAGCGGAATGGACACTTGTAGAAGTGCGGATTCTAAACAACTTGGTGACGCGGGGCGATTGCAAAAGAGTAACCGGGGTGGGCGGGAAGGCGCCGCACAGTTTAGGAGGTCCGGTCGGCAAGCGGTCATTGTGCCAAGGCGCGGAAAGCAGCGCCATTCCAAAGACAGGCCCAATTATAACACATCGATATGGCTTGTCAAGTGATAAATAGTAAGTCTTTTGTTTGCCGGAGGATAGGATCGCGGCCTGAAAACGGGGAGCTAGGCGGGGCGTTGCGCGGAGGCGAACGGCAAGACCACAGGGATGCGGCACCCCCTCTATGTCCAAAGGGGTTGCCGCCCGCTAGCTGCGGCCTTTAGACCGGACTTCCCTGGAACTGCTATCTTGTGGGTATGCATAGACGCCAATAAAGGCTGCCGGCGATAAAAATGTTGATGGCTGATCGGAGCGAGTATGTCATTTGGGTTTGTCAACGGAAAGGATATCGAGAACCTTAATCCGGATAACCTACGCAAAATCCTGAACGCCTTCTTTGAGGCTGAGGCCAACACAATAGCTCCCGGCGAAGCCCGTCTCGATCTGTCTCTCCGAAATTACGACCCAGATGGTGGCGTCGACGCGCGGATTCGCTGGCCCTCCTCGGTCCTTAGCGAAACCCTATTACCTGGTGAGAACGTACTTCAGTTCAAGGCGGAAAAGCTCACATTAAAGAAGCTAGAGAATGAATTGAGCAAACCCGGGGTCAAGCAAACCCTTGGCCACGGCGGAAATTACATAGTTTGCGTCGGGCACGACTACAACCCTACAGATGGTAAGAAATGGCGCAGCCAATTTTACAAACTTTTGCGGCAGAAAAGAATCGCTGCAAAAAGAGGACGAATTCTATTCGGGAGTGACATCGCGCGCGAAGTAAGCCGATACCCCTCTGTTATCGTCATGCCCGAACTCGCTAAAGATATACCCCTCTTCCTCACGGTAGACCGATGGTCGAGGCAAAAGCAACATGCTCTTAACTGGAAACCGGACCCAGCGCGGCTGGATACCATCGAAAGAATACGCGCATTTGTTCCTGAAACTGACGCAAGAATGATCCTCCGGGTAGAAGGTCCGGCGGGCGTGGGGAAAACGCGCGTCACGTTGGAGGCCGTCAAAGAAGCGGGCATCGCGGAGCGCACCATCTACGTGCCGAATTCTGACGATCCGCACCTTACTCAACTGCTGGGCTCTATCGTCGGAAACCGCAAGGCACATGCCGTAATCGTGGCCGACGAGTGTTCAATTGACGCGCAGAATATTCTCCGTTCCTATGCCGACGCGAGCGGGGGCCGGGCTAAACTGGTTTGTGTCGGTACACCCGACCTTCTCTCCCCACGGCTATCGGCGTCTCACGACTTAGTTCATCTTGCCGCCTTGCCTGACGAACAAATCCGGGCGGTTCTCGGCCAGATTCCTCAGCTTGTCCCGCACGAAATAATCGATACGGCTGTCAGAGTCGCGAAAGGATTCGTCAAGCTGGCCGTGTTTGTCGTTCAGCAACTTCTGGAGCAAAAGGATCTGGACCTACTGCACTTATCGCAGATAGGCGATGTCGGTGATTTTCTACGAAGATTCATTAAGCCTGAGATTCGCGAGGTACTGCAGACATTCTCGTTACTGGCGAGGGTCGGTTGGAAAGAGAACCTACTGCCAGAGGCTACCGCTGTCGCTGCTTACCTTGGAATTCCGATTAGCAAAATAAGAAGCGGAGTGTCAGTTTTGCGAAATCAGGGCGTCCTGATGGAACAGGGACGCTATCTCTATGTGACTCCAGATTTATTGGCAATTTTCGCAGCCTCACAGCTGTGGGAAGAACAGGGCTCCGATTTGATCAACATCATCGCGAAGCTCCCGGGCCGCGAGCCCTGCATCCAGCTTCTCAGGAGACTCGCAGCAATGGGAACCCACGCCGAGATCCGAGACGCTTTAGGAACGCTCCTCGGGTCTGAGGGACTCTACAAAAATTTGGGCGACCTCGACGATGAATTCCGCAGCGAGATGTTCAGAATACTGTCTGCAGGGCTGCCCGACGCAGCGACCGAGACTCTGGAAAGAGTCATCGCGAAACTCGCTATTAAGGACCTATTGGATTTTAAGCGGGGCCGCCGCAATGTAATGTGGGCGATTGAATCGCTTTTGCGGTGGCCCTCCACATCGATCCGCGCCGCTCGCATTTTGCGGTCCCTGGCCCTCGCCGAGAACGAAACGATTGGCAACAACGCCGTAGGCATTTTTTCGCAGTACTTTCAAGTATATCTAAGCTCATGCCCGCTCTCCTTAACAGATCGTCTCCCGCTAGTGGACGAACTGATTTCACTCGGCACTCCGGAAGCGCGGGCGCTCGCGGTGACCGCTCTCGAGTCCGCACTGAAGCACGATTCTTTCCGCATGGGCGGAAACATCGATGAGCTCTCAGGTCAGCCCTACCCAGAAGAGTGGCGACCCCGCACATGGGAGGAGCTCTGGTCAAGCCGAAGGGAAGCACTGACTCGCTTACGCCAAATTGCTCGAGGGTCAGACGAGGCGTCGAAACGAGCCCAAGAAACGCTAGTTGGTTCGGTCTTCACGCTGATAAGAGACGGGATTCCTGCAGATGCGATAGCAACTCTGGAGGGACTTAACCCAAACACGGATGCGCAGAAGAGAGAAATCCTAGATGCAGCTAAGAGAATTGAGCGGGAAGTCGGCGAGCGGCTATCAGCCCAGGAAAAAGAAAGACTCAACGCGATTTCACAACGAACTTTCGATCGGAGTTTCTCCGGAAGGTTGCGCCGCTGGGTGGGGCACCGAATTCACGCTGACTATGACCTTGCTGGTGGCACCGGATTCGACGCAGCCGACGTTCAGACTCGCAAGTTAGCCGAGGAAGCCTACGAGTCCGACGTAACTCCGGGCGATCTCGAATGGCTTTCGTCACGCGAGGCGGAAAACGTTTGGCTTTTTGGCCAACGGCTGGGGGAGCTAGATACCAAATCTGATTACATAATGCGGTTGATCAATAACTCGACTAAAGACACTGACAGCCTCCTAATCGCGTCCTACTTAACCGGGCAAGCGACGCTAAAGGGACAAGACTTTCGAGAATCGATCCTGGACGATCTTTCGAAAAAAAAGCCGATGTTGGCATTTTCCGCTACCTGGCGAGGTTCCCCATCGCCTCGCGGGCTGCTTCGCATCCTAGGCTTGGTTGATTCTGGCGCTATCGCGCCCGAAACGCTCGGTTATCTTATCTATGGCGGGTGGACGCTTTCATTTTCCTCGAAGGAGATCGCGGAGCTTCTCGTACGAATGCTTCGGGCGCCCTCTTCGAAGATTCTCGACCCTGCGATGGGAATTGCCCTTCGATTGCTCGAGCGCGATCCGAATGCGTTGGATGGCATTGAGGAACTGGCGTGGCGAATGATCGAGGTCAAGCCCGAACGGAATTGGACTTGGGAATGGGAACGTATTGCGGCCAAACTAGGTAGGAAGGACCCCCAACGCCTTACGCGAACAATCGTTTCCTTTTTCGACGAGGAAGGGTACTTGGCGCCGCCAGAAGGTGACGAAAAACGAGCTCTAACTGAGGCAACGAAGCAGAATCCTGAGGTCTGCTGGCAAATTATAGGCGACGCCCTCCTGAAATTAAACTCGGCCTCGCACAGACTAATGCTGGCGCTCAAGGAATGGTACGGCGAACTAATTCCCACCCATAGCCTTATCGAGTGGGCCAGAGCTCACCCGCCTAAAGGCCCCGGTATCGTCGCCCAGCTGATCGCCGTTAAGGCCTCTGCACTCCCGGAACGTGCGAGGTCGCTATTCATCAATTTCCCACACGATAGGTACGTGAGCAGCACAATAATTAGTCACTTGATTTCTGGTTTTTGGGCAGGGCCGCGCTCAGGCCGATTGCAATATGAGATTGAGATAGCGCAAGGCTGGACAAAAGATTCTGACCCCCGGGTTCGCGAATTCGCGCGGGAGTTAACAAACGATCTAAAAACCGAGCTAAAACACCAACTGGTCCGCGAAGAAGAAGGCAACCTGATTTAGGTGAGAGTGAGCCGCCTCAAATCTTGAACCTCTCGATGAGCTGGGACCCGAAAGGGACGGACGGGAAGTTTTCTCGAAGTTCGGCCCTGCCGTCCACCCCAATTCGCTTACGCGTATTCGTAGGCGAGCTTCTCGGGATCCACTTCGACCCGCACGCGTTTCTGCTGGTCGGCAATGTTTTCGAAGGCTCGAATGTGGTCGGCGGCACGCTTCTCCAGACGTTTATCGCGGGAAATTACGATGGCTCTGGCCAAGAGGTCGCTCTGCAGTCCAATCGGGTCCTCGTTGTTTTCCCACTTCGAGAGTGTCGTCTTGTTCACGCGGAGCAGCTTGGCAAATTCCTCCTGGCTCAGATCAATATGCTTGCGCAGAAAACGGAGTTCCTCACCGCGGAGCCGGTAAGGTTTTTGAAGGACGGCGACTGCCGCGATATGCATCAGTTCATCCACCTGGGACAGGACCGGATCCACGTTGCCACATTTCCCGCATTTGATCAGCTCGATGTCCAGAAGGACCAGATCGCGCAGACCAGTTTCCTTAAACTCGTAATCACCGCGCACGATCCGAGCGTCCGCTCCGCAGTTGCTGCAGTGGGCTTTCTTCATTTTCCCTTTACCTCGATCGAAAACACTGTGATCAGAAATGCGGTATCGGTAGCCTTGAAGCAAAACACGATGGCGAGCCATTTGCCGTCTACTTCTCGGCCCTCGACCCGATACTTCCAATCTCCGGTCTTGAGGTCACACTCCGGTTCCTGAAAGATGTTCCCAGTCTTAAGCACGCGGAGGGCATCGGGAAGAATCAGCCCTTCGTTGGCGAGCTCGTCGCGAAAGTGCTTGCCCGGGATGGTCTTACCGGTCCGCAAGCACTCCCGAAGGAGCTTGACAGCTTCAGGGCGCGACAGGCGTGCCACAGCCACTTGGTAATATACCACCTTTCTACGGGTACTGCAGGAAGTACCGTGGATTTTCCCAGGTAACCTTAACTGCCATCATTAAAGTGCAGTATATATTGGAAATCGAGAACAGCAAGGACGCGAGTTCGTAACGGATCGCGCGCGAAAGCCTGGCGATGGATGCCTATCGAAACGTGCTGGTAACAAACTCCGGCGCCAATTCGCTCGTCGTCTATCCGTTGGCTGAATTGACCGCCGCACCAACCTTGACGGTGCACTGACCGGCTCGAGTTTCGACATGCAGTGCAAAAAAAGCGCGGTGTGACCTGTTGCGGTCACACCGCGCTGATTGTGCCCTGCTCTCGACTCGAAAAACCTAAACGCGTTACGACTTACCGTGCCACCGGTCTCTGAAACACCGGACCCGTCCCTGGCCGCCGCAACACATAGCCCTGCGGCTGCCCATGGGAATGCGAAATCGCATGCCCATTGGAATGGCCGGCACCGATATGTCCGTTGTGCCCGTTTCCGTTGCCATTCGCCGGCGCGGGCTGCGGCATCCGTGCCGGATTACCGATAGGGCGGAGAGTAACCGGTGCTGCATGGACGTGATCGCTGATCGCCTGCAGCCTCTTCAAAATAGATTGCCATTGTTCCCAATCCAATTGACGCAGGAACGGGCGCAATCCCTGGATGAACGGATCCTCGAGCAGCGCTTCGCCGTCGGATTCGGGGATAAAGAATCGGTTCAGCCCCACATTCAGCGCTTCGGAGATTTTCTCCAAAGTGCCGAGGCTCGGCGTCATCTGGCCGCTCTCGATGCGGGACAAGTAGGAGCGCGAAACCTTCGAGCGCGACTGTAGCTGGCTCTGGGTCATCGCGCGCGATTCGCGCAACTGGCGAATGCGCTGGCCGATATTCTCGACCGTCTCCTGGTTGGCGAACTTCTCGGACGTGGGTTCAGCGGCTGTTTCCTCCGGAGGTGCCGGTGGAGGAATCAGGAATTCCAGACGCTGGGGCAAGGCGCGCACACAACGACGGCAGTTTCCTGTGCGCGTCCGGTATTGGACGAGACCACATGTCTTACAGCGAATGACTTCCCTATCCATTTCGAATGAGCTGATCGTTTCTTTCTCTGTTGTTTGCACAGACACCGGTACTCCTCGCTGACTTTGTCCGGCTGCGGATAGTGGGGGGAACCCCGGAACGTGATTCTGGGGGAGGCAGAAAACTGGCGCGAACGGAGTATCGTGTGAGCGGCATTTTCTGTCAAGAGTATTTTTCAAAAATTTTTGCATATGCGGTTCTTCTTGTCGCGTCGCTACGAATAATTTTCGCCTGTCCGTTCGGTCAGTTCTCTAAATCCTTCTTAATTCACACCATCCGTTGTGTTCCCGTCCGCGCGGGGCCTTCCAGCTTGGGGTTAGTCTCCACTTCCCAAAGTGGTACGGCCCATCTTGGCTGTGCTCTTTTAAATCCCACTCCGCCTACATCAGATGTGTGCGCAGCGTTGTACCATGTGCCGCAGCATATTTTTGTCAGTCAGCCTGGTGACCCGTGCCCGAGCTTCCCGACATCACCGTGTACATCGAAGCGCTGGAGTCCCGCGTCATCGGCCAGACACTGGAATGCGTCCGCGTCGTCAGCCCTTTTCTCCTCCGCACCGCAGACCCTCCCATCGCTGCCGCCTCCGACAAAAAAGTCCTCCAACTCCGCCGCCTGGGCAAACGCATCTGCATCGGCCTTGAGGACAACCTCTGGCTTGTCCTGCATTTAATGATCGCCGGCCGTCTCCACTGGCACCCGCTCAAGCCGTCTTCCGAGGCTAAATCCGCCCGCCCGAAGGTTTCACCACCTCGCAGTCTTGCCGCCTTCGATTTCTCCAACGGCTCGCTTGTCTGGACCGAAGCCGGCTCCAAGAAGCGCGCTTCCCTTCATGTCGTCTCCGGCGAAGATGGCCTCCGCACGCTCGATCCAGGCGGCCTCGAAGTCCTTGATGCCACGCTTCAGCAGTTCACCGACACGCTCGTCGCTACCAATCACACGCTCAAACGCTCTCTTACCGACCCGCGGATCTTCAGCGGCATCGGTAACGCCTACTCCGACGAGATTCTCTGGGAAGCCAAGCTCTCGCCTCTCGCGCTCACGCAAAAGCTCTCCGCCGCCGAGATCACGCGCCTGTTCGAGGCCGTCCGCTCCAGCCTCACGCTGTGGACAGACCGCCTCCGCGCCGATGCCGCCGGCAAATTCCCCGAAAAAGTCACTGCCTTCCGCGAAGGCATGGCCGTCCATGGCCGTTACAAACAACTCTGTCCGCGCTGCGGCACCAGGATCCAACGCATCCGCTATGCGAGCAACGAAACCAACTACTGCCCCACATGCCAAACTGGCGGGAAACTCCTCGCCGATCGCGCCCTCTCCCGCCTGCTCCGCGAAGACTGGCCCCGCTCCCTAGACG
>DASXMM010000517.1:0-5922 GCA_036495665.1 Candidatus Acidiferrum sp. | reverse complement strand
CCCTTCGCTTTACCAGGGGAGATGTCAACGAAGCTCTCAAGCAGGGTCAGAGCCGCGGCAGCTCCGACTCTCGCGGAAGCAAGACCCGCGGCGCTTGTGGTCTGCGAAGTTGCGCTCTCCGTGGTTCTGCTCTTCGGCGCGGGATTGATGGTCCGGACCTTGTGGCAGCTCAGCAACGTAAAACCCGGATTCGATCCCGAGAGCGTGATCACAATGACGATTTCTATTCCGCCAAACAAGTTCGCCACTTCTACCGCCCAAATCGACTTTTTCGAGCGCGCTCTTCAGCGCGTTCGCGCCCTCCCGGGCGTCGACTCCGCGGCTGTAATCGACGACCTCCCCATGGACAACGGGGGTTCGCACCAGCCCGTCTCCATCGAAGGCCAACCCGTCCTGCCCATGGCCGATCAGCCTGAAGTCGACGTTCGCCTCATCAGTCCGGGTTACTTCCGCACCATGCGCGTCCCGCTGTTGCAAGGTCGCAACCTTACCGATTCCGACGTCGCTGGCAGAACCCCCACCGTGCTTATCAGCGAATCCATGGCCAAACGTTTTTGGCCCAACGAAAACCCCCTCGGCAAACATCTCACGCTGACGTTTTTTCCCAACGCGGTTCGTGAAATTGTGGGCATCGTTGGCGATGTGAAGTTGGATTCTCTCGACGAAACCCGGCCGGTCGCCACGGTTTACTGGCCTCTAGATCAGATCGTCCCCGTTCCCTCCGAGCCTTGGCGCTCGTTCCCCATGAGCCTTGCCGTTCGCACCAGCAAGGACTCCACGAGCATCGTTTCCGCGGCGACTAGCGCCGTCCATGAAGTGGATCCGGAAACGCCCGTCACCGAAGTGATCAGCATGCGCGAATTAATTTCCAAGTCCATATCGCCGCAACGCTCCAACATGCTCTTACTCGCGGCCTTCGCTGGCCTCGCGTTGCTGCTCACCGCCGTCGGTATCTATAGCGTGCTTTCCTATGCCGTCCGCCGCCGAATCCGCGAGATCGGCATTCGCATGGCCTTGGGTGCATCGCAATCCGACGTGCTGCGCATGGTCGTGGGCGACGGCATGAAACCGGTTCTGCTCGGCGTCGGCATTGGCATCGCCGCAGCACTCGCGTTGGGACGCCTGGTCTCTTCGCTTATCTATGGCGTGCGCCCAACCGACCCGCTCACTTTCGCCACAGTTACACTGCTGCTGGTCGTCGTCGGACTCCTCGCCATGGCCCTCCCAGCTCATCGCGCCACTCGCGTCGACCCCATCCGCACCCTCCGCGAAGACTGACGCGCGGGCACTAACTCAACTTTTCTCGGCCTTGAGAATACAGGCAACGAACCGTAGGTCATCCATCTGACTTGTTCGGCTCGCCACTGAAATTCACCTTCAGTAGCCGGCACGGCTGCGCGGCTCGCTGATTTGTGGCAAACTGAACTGTCATACGGCACGGTTTTGCGCGGCCTGGTATCTTGGCTCCTCGAAGCATGCGGCTCCTGCCGGTAACTGAAAAAATAAAAGCGGTCGCCAAGCGGAAGCGATAACCGAACTCCATGGACCCGAAGTTCATACGCAATTTTTGCATCATCGCGCACATCGATCACGGCAAGTCCACGCTCGCGGACCGTCTGCTCGAGATGACCGGCGCGCTTTCGCGGCGCGAAATGCACGAGCAGGTGCTCGACTCCATGGATCTTGAGCGCGAGCGCGGCATCACCATCAAAGCGAAGAGTATTCGCCTGCACTACACCGCGAAAGACGGCAACACCTACCAGCTGAATTTGATCGACACGCCGGGACACGTCGATTTCTCCTACGAAGTGTCGCGCGCACTTTCCGCATGCGAAGGCGCATTGCTCGTGGTCGACGCGAGCCAGGGCGTCGAAGCGCAAACCGTTGCGAACACTTTTCTCGCCGCCGGCAACAATTTGACGATCGTTCCGGTCATCAACAAGATTGATTTGCCCGCGGCGCAAACCGAATTCGTCAAGGAACAGATCGAAAGCGTCCTTGCGATTCCGGCAGCGGACGCTTTGCTCATCAGCGCAAAGAGCGGACTCGGCGTTGACGATGTCCTTGAAGCAATCGTGCACCGTATTCCCGCGCCGAAAGGCAACTCGGAAAATCCGCTACAGGCGCTGATCTTCGATTCCTGGTTCGACATTTATCGCGGCGCTGTGGTCCTTGTGCGCGTGATGGAAGGCCGCGTCACCAAGCATACGAAAATCCGGCTCTGCTACAGCAACGAAGTCCACGAAGTCGAAACGCTCGGCACGCTCACTCCCAAACCGGTCGCGCTCGATGAACTCGGCGCCGGCGACGTGGGCTTCATCGTCGCAAACATCAAACGCGTGGCGGATGCGCGCATTGGCGATACCGTCACGGAGGCGAGCCGGCCCGCTCCGCCGTTGCCCGGATTTGAAGCCATCAAACCGATGGTCTTCGCCGGACTGTTTCCAGTTCTTGCCGATGACTACGAACCGCTGCGCGACGCGCTCGGCAAATTGCAACTGAACGATGCCGCCTTTTTCTACGAGCCGGAAAATTCCGTGGCGCTCGGCTTCGGTTTCCGATGCGGCTTCCTCGGCTTGCTGCACATGGAAATCGTGCAGGAGCGCCTCGAGCGGGAATTCGGGCTGAACCTGATCACCACCGCGCCCAGCGTGCGTTATCGCATCACGCGCGTCAGCGGCGAAGTGATCGAAGTCGACAGCCCCGCGAAATTCCCGAATCCCAGCGACATCGACAAAATCGAAGAGCCGATCATCAAAGCGATGATCATCACCAACGAAGAATCCGTCGGCGGAATTCTTCAGCTGTGCCAGGAAAAGCGCGGCACGCAGAAGAATTTCGAGTATCTTTCCCCGACCCGCGTCATGCTCACTTACGAGCTGCCGCTCAACGAAATCGTGCTCGACTTCTACGACCGGCTGAAAAGCGTTTCACGCGGCTACGCTTCGCTCGACTATCATCTCGCCGGGTACAGCGAATCCGACCTGATCAAACTGGACGTGCTCGTCGCCGGTGAACCGGTCGACGCGCTGGCGCTGATCATCCATCGTGAATTCGCCCAGGAACGAGGCCGCGAATTGGTGACGCGCCTTCGCAAACTGATTCCGCGCCAAATGTTTGAAGTGCCCATCCAAGCGGCCATAGGCAGCCGCGTCATCGCACGCGAAACGGTCGCTGCCATCCGTAAAAACGTGCTCGCCAAGTGCTACGGCGGAGACATTTCGCGCAAACGCAAGCTCCTCGAGAAACAAAAAGAAGGCAAACGCCGGATGAAGCGCGTCGGCCAAGTCGATATCCCGCAAGAAGCGTTCCTCGCTGTTCTGAAGGTTGCTTCCTCCTCCGACGACGACTAGTCCTTTGGTTGTTCCCCGACAAAACGAGGTTTTGTTTCCATTGCCTAGTTTCCGCGACGGGGAGTAAACTGCGTTCATGGAAGTCCTGACTGGAAAACGCCAATACGTTGTGAACGAGCGCGGCGAAAAAGTCGCCGTGGTGATCAGTATCGAGGAATACGAAAAAATCCTCGAAGAGCTGGAAGACCTGGAGGACCTTCGGGCATACGACGAGGCGAAGGCTTCGGGAGAAACTCCGGTTCCGTTTGACGAAGCAACAGCTAGAATTGAACGCAATCGAAAGTGAACTACAGTATTCAAATCCTGCCGCGTGCTGAACGCCAACTGGCCGCGCTCGACAGAACACCTTACGGAACAATTAAAGCAAAAATTAACGCTCTGGCCAGCAATCCTAGACCACCGGGCTGCCAAAAACTCAAGGATCGGCCCGGCTGGAGGGTGCGTGCCGGAGACTATCGCATCTTGTATGACATTGATGACGCGATCAAAATCGTGGCAATCTTGGAAGTAGGCCATCGCCGTGAAATTTATAGATAGCAGACGCTTCATCTAGTCCTTCTTTTTCACTTCCGTAGACAAACGGCCGCGGTGGAGTTGGATGGCTACTGTGTCGCCGAGTTGGACTTGGGCGGCGTCGCGGATGAGGTTGCCGGCGGCGTCGGTGGCGATGGCATAGCCGCGTTCTAAAACCTTGAGTGGGCTGCGCTCGTGGAGCTGGAGCGATAGGCGCTCGAGGCGTTCGCGTTTGGTGCGCAGTAGGCGTTCGGCGCGGATGGCTAGGTCGGCGCTGCGTTTATCTAGGCGGAGGCGGAACGCGGAAATTTTCACGCGAAAATCGAATTTGGCGATGCGGAGGTGGAGCGCGGTGAAGCGCTTGCGCGAATGTTCGAGGCGCGCGCGGAGGCCTGCGGCGAGGCGCGACGTCATTTCGTCGGCGCGCTGGCGCTGCTGGCGAAGGAGATCGAGGGGGCGGCGGAAGCCGCGGCGGGCGGAAAGTTCGTGGACGCGCTTGCTGAGGTCGAGGAGACGGTAACGGACGAGGCTGGCTAGCGTTTCGCGGAGGTCGGCGATGTGCTTATCGAATTCGCGGCGCGTTTGGACGACTAGTTCGGCGGCGGAGGAGGGAGTGGAGGCGCGAACATCGGCGACGAAATCGGCGATGGTGAAATCGGTTTCGTGGCCGACACCGGAGATAACGGAAATCTCCGAGGCAAAGATGGCGCGGGCGACGATTTCTTCGTTGAAGGCCCAGAGATCTTCCATGGAGCCACCACCGCGCGCGAGGATCAGGACGTCGACGAGCTTTTTCTGATTGAAAAATTTGAGCGCTTTGACGATTTCCAAGGCGGCGCCTTCTCCCTGGACACGGACGGGATAGACGGTCAGGTGAACGTTGTGAAAGCGGCGGCGGAGTATACGCACAACGTCGCGGACGGCGGCGCCTCGCGGCGAGGTGATCAGGCCGATGCGGCTGGGAAGCAGCGGGAGAGGCTTTTTGCGGTCGGCGGCGAAGAGGCCTTCGGCTTCCAGGCGCTTTTTGAGCTGGTCGAAGGCGAGTTGCAGGGCGCCGAGGCCGACGGGCTCGATGTTTTCGACGTAGATTTGGTATTCGCCACGCGATTCGTAGACGCTGACGGAGCCGCGAACAGTGACGTGGAGGCCGTCTTCGGGGCGGAACTTGATGGTGCGAAGCTGCTGCTTGAAGCAGACGCAGCGGATCTGGGCGCGCTCGTCCTTTAGGGTGCAGTAGATGTGGCCGGACTGGGCTTCGCGGCAGTTGGAAATTTCGCCTTCGACCCATATGTCGGTGAAGTTGCGGCCGAGCAGGTCGCGGATGCGGGCGGTGAGTTCGCTGACGGTGAAGGCGCGGCGGGTGGGTTGGAGGTTGAATTGGAGTTGGGTTGTCATGTTATAGGAAGTGGCGAGTGCCGAGTGGCGAGTGGCGAGCCACCCCCACCCCGGGTGTTTTAGCCAAAGAGTGTGGAAGCGCCTGAAAACAGGAGAGATACGATTTTCTACAATGCAAAAGAGTGCGTAAGAGTATGAAAACAAAGGAGGCGCACATAGAAGGGAGCGGCGTTGATGTGGACTCTTGAGGTTGGAGGTGGAGGGGGAGTGGGGAATGGCGACGAGAGGTACCCCGCCCCGCCGTTTTTTCGTAAGAGTGGCAAACAAGGGACTTAAGACCTGCACGTCTCGTAAGAGCGGCAGGCAAAGGACTTAAAGTAGCTTTGTTTTCAGCGCGATGCGGATCGTCTGTAAGAGTTGCAAACAAAAGACTTACGGGCTGCTGCTCTGGAAGGCTCGACGCAAGAAGCGCTAAGGAAACAGTCGGGCAGACTCCGAGGGGCCGCGATTGGGCGAACGCTCGGAGCGACATTGGCAGATTATATCATACTGGTGCTCTTTGTCAAGTAATAACTGTAAGTGGTAGCGTCAAGCATTTTGTGTAAATTGGAAGAAGGGCTTTTTTTCCCAGGAGCTGTTGAGGTGCGAGAGGACGCCATAGATGATGCGGTCGCAGCTTTGCAAGTTGGAGAAGCTGGACATGGGGCGGGTGCGGCGGCGC
>DASXMM010000516.1:0-7659 GCA_036495665.1 Candidatus Acidiferrum sp. | reverse complement strand
ACGTTTCAGCCGAATACCTGCACCATGCAAGAGCCGGGGTAGCATAATGCTTCCTTGCCCCTGAAGGTAGTTGGAGGGGAAAATGATCGACGCAGCCGCAAAACAAAAATCCGTGCTGATCACCGGCGCCACAGACGGCCTGGGACGCGCCGCCGCAATATTGCTGGCGCAGTGCGGCTATCGCGTCTTCGCCGCCGGTCGTTCTGCCGAAAAGCGCGCCCATCTCGATGCTCTAGCTCGCGAAAAAAATCTGCCACTCGAGACCCTGGAACTCGATGTCTGCGACGGCGCCTCCGTCCAGCGCGCCGTCACGAGTGTCCTCGCAAACGCCGGGGCCATCGATGTCCTTTTCAATAATGCCGGCGTCAACTTCTCCGCCGCCGTTGAAGACCTGAGCCTCGAAGACTGGCGCCGCCAATTCGAAACAAATTTCTTCGGCGTCCTGCGCGTCACGCAAGCCGTCGTCCCGCACATGCGTGAACGCAAGCGCGGCCGCATAGTCATGATGAGTTCTGTGTCCGGATTCGTCACCGCCCCGACCCAAGGCGCCTATAGCAGCAGCAAATTCGCTCTCGAAGCCATGAGCAACGCTCTCCGCCTCGAGTTGTATCCCTTCGGCGTGAAAGTTATCCTCATCGAGCCAGGCTACATCGTGACCGGGATCCAACAAGCCGCAATGGATCTTTCGAAGCCTTATCTGGAGAAAATGAACGCTGGCCCGTACGCGCCTCTGTATGCGCGATTCCTGAAGAGTGTGACCGGCGCGCGCGCGCAATCGAAAACCACTCCCGAAGACTGCGCTCGGGTGGTCTTGAAGGCCATCGAATCGCCAAACCCCAAAATCCGCTACACCGTCACGCGACTCGCAGTCGTAGCAAAATGGTGCAAGCGCCTATTGTCAGATCGAGCGGTAGATGCAGCCTTCCGCCGCCGCTTCGGCATCGTCCGCGAACAGTAGGATAGGCACTCTCGCCTGCCCCTCCTTCTACACGCAGTAGAAGTTAGCCAGCGACTCCTAACCCAATCAAATAAACTCTCATGGGTTGGAAACCTGAAACGAAAGACTATTCTCCCGCAACTCCTGCCACTTCTTCGCCCAGGCCTCGTGAACAGGGCTCTCTGAGTAGTCAGCCGCAGCCTCCGCGCTAGTGAACTCAATCGCATACACGCCGCTGAAATCCTTGAGCTGATTCCGCTCGGTCTTGATCCAAATATTTTTGATCCCTGGAATCTTCCCCGCCATGTCACGAATTCCGTTGATGGCCACCTCGCGGTCGTTGTTGGAAGTTGCGTCCTTGAACTTATAAAGCACGACATGCAGCACTGTCTTCGGCTGTCCAAACCGGTTTTGCCCCGCCGCGCTCCGCGCGTGTAATGACCCCGCCGCAATCCCCGCCACAAACAATCCCGCCCCCAAAGCGATTTGCGCCATCCGTTTCTTGTTTGACACCACGTCATCCTCCCGTTTGTTCTGTGGCCTGGCAAGGCCTCATCTCACGCTAATACAGAATCTGTCGCCAGAGAAATAAATCTCACCATCCAAAGAAAAATGGCCCGGTGAAAGGCTCTTCACCGGGCCATTTTCTTCGAATGTTTAAGTTTATTGTTGCGGTTTGTTAGGTACGTCCCCAGCCTTTGCATCGCCCTGCGCAGTCGCGCTAGCCGCGATCGGCTTGCCGGTATCGGTTCCGAAGCGCGTCAAGTAAGGCATGAACGGCGTCACCTCGAACGGCATCTTCTCGCGTTCCGCGACCGTGCCCACCGGTTTGCTCTTGATCAACGACAGCGTGTCATTCCACGGATCCAGCTTCACGCGTCCGCCGATCGGCAGTGCCGCGATCATCTGCGGATTCGTTTTCTGATCCACCGGCGTCGAAGACTTCAAGTCTCCAACCACCGGCACTCGATTGCCCAGGTGCGGGCTCGCCAGGTTCGGGATTTCCTTCGAGCGGGAATCAAGAGCAGAAAGGAACAGTCCCGCATTTCCCAGTTGATCCTTGTATGGCGACTTGCTCAGAAGTTGAATCGCTTTCGCGTTGGCCGCATTTTCTTCATCTTTCGTGCGCGCGAATCCGAAGTGCCGGAACGTTTCCTTGTCATCGACGAGCAATTGGTCGAAGAAGGCATACGTGGAATCCATGCGGTGGCCAAGAATGACGTGGCTCAGCTCATGGGCCAACATGGTCGCAAAGCTCGCCTCATCCGGCAGAACGTCGATCAAGCCCCGGCTGAGCACGATGGTGTGGCCGATGGTGTAAGACTCGAGGGTTGAAGTCATCATGACGCGGCAGCGCACTTCGGGCTCGACGTCGATATTGTTGGTGACCTCGAGGTTGTTGACGATGGTCTCGAGGGCTTTGTCCACTTCGCCCTTCGGTGCGATCAACCCGATTCGCTCGAGGCGATCGATCACGTTGTCTTCGGCCTGGTGATCCCAGGAGCGCTGCGCCTGTACAGGCGAGAGGTCATTGGCCGTCTTCGTGTCGTCCTGAACGTTGGACTCCACCAGAATTTTGCTGAGTTCCTGCTCCTGTTGGGAATGGCCGAGGTTATAACCCCACAAACGCGTCTGCGCCTTGAAGTCCAGCTTCTTGCTCATCGCGTAGTGCAGATCCTTCTCTTCGCTGTAAACAAACGACGGCATCCACATGCCCGGCTGCACGTTCGTCCTCCAGCTGTCAAAGTGGAAGTACCAGCTCGAGTGTCCTCCGCCGCTGTACGCGCCGTTGAATCGCACAATGTTGTAGTCCTGGTCCTCGACCCAGATGCGTCCGAGGAACCGGCCCTTACCCGATTTGTCCTGCGGGGAAACGTCGAACACCAGGCAGCGCACCTCACCAAGGAATTCGCGCCGCACATAATCAAACTTGTAGTGCTGCTTGTCGAATCCGTTCGTATCGATGAAAATCATCTGTAGGAATCCGTCCGGTAGAAATTGCATCGCGAACGAAAAGAAATTCCCAACCGACCCAAAAATCTTCTTGCCCTTGCTCTGCGCGTCGCTCAAAGACACTAGCGACACACCCTTCGAGAAATCGGCTCGCCCGAGGAAGTACTTATCTCCCGCGGGCACGTAGCCGAGATCCTTATCGGGTTTCAGGTTCTGGATGTACGTCTCCACCAGCGGCGAATACTGCCGGATCTGCTGGTCGAGGCGGTTTTCGTTCGTGATCACCCGGTCGATCACTTGGTCCATCGTTCGCGCTTGCTGCGGTTCTGGCGCCGCCTTCGCGATCGTCCCGGAACCAAGCAACACCAATCCGGCGACAACTGAAGCTAGCATTCGCATTTCTCTCTCCCCTCAATAAGCCATGCGGAACTCAATCCGCACGCGTGCCGGAAAATCTACCGGCTGGCCTTCGCGTTTTGCAGGTTTGAACTTGATTGCCTGGGCCGCACGGACCGCGGCCTCATCGAGGCCGTGTCCCAATCCGCTTACAACGTGATTCACTTGCATCGTACCGTTCGCCAGGAACACCACGTCGATCACCACGTCGCCTTCCAGCTTCAGACTACGCCCTTCGGCCGTGTACTCTGGCCTCGGCTTCGCGACAATGTCCACAGGCGTATCCGCTGGTCCTCCGGCTGCCACCTTTTTCTTCGGCGCATCCGTCACTGTCTGGTCCCCAAACCCGGAAGACACCACTTTCCCGGTTTTGCCGCCGCTCGCCGGGGGGTTGGCTACTCCATTTCCGAATCCAGTGCTCTGCACCGCCCCTCTAATTCCTTTGTCGCCACCCGTGCCATTGCCATATCCCGGCCCTCCAGGCAGCGCAGGCGAACCCAACCGGTTCACGTTCGTCGCGTGTTGCGGGTCGCCCTTGCCAGCAATCCCGTTCGGATCGCCAAACCCGCCAGTCTGCACCTTCTCTACCGGCGCCTTCACCGTTGGCGCCGCCGCGCTTCCCGAGTCCATATTGTTCAGCTTTACGTCTTCTTTCGGCCGCTTGGGCCCATTGGTCGCAAGATCAACTTTAGCCGGCTCAAGATGCGCCTGCATCTCCGGCGCTAGCGCTTCCACCTTTTTTACCTTAGGCACTACGGCCTTTGGCACGTCGAAGATATGAGGTTTTTTAGGATCCAGTTTCACCGGCTCAACCACTGCCGGCTTGGGTTCCACCTTAGGCGTTTTCACTTTCACCGGCGCAGGCGGCGGGGGAGGTGGCGCCACCGGAACCATGATCTCCGGAGCGGCTATGTCCACATTGGTGAAGTGCAGCGCCGTCTTTAGCTGATCCGGATAAATCAGCGGTATAAGGATGCAAAAAATCAATAAGCCAAGTTGTGCCACTGCGCTGACGCCTATCCGGCTCCACTTGGGTTTCGAGTCTGGCAGCAAAGCGAGCCGCGCAGCGATAGGTTTCGTACCGATGTTCGCTTTCCACGCGTCTCCGTTTGGTGAACGACGCCGGTCGGCATCCAAACCGACGCCCAACCGCGTCGAACTCCTCGGTGTATCTGCAATCATGGTATTCATCCGCGTGCCGCCCTCGAGAAATTTAGCTCTTTGGGAAATCAGGACATCTGGGCAAGTCCAGCGTCCCAAATTCGCCAGTTGTTCCACTTCATTCGCTTTGCCAGTACTAGGGTACTTACGGGGCTAAGGGCGTCCTAATAGGACTTTCGTACCAGCGTCGCGAAGTTGCTAATGGTCCCGCGAGCGCATGGTTTTCACCCTGAGTGCTAACCCGGCGAGGCGGTTCTAGTTGCGGGGCTGAGGGCGCAACGCCCGTACAGTTTACCGCAATCGGGGTCCCTTATGTCCGTACTTTTAAGTACAGTTCCCCCTAGGCTGGATTAAGCTCCTAGGATGCGGAGGATACCCACGCCGTTGGATCCTCTGCGATACTGTGATTACCCGAATTCATGAAGGAAAACACCACAGACCGGGCTCCAGGCAGGCAACCCGCCCCCCACGCTGCCGCTTCGCAAACTGAAGTGACATCCCCAGCTAACCTTCAAGCTCTTTATGCGCAGTCGAATGGTGCCCGTTGGGGTCTTTCTTGCGGCTGTTTCGCTTCTTCCCTCGAGCGCAGCGCCCAAAAGCGCCTGGCCAGCGGAAACCTTGCGCCTGAAAAACTCGACGAATATCTCGCATCCCTCCATCTTGAGGATTTAGCCCTCGCCACCGCTTGCATGGAAAATTGCGAACCTGCCTGGAACCATTTCGTCGCCGCCTATCGCCCCTACCTTCGCGCTGCCGCAGCCGCCGTGCTCCGTTGTAGTTCCGCTTCTGCCGAAGCCTGTGAACTCGCCGACTCGCTCTTCGCTGAACTCTACGGCCTCGCTGATGGCGCCCGCCGCGAACGCTCGCTCTTCCGCTATTTTCACGGCCGCAGCTCTCTCAAAACCTGGCTCCGCGCCGTTCTCGCTCAGCGTCATATCGACCTCATCCGCGCCAACCGCCGCTTCGAATCGCTCGACGGCGATGACGACAAACCCGCCAGCGCCCAGACCATCCAAAAAATTTCGCAGCCCATTTCGGTACAGCCTGCAGATCCCGATCGCGAACGCTATATCAGTCTTTTCGTCCGCGCCTTGCAAACTGCTCTTGCCGCCCTCGATTCCCGCGACGAACAGCGCCTCCGCCTCTACTACGCCAAAGAGCAAACCCTCGCCGAAATCGGCCGCCAACTCTCTGAACACGAGTCCAGTGTCTCGCGCAACTTGGATCGCATCCGCCTCGCGCTCCGCCGCGCCGTCGAAGAAATTCTCCGCAGAGGCTGCCCGGCCGCCAACGGTTTCGCCGCCGAGCCCGCACTCAGCGACGCCCAAATCTCGCTCTGCTTCGAATACACTTCGGCGGATGCAGCCTTCGACTTGGAAAAACTCCTCCAGCGCCCCAGCCGCTCGAGCCCCCCAGCCGGGAGGCCTCGACCATGAAACTCCACATTATCGAACCAATGTGCAAGAACGCCTCCACCCGGCGTTCTAAGATTAGGAAAGGACAAGTCCATGGCGCCTGACGACCGCGACCAACTCTTTGAAAAAGCGCTCGCCCGCCATCTACGCCCCGCAGCGTCTTCCAGCCCCGACGCCAGCGTGCTTTCCGGTGGACCCGCCGACCTCTGCCCCGATCCCGAACTCCTCGCCGCCTATCACGACGGCTCCCTCTCCCACGACGAACGCAACCTCTGGAAGCCGCATGTTTTAGGTTGCGAGCGCTGCCAACTCGTTCTCGCCCATCTCGCAACGCCGCTTGACCTCCCGGTCCTGGCCGAAGCCGACGCAGACATAGCGGCTGAAAAAGGAGCCATGAAGGCCGAAGCACCCAAAAAGCAAGCCCACGAAAATGTCGTAGTGTTGGCGCAACCTGCGTCGGCCGCTAAAACTCTTTCACCCGCGCGCCCCACCCCTCGTCCAAGTCCCGTTCACACCTTGCGCTGGCTCTGGCTCGTTCCCGCAGGTGCCATCGCCGCAAGCTTTATCGCCTGGGTTTCTCTGCACGAATCAAAGCCCCTTCCCGCAATTTCTTCGTCGCCGGTCGAAGTAGCCGAAAGTCGCGAGTCCTCGTCCGTCGCGCCCTCCGCCAAACTCGAGCCCGCTCCATCTGCCGAAAGCAGAGAAAAAGCACTGAACAAAGAGCAAGAAAAAATCCAGGAAAAAGAACAGGAAAGAAATCGCCTCACCGCCCCATCCCCGGCAGCTGCGGCTTCCGCCAATCGTGACCTCGCCTCGGGAGCGCCCCAAAACCAACTCCAGCTCAATCAGCAATCCCCATCTCAATATTCGGCGAAGTCCAGCAACGGTCCGTCCATAAGCCAACAAAAACAAGAGCAACAAATCGGCCGAACTGCCGCTGGTAACATCGTCGGCGGTGTACTCGATCAAAAGAAGCTTGATGCACAGGCCGCGCTCCCCCTTCGAATCGCTCCCAAGCCGGCTCCGTCCCAGCCGTCCTCGCCTCCCCCAGCCTCTGAGCCCAGCTTCCTCGACGACAGCTCCGTCGCTCCCTCCGCCAAGGACAAGGTTGCTCCGGCACCCCCACCCCCGCCACCGCCGAGTCTCACCAACGCCAACTCCACCGTCACAAACGCCGGCGCAGTTTCGTCCGTAGCCGAATCCGTCGAAGTTAACTCCGCCGCAACTGCAACTACTACAGAATCCGTGGCCAAGACGCCCCTTAAAGCGCGTGCGGTCCTCCGCGCCGCCGCACTGCAAAATCCTCACGTCTTCGTCGCGCCCGGCGGAAAACACCTCTGGCGCCTCGGCCCAGCCGGCTCCCTCGAACACTCCAACGACAAAGGTGTCACTTGGACGCCGCAAATCAGCGGCGTCTACACTGACCTGCTCGCCGGCTCCGCTCCCTCCGCAAAGATTTCCTGGATTGTCGGCGCCGCTGGCACCATTCTCCGCACCACCGACGGTGGCACACACTGGACCAAACTCGACGCCCCACTCAACGCCGACCTAACCGCCATCACTGCCACCGACGCTCATCGCGCAAAAATCGCTTTCGCCCCAGACCCGCAATCCGGCCAAGTCAAGTCCTACGAAACGAAAGACGGCGGCGTCACCTGGTCTCTCGTCCCCAATCAGTAGTAACGGGCAAGCATTCGTCGGCTCCTCCCGCAAGAAATCCCAGGTTCTCCGTTCTAAGCTGGAAGCCAAATCTTGGAAGAGGTGAACATCATGGAAATCCGCAAATCAAAAATTCAG
>DASXMM010000515.1:0-3270 GCA_036495665.1 Candidatus Acidiferrum sp. | reverse complement strand
AAGGCGGATTCGGAGGGGCGGCTCGGTCCGGCAGCGTATGGGCGCACGCCTGCGGATGCGGCTAACGTGATTGCGCGAGCGCTGGCGCCGCATCATGGAATCGTTTTCTATCGCGCGTTTGTTTACAACCACCATCTGGATTGGACCAATCTCAAGAACGATCGCGCGCGGGCGGCGTATGACAATTTTCATCCGCTGGACGGGAAGTTTGATGAGAACGTGATCGTGCAGATCAAGCATGGGCCGATTGATTTTCAGGTGCGCGAGCCGGTGTCGCCGCTTTTTAGCGGGCTGGAGAAGACGAATGAGGCGATTGAGCTGCAGGTGACGCAGGAATATACGGGGCAGCAGCGGCATTTGTGTTTTCTTGCGCCGATGTGGAAGGAGGTGCTGGATTTCGATATGCACGCGGGCGCCCGGGGGCAGGCTACGCCGGTGAAGGAAATTGTAGCGGGAAAAACTTTTCACCGGCCTACGGGCGGATTTGTCGCGGTGGTGAATGTGGGAATGGATGCGAACTGGCTGGGGCATCCTTTGGCGATGGCGAATCTTTATGCGTATGGGAGATTGGCTTGGAATGCGGAGCTGGACTCGAAGGCGATTGCCGCGGAGTGGACGCGGCTTACGTTTGGGAATGATGCGGACGTGGTGCGCACCATTTCGGGGATGCTGGTGGCGTCGTGGCCGATTTATGAAAGTTATACGGGGCCGTTGGGTGCGGGGACGTTGACGGATATTGTGGGGAGTCATTTTGGGCCGGGAGTGGAATCGTCGGAGCGAAATGGGTGGGGGCAGTGGCATCGCGCGGATCACGATGGAGTTGGGATGGACCGGACGGCGGTTACGGGGACGGGCTATGCGGCGCAGTACCGTGCGCCGGTGGCGAAGATTTATGAATCGCTGGGGAGCACGCCGGACGAATTGCTGCTGTTTTTTCATCATGTGCCGTACACGTACGTGCTGCATTCGGGCAAGACGGTGATTCAGCACATTTATGATTCGCATTATGCGGGCGTGGAGGGTGCGGCGGGGCTTGTGAGCGAGTGGGAGACGTTGAAAGGGCGCGTGGATGAGGAGAGGTATGAGGAAGTTTTAAATCGGCTGGAATTTCAGGCGGGGCACGCGATTGTTTGGCGGGATGCGGTGTGCGAATGGTTTTTGGGGATTTCGGGGATTGCGGACCGGTTGGGGCGCGTGGGGCATTATCCGGATCGCGTTGAGGCCGAAGGGATGGAGTTGCAGGGTTATGCCGCGTTTGAGGTTGTGCCGCGTGAGATGGCATCTGGCGGGAAGGCGGTGGAGTGCACTGGAGCGGCGCAGAAGTGTTCGGCGGCGTTTCGTTTTGATCGCGCGGCTGGGCGGTATGAGTTGGATGTTGAATATTTTGATCAGAATAATGGGAAGTCGAAGTTTCGCGTGCTGGTGGGAGAGAAGGTTGTCGATGAATGGGTTGCTGACGATCATTTGCCGGCGACGAAGCCGGGGGGTGATTCGTCCACGCGTAGGCGTATCCGCGGGCTGGCGCTTCGGCCTGGAGACAACATCCGCATTGAAGGCGTTCCCGATGGCGAAGAGCATGCGGCTTTTGATTATGTAGAGATTCACGCCTCGCCGGAATGAAAGGGATCTCTTGAGCTTCGACATTTTTCTACAGAGGTTTGCTGCGGGAGAGCCGGCAGAAGTAAATCGAGATGCGGTTCGTGGCGTTCTTGAAACTCAGGATTTTACGGGCCCGGATAATTTTGGATTCTACCGTGTCGAGTTTGAAGATGGCGTCGACGTTGAGTTGTCCGCCAAAGGCCTCGACGGGGCGACTGCATTCACGGGTTGTGCGTTCCATGTTGGAGGCATGAGCCCGCATCTGGTGGCGTTTATTCTGCAAATCGCGAAAGCTGGAGACATGGTCATACTTCCAGCGATGGAAGATTTTGTGGCGATTCTCTCGTCACCAGACCAGAAGGAGCACTTGCCCTCAGACCTGGTCGAGAACGGTCCGGAGCCAGTCGTTTGCGAGTCGTCACGCGAGCTCGCGGCATTGCTGTCAGGCGGTTACGCTGGGTGGCAGAAGTATCTCAACCAGGTATTGAATCAGAATCGCGAATAGTGACGAGGCTGAGTCAGCACCTTGCGTGATTTGCCGCGAAGGCAGAGTTCCCTACTCGCAGACGATTTTCTTAGGCTTGTAGGACTGTGCGGGCTTTGTGAGCGGGTTCGGCGGGCTTGGCGTCGGCCTGGCGGATTTCGCGGAAGAGATGGAGGTTTGAGGACATGACGACGCCGGGGCTGAGGTGCGCGGCGGGAGGGAGATGAGTTTTGTTGGTGAGGTTGTCGGCGAGTAGGCGGACGGCGATTTGGCCCTGGCGGTAAGGGTGCTGGTAAATGGAGGCGGTGATGATTCCTTTTTGGAAGTAGGGGGCCATTTCCGGGAATAGATCCGTGGTGATGAGTTTTACTTTGCCTGCGAAACCGTGCGTGCCGAGAGCGCGGCAGACGGGGAGGCAGTTGACGGTGTTGACATAGATGCCGTCGAGCGTGGGGAAACGGCGGAGGAGGTCGGAAGTTTTTTGGAAGCTTTCTGCTTCGTCTTCGTGGCCTTCGACGACGCTGATGATTTTGCCCTCGGGGCAGTGACGGAGGAAACCTTCGGAGAAACCGTCGGTTTTTTTGCGGTGGTCTTCGGTGGAGAGCATTCCTGCTACGACGGCGACTTTGGAACCGGGCGGGAGGCACTTGCCCATCAGCTCGCCGGCCAGGCAGCCGTTCAGGCGGGGCTCGACGCAGACGATGCTCGAGCGGCGGCTCTCGGGAGCATCGGTGGAGACGCAGACCACACGGACGCCGTTTGCTTCGGCCTCGTTGATGAGCGGCGTTAATTCTTTCGGGCTGCCAGCGGTTAAGACAATTCCATCGACGCGGAGGTCGAGCAGTTCCTTAAAGGCCTCGATGTCCCCTTCGCCCAGAGTTTGCACGGGGCGGTTTTCGAACTCGACGCCAAGCTGCTCGAGGTGGCGCGCTTCGTCGCGGACTCCGCCCCAGAGCTGATCATAGAAAAAGTGGATTTCTTTGGGGATGCAGACGCCGATGCGCACGCGAGATTTCGCGACAGAAAGAGCGCGCGCGGCGAGGTTGGGCGAATAGCCGATTTGCTGGGCGATTTGCAGAATGCGTTTGCGGGTGGCTTCTTTGATGCCGCCGCGGCCGTGGAGCGCGCGATCCACGGTGCCGATGGAGACATTCGCCATTTCGGCGATCCGATGGATTCCGTGTTTC
>DASXMM010000514.1:0-11307 GCA_036495665.1 Candidatus Acidiferrum sp. | reverse complement strand
TTAAGATGGACTGGTCTGCCTGGCCGGGGATCGAAAGCTCGAGATCGCCGGAGTTTTCGAGTTCGCCGGAGAATTCGCCAAATTGGTTTGTTGAGGCAATTACGCTGTGACCGCGGTGGTTCGAGAGGGTCACTTGAATGTTCTGCCCGATAACGTCGGGGTTGCTTAGGTCGAGCAGTTGGCCGGTGATGACGAGGCGGTTGGTGCCCGGCTTGGGCTCGATCTGGATGTCGATCTGGTAGGGGTCCGCTCTATAAAGCATTTGTCTTGTTCCTATTACGACGGAGCGAGCGCCGGCCAGGGCCGGTTGCGCAAAGCTGTCGAAGAGCACTTCGATCAGACTTTGCGAGGCTTTTTTCGACCGGGCCAAGCCAGACGTCGCGAAGGCTGCTTTGGCTAGGCGCACGGTCTCCGGCGAGGGCTGGTAATCCGCTTCCGCGGCTGCCGCTTTACTGACCTTTTGCCATAGCGAGACTGTTTCCTTGCATTGCTTGCAACCGGTGGCGAGATGTTTTTGCATGGCGGCCCGTTGATCGGCTGCGAGTACTTGACTCACGAAGTTGACCCACTCCTCTGCTGAAAAGTGCTTCATATCCGTTCCCCCATTTTCCTTGTTTGCCGTCGCTCCCCAGCGGTGGCAGCTATTCAATACCCTCAGCGCATAAGGGAGGGTGGGGTGGTCAGAAATATAGGTGGGGCGATTTTACTCAAGTCTTGTATTTACAGTTAGTTGGCCAACCAAAATGAAGGGAGCCCAGAAATAGGGGTGAGGATTCTGCTGGCGGAGCTGGTTCATGGCGGATTGAAGAGAGGCGGCCATGTTTCCGGTCGCTATGTAGCCCTTGTAGAAGGTTTGCATTAGCTGGGCGGTGCTGCTGTCGTGGACGTCCCAGAGGGAAAGGAGCAGTGACGACGCACCCGCGCAGAAAAGGCCGCGCTGGAGTCCGAGGAGTTCGTCACCAGCGGCAACGAAGTTCATTCCGGTGGCGCAGCCGCTTAGGGTGACGTGACGGGCGGAGAGGCGCATTTGGTAAAGATCATAGAGGTTGAGGTAGCCGTCGCCGAGGCGGATGCCAGAGAACATGGGGTTGTCCTGGCGATAAGTGCCGTGGGTGGCGACGTGGAGTAGCGCGCTTTGCGAACCTTTGGTCTTGAGGATTGCGGTGGTGGCTTGGTCGCCGACGAAAAGGCTTGAGTCAGGGAGGATGGCGTTTACGGATTCGACCTCGGCGAAGATTTCGGGGGCGCGGGCGTCGGGGACGCCCATAACCAGGGAGGCGGTGGCGTGGCTAGGGGCTTTCTCCTGGCACAGGGCGAAGACGGTGGCGCTGGGGGCGTAGGAGACGGTGTGGGTATCGCAGAGGTAGGAGTCGCCGGTTTTGAGGGCATGGAAGGGGAGGAAGTGGAGGGGACCGTGGGCGACGAAGATGAGATGTTTTTGAACTGGGAGATGATGAGCGAGCGGGGCGACGAGCTCGTTGTAGAGGGCTTCGAGATGGCTTTGCGTGGCTTGGAGTAATGGCTGGGCGAAACGTTGTGTGTAAGTGGTGCCCATGCGGAATTTGGAGAGTTGGAAGCGGAGGAGGTGAAGGAAATGGAGGACGCGGGAGAAAACGGTGATGGGCTTGATCTCGATGGAGTTGCGGGTGACTATGGCGGCAACGAGGCGGTCGCCGGTTGAGCAGTATTCGATGAGGGCAGCGTCGACAGGGATGGCGGCTTGGAGTTTTTCGAGAGAAAAATCTGCGGGCGCTTCCAGCGTGGCGTTTTCGCGCTCGTGGGCGGGGAGTTCACGGAGGGTGCGAAGGAGCTCGTTTTCGTGGGAGAGAGCTTTTTCCTGGAGTTGCTGGAGGCGAGTGGCGGAGTCTTCGGGGCGAAGTTGCTCGAGTTCGATGCGGTGGTAATACCAGTTGAGTTCTTCGCGAAGATCACGGATGCGGCGGACGAGTTCACTTTGACCGGCGTCGCCGAGGGGTAGGCTTTGGCCGCTCTGGAAGATCATTTCGGTCATGCTGCGGGATTTGGCGGCTTCGATACACGCGAAGGCTTCGGCAGCGGACGAGTCGCCGCCATCGCCGCTTAGATGCAGATCGACCAGCGCTTCGTAGACCTGGAGGCGATTTTTTACGAAAGAAATTTTCAGTTCTTCGGCGTGGAGACGGCTGCGGAGGGCTTCTAGGGATTTGCGCGCTTCTTGATAAGCGCTGAAGGCGGCCGGGCGGTCACCGCGGGTTTGGGCGAGTTGGCCGCGGAGAAAATGCGCTTGGTAGGCGAGGACCGGCGATTGGAGCCCCGAGATTCTGGCGAGAGCTGCGTTGGTTTCGGATTCCGCGGCGGCGGGATCCTCTACTTTTAGAGCGATGCGTGCGAGCAAGAGATGCGTCAGGGCGGCTTTGCCGTCGAGCGCCGAATTATCGAAGAACGCCGCGGCGCCGGCGCACAGGCGGCGGGCCTCGAAGTAACGCCCTTCGTGGAAAAGCAGGAGGCCCTGATAGAGATCGAGGAGCCAGGGCCAGACGAGGTTTTTTTCCGCGGCGAACATTTCGCGCGCTTTGGTGAAGCGCTCGATGGCGTGAACCGTTCTTCCCTGTTGGCCATACGCCATGGCCTCGTTGGCAAGCGTTTTTGCGGCTTCGTAGCCCATGCCGAGTTTTTCAAAACGAAGAAAACCTTCGTGGGCCATTTCACGGGCTTCTTCGCTGAGGTTCAGTTCAAGATAAATTTCAGAAAGATCGAGATGGCAGAGGGCGAAATGATAGGCGTCGCCGGATGCTTCGCAGGCGCGGCGCGTGGCGAAGAGCATTTCGATGGCGCGGCTGTATTCGCCGCGAAAATAGTAGAGGTAGGCGATATTGTAGTCGGCCTGGTCGCGAAGAAGCGGCATGCCATTCCGCTCGCACTCTTCCCGGGCTTTCTGATAGCACTCTAGCGACCGTGGAAAATCATTCAAGCTGATCAGGCACATGGCCATGTTGCTGAGCACAACCGCAAGCCCCTCGGCGTCCTTATATGGAAGGAGGCCCTGGTAGGCGCGCTCATAGTGAGCGATGGATTCTTCGAAGCGATCCTGGCGGTGAAAAATGTTGCCAGCATTAATTTCGACACGTGCAAGACGCCACGGCTCGTTGAGACGAGTAAAGATTTCTCTGGCCCGCGCGGCCGCGCTGTACGCCTTGTCGTATTCTCCTAGCAGGATTAGAGGTTGGATAGAGCTGCTCAGGGTGCGCGCGGCTTCTTTCTCGATACCCAGCGATTCGTAAAGTTGGACCGCCTTTTCGTGCTGTTCAACCGCGGCGGCGTTATCTCCGCAAGCATATAGAGCGTTCGCTTTCGCGCGCAGTCCGAGCGCCAGATCTTCTTTTTTTCGGAGTTTCCTGGCGATGAGCAGGGCGGCGTCCGCAAGGCGCAGGGCTTCTTTAGTGTCCACGCGGACTTTTTCGACCACCAGATCCGCGAGGTGCTTGACGACCTCGCTGCGCAGTAGAGATTTGTGGCGCGTCAGAAATTTGCGGCGCCCAGCATCATTTTCAACGGATGCGAGTTGAAGGAGAAGTTCTTCGACGGGGGCCTTCGTGAGTGCGGCGGGCATCAGTCGAATCCCAAATCGGTGAGATGGCGGCGCAGGCGCTCCATGCATTTTTGGCGCGTAAAGCCGATGGAACCGACGGCGAGGCCCAATTCGGCGGCGACTTCGCTATAGGGGCGCGCGGGAGTCTCGAAGAAAAGGAGGTGGACGAGACGGCGGCATTGCGGCGAGAGGGCGGCCATGGCGTCGCGCAGCATTTGTTCTTCTTGCGTTTGCTGGACAAGCGTTTCGGCGATGGCGGGAGTCTGCGCCTCCGGCAGGTCGAGGTCCGCGTCGCGGCTTACCGTGCGGTTTTGTTGCTGCTTCCAGCGGTAGCACTGGTGGTGAGCGACTTGCATGAGCCACTTTGGAAGGGCGCGCGGTTCGCGGAGTTCGGGGAGACGCTTGAGAAGCTCGACGCAGGTCGCTTGAAAGACTTCGGCGGCTTCGTGGGGAGGCAAGCGGTATTTCACGGGGATCGAATAAATGAGGGCTTTGTATTTTTCAATGAGTTGAGACCAGGCTTCTTCGTTTCCCGCGAGGCAATTTTTTACGAGTAGCTCATCGCTCGATACGCGCGGTGGTTTCGTGGCGGATTTTTCGATGACCGGGCTCATCGGTTGGCGCTCTCTGGGCCGGTGCGGAAGTAGAGTTGCTCGACGTTCCAGAGGACGTAGGGCTCGAGAACGGCTGGATGGAGGTTGCCGATGGAATTTTTTGCGCCGACTAAAATGTCGGGGCTGGCGAGAAAAATCATGGGTTGTTGTTCGGCGAGGATTTCCTGGACGCGGTCGTACAGTTTTTTGCGCTGCTGGTAGCCGGGCGTTGCGAGCTGTTGCTCCATGAGACGGTCGATTTCGGCTTCCCATGCAGTGGCGGGATGCGCTTGCGAGGGATTCCAGAGATGCGTGCCGCCGCTCGAGAGCCAGACGTTGAGATCGGGATTGGGGTCGGCGTCCAAACTTGCGAGGCCGAAGAGGGAGGCGTCGTATTCCTTGGTTTGGGTGACGCGATCGATCAGAGAGCGGAATTCGATGGGCACGACTTGGACGCGAATGCCGAGCTGCTTTAGATCGTCCTGGAGGAGCGTGGCCATTTTAGTACGCTCGGCGCTGGAAGAGCTGGTTAGGATGGAGAATTCAACGGGCTTGCCGTCCGGGGCGATGAGGGTGGATTCGCCATTTGGACCGTTGGACCAGGAAAAGCCGGCTTCTTTAAGAAGGGCGCGTGCGCGCTCGAGCGAACGCGGCGGATGCGGGATTGCCGTGTTGACCCACCGACGGTCACCGGGCGTGACTGGGCCCCAGAGCGCGGCGCCGCGGCCTTGATAAACGAGGCGGACGATGGCTTCGCGGTCGACGGCGGCGGAGACGGCTCGCCGAAATTTCACGTCGCGGAACCATTTTTGTTTGCGGTTTAGATCCTCCGAGGATTTGTCGCTAAGATCGTTGAGATTGAAGAAGAGGAAGTTATATTCGAGCCCGGGGCCCACGTCGGCCATAGTGTCGCCACGCTGTTGACGCGAGAGGACAGAGAAATTCTCGGCGCTGAGGCGGGTGATGATGTCTGTCTCGCCGGATTGGAAGCGGAGGACTTGGGCGTCGGCGTTGGGGACGAAGAGGAAGACGAGTTCGTCGAGATAGGGGAGGCGATTGCCTTTGGTGTCGGTCTTCCAGTAGTAGGGATTACGCTCGAGGACTAGTTTTTGGCCTGCGACGTATTCTTTCAGGCGGAACGGACCTAGGCCGGCCCATTCGTTGGCAGGAGTGGACGGCGTCCAGAGTTGAGCGAGCTTTCCCTCTTGATAGGGCTTTTCGAGGAGATGTCGCGGCAGGATGGCGAGGCCGTCGAAAAGTCGTTCCTCGACGCCGTAGGGCTTTTCGAATTGGAAAATGAGCGTTTGCTGATCGACCTTTCGGACTGCGATGGGCTTTCCGCCGACAATCAGCAAATCGCGTTGGGGCGCGTGAACCGCCTCGTCGAGGTAGACGCGGAAAGAGAAAAGGACGTCGTCAGCATCGAGGGGATGGCCATCCGAAAAACGCAAGCCGTGGCGCAGGGTGAGAGTGTACTGAAGTCCGTCGTGCGAGATTTTCCAGGATTTAGCGAGCGCGGGCTCGGTGAGTTGCGTGCCGCGGTTGATATGTACGAGGTCGGCTTGCATCGCGCTGATGACCTCGCGGGATGGGCTGTCGGTTGCGGTTAGCGGGTTTAGAGTTTTAGGTTCGGTGCGGAGAGAAACGACCAGGCGCCCGCCTAAATGGCCTATTTCGCCAGGCAGCGACAGCAGTTCTTCCTTCGCGGTTGCCTGCTGGGGTTCCGGAAATGCGTTTGCAGTTGCGGGTCGAGCCGCGACTAAAGCGCTCGCTAGAAAGATAGAGCTGAAGGCGAAGCGCCAGCACCGGGAGTGGCGTTGTTTTCTCACGTGCGGCTCCAGCTACTGTTGTCTTCCGTCTCGAGCGTTTCTCCTATCTTGTATGCGCCGATGCGATGCCGCAATGCACTTGCGAGGCTGAGGTATCCAAGAAAGAACGGGACGATTGCCAGAGCGGGCAGGTACATCCACCAATAGGAAACCAGAACGTTGTATTGCTGGAGCGTAGCGAGGAGATTTCCCCAACTGGACATCGGTTCGGGCACGCCGAGGCCCAGGAAGGAGAGCGTCATTTCCGCCAGGACGAACTGGGGAACCAGTATCGCTGCTTGCGTGAGCAGCACGCTGGCTGTCTCCGGAAAAATGTGGCGGCGCAGCAGGTAGAAGTCTGAGGCGCCGAAGCCGCGGGCGGCACGGACGAAATCGCGTTCTTTGACGCTGAGGACGACTCCACGGACGAGGCGAGCCGGGCGGGCCCAGCCGACCATGCCGATGACGATCACTACGAGAAGGAAGGCTTGGATGGGGCTGACTGCGAGCGGCAAGAACGCGCGCAGAGCGAAGAGGAGATAAAGCCATGGGAGCGCGAGGAAAAGCTCGGCGATACGCATCAGAATATCGTCGCGCCAGCCGCCGTAATAGCCCGCGGCCATGCCGATGAGAGCGCCGAGGAACAGAGTAACTGCAGCGCCAAGGAGGCCCGCGAGGAGAGAGATTTGTCCGCCGTAGAGAATGCGCGAGAGTTGGTCGCGGCCGTAGGCGTCGCTGCCGAGTAGGTAGACGCGGGCGTCGGCGGCGCCGAAAAGATGCAGGCGGGATGGGATGCCCAGCAAACGATATGGAGCAGCGTGGGTGAAAAAGTGCAGCGGGACTGCATGCGCGGTGTCTTCTTCGTATTGATCGAAGGAACCCTCACGCAGGCGAACCGGATAGAAGAATGGGCGGAAGTGGAAATGAGCTTGCGCGTCCATCATGTGGATGTGCATTGGCGGGAGATAAGGGTGGTCGCGGTCTTGCTCGACGGGATCGTAGGGAGCGAAGAATCCCGCAGCGGCGATAATGACGTGGAGAACCACGAGGAAGACGAGCCAGTTTGTGAAGTTGCGCGAGATTCTCATTTGGGGCTCGCTTCGATGCGGATGCGCGGGTCGGCCCAGAAGAGGAGAACGTCGGCGAAGAGATTGCCAGCGACCAGAAAAATCATGGAGAAGAGGACTCCGCCAAGCACCACATAGAGATCGCGGGCGAGGATGGCTTCGAGGAGGAGTGGGCCGAGGCCGGGCCAGCTCATGACGACCTCGACTAGTAAAGAGCCGCTTAAGAGCGTGCCTACGCTGAAGCCGAAAAGCGCGATAAGGGGATTCGCGGCGGCGCGAAGGGCGTAGCCAAAGAGAAGTTTGCGATGGGGGATTCCGTGGCTGACGGCGGCGCGGATGAAGGGGGCTTCGAGGGCTTCGGCGACGGACGCGCGGATGTGGCGGATGAGCGTCGGAAGAGCGGCGAGCGCTAGCGCTGCGACCGGCAAGGTCATGTGAAGCACGAGGTCGCGGAACTTTTGGAGCGGGGATAGTGCATCAAATCCGACGGAGACCAGGCCGCCGGTCGGGAACCAGCCTGTGCGCACCGCAAGAATCAGCAAGCCGAGGGCTAGGACTAGATCGGGGACGACCAGTAGAGCGGCGGTGGCCGAGGAAACGATGCGGTCGGCGGCGCGGCCGAATTTCGCGGCGCTCCAGATGCCGAGGGGAAGTGCGACGAGCCAGGCGAGGAGCATTGCCGTTACGGTGAGAAGAAGAGTGTTTCGCGCGCGTGTCCAGAGAAGCGGGGCGACGGGGCTGTTGTAGGCAAAGGAGAAGCCTAGTTCGCCATGCGCAACGGCAGTAAGCCAGTGGAGATAGCGCACGGGAAGTGGGCGGTCGAGTTGATATTGCGCGCGTAGGGCGAGGATGGTGGCTGGGGCGATCTGCGGGTTGAGGCGCATTTCGTCGAAATAACTCCCGGGCGTCAAGGCCGAGAACAAGAACGTGAGAAGAGAGACGCCGAAGAGAAGGAAAGCGGCGTGGAGTGCTCTGCGGAGGAGATAGCGCATCAGGCGTTCACCAGAGCGTGCGAGTGTTGCGGTTCGAGGGGGCGAGGTGTTGCGGCGAGCAGGGAGCGCGTGGTCCGGTGGCTTGGCTTGTGAAGAATTGTTTCTGTGGGGCCGGACTCGACGATGCGGCCGCGGTGCATGACGGCGATTTGATCGGCTACGTGGGCGGCCATTGCAAAATCATGGGTGATGAAGAGGTAGGTCAGGCCGAGAGAGGATTGTAGATCTAGCAGGAGATTGGAGATTTGGGCTTGCACGGAGCAGTCGAGGGCGGAGAGTGCTTCGTCCAGCACGAGGAGCTTTGGTCCGAGCGCGAGAGCGCGGGCGATCGCGAGGCGTTGTTTTTGGCCACCGCTGAGTTCGTCGGCGCGGCGGGCAGCGAGTTTGCGGGGGAGACCGACGCGATCGAGGAGTTTGAGCGCTCGGAGCGTGCGTTCCGCTTTGCTGAAACGGCGTTGAATCACGAGTGGTTCGGTGATCAGGTCGAGTGCGGTCCAGCGTGGATTGAGTGACGCTGCGGGATCTTGAAAGACGAGTTGGATTTGCGGGCGGAGTTGTCGCTGACTATTTTTATTGAGTGCCGCGACATCGATACCTTCGAACCAGATGCTGCCGGATGTCGGGGGTTCGAGGCAGGCGATGCAGAGCGCTAGCGTGCTTTTCCCTGAACCGGATTCGCCGACCAGAGCGAGAGTGGTTTGCGGGGCGATGGAGAGAGACACGCCGTCGAGCGCGGTGAGGTGCTCTCGCGAACTGCTGCGAGAGTTTCGCGGCGCGTAGTGCTTCACCAGATTTTCAACCTTCAACAGCGGCTGCATGGGTTTTTCTCGATCATGGTCATCCAGCGAATTTGAAACAGGAAACTTCATGCAGGTTGCTTACTTCTTCTGCCGCAGGCTCGCTGGATTTGCAGACTTCCATTTTTTCCATGCATCTCGGCTCAAACTGGCAGCCTCTTGCATGCAAGGAGAGGTCGGGAGGATCACCGCCGATTACGTTCAGCCTGGCCTGGCGCGCGATGCGCTCTGTGTCGATGGGCGCGGGGAGGCATCGCAATAATGCGGCTGTGTAGGGATGCTGCGGCGAGGTGAGGACCTGCGCAGCGGGGCCTATTTCAGCGACTCGTCCGGCGTAGAGCACGAGGATGCGGTCCGCGAATTCTGCGAGTAACGCCGGATTGTGGGTGATGAAAATGATCGCGAGGCCGAGTTTTTGCCGGAGCGTGCGAAAGAGTTGCAAGATTTCATGTTGCGTTGTGGGGTCGAGCGAAGCCGTGGGCTCGTCGGCGACAACGAGGCTTGGACGGCAGGCGATTGCTTGCGCGATTAGGACGCGCTGGCGTTGTCCGCCACTCAATTCGTGCGGATAGGAGCGCGCGATGCGTTCGGCGTCGGTGGGAAATACCGACGCTAGGAGGCGGCTTGTTTTCTCGTCCAGAGCGCGCCGATCCAAGAATTCGTGCGCGGCCAGGACGTCGCCTACCTGCTGATCGATCCGGATGGTTGGGTGAAGCGAAGAGGAGGGCTCTTGCAGGATCAGGCCGATGCGGCCGCCGCGGATTTTCCGGAGATCCTGATGATTGGCTTCGCGCAGATCTTTTCCTTCGAACAGGAGCGATCCCTTTTCGACTTTCCCGTTGGACGAAAGAAGGCGGAGTAGGGAAGCCGCCAGCGTGCTTTTGCCCGAACCCGACTCGCCAAGCACGCCGAGGATTTCTCCCGGCGCGAGGCCGAAATTGACGCCAGCAAGAGCAGGGCAGACTTCGCCCGTGCGGGCGGAATAAGAGACCTGGAGATTCTCGACAGTAAGAAGAGGCGTCATGCTATGAGCCAGGGGTGGGCCTTCCACCCCATTGTACATGGTCTGTTAAGGGGTCGAGACGGACAAGACGGACATATCGTTTGGCGCAGGAAAGATAATGACGAGTAGGAACTGACTGGCCATTCGTACAGGAGAGCGGCCTGCGGTGGGAAGCTCTCAAATTCGCAGGCCGCTCTCAGTAGGGGCCCCTGGCGTGTGGCACCGCGGGGAAACTCGAGCGAACAGCGTGCGCGGAGACGGGCTGATCCTTCGCGTCGTCCGTGCGCGGCGTCATGGAAATGACGAGATACTCCCGCTCTTTGTCATCCGACTCGATCACGCGGAGGAGGAGCTTGTCTTTGTGGATACGGAACAACGCCGTCTCGCCGATAGGCAGAAGCGCGGGGTGCTTATCGTCCTTGGGGCGGATGCGGTATGTGACGCGATCCGTTTGCAAAGTGTATTCCTGGCAGAGAACCTGTTGCGTTTTCTTATGCTGATCGTCGGTGCCCAGAATCTCTCCCGCTAGAGTCTTGTTGTCCTTCTCAGAATAGCCGCAGGAAGACGATTCCATTTGCAGCAGAACGCCCTTTTCGTAGACTGGCTTGTCTTTCGCATGCAACGGAGCCGCTAGGACCAGAGCCGCGAACACAAATAGCTTCTTCATATTCCCTCCTTTGAGATGGCGATAAACTCGTACCCGATCCCGAGGTTTGATCCTTCCGAAAACTCAGGACAAAAGGGCAATCTGACGGAGAAAAAATATAGGGCGGCCGCGTGCGGAGAGGGCGACCTCAGTTTGGAGTGCGGCTGCCCGCCTGCCGCTTTTGCTTCCGGGTCCAACGACTCAGCGCCTTACAGTGCGCAGTAGGCCGCCCGAAAGTCTGGTAGTCGTTACTCAGCCGTGTAGGTGACTTCGAGGCGGTGGATGAGGAAGCAGGAGACGACGAGGATCGCGACGGTGAGGCAGAGCAAGCCGGAGATGGCGATGAACGGAGCGACGGGTTCCGCGACGACAGTGAAAATTGCCAGAGGGCCTTCGACGGGAAGTTTCACGGGGCAGAGATGCTTCAGATAAAAAGTAACGCTGAGGTGTTGGGCCCAGGAGGGGAAAATCGGGGCGACGGTTTCCCAGCCCATTAAGATAGCGCCTGGGATGATCGGGTTTTTGAAGAGAAGGCTGAGCGCGAGAAAGACGGCGCCGTAGCCGAGACAGGTCAGAGCCGTCGTAAGAAGATAGGCGCCCAACTGGATGAGGCCGGGGCCCTCGAAAACATAGGAACTGCCGGCTGCGCCAAACCGCGCATAGGTTAAACAAAAGCAAGCGAGGACGGCCGCTTCGAAGAGCGCAATGGAAATGACGGCGCCGGCAAGAAATTTTCCGACGACCAGAACTTCTTTCCTGACGGGAACCAAAAATTGATAGTGGAGTGTTTTATCGACCATTTCGCCGCGGAAAAGCCACGTGAAAATGCCCAT
>DASXMM010000513.1:0-4387 GCA_036495665.1 Candidatus Acidiferrum sp. | reverse complement strand
AACTCTTGAACCCTGCAAGGGTTGGTGGTCGACTGTAAGCCGCCACAACTACGGATCACGGGACACGGATCACGGACTACGCATCCGTTCTAAGGTTTTTGCCGTATAGTCTTTGGAGGAGAGAAGAAGCCGACTCTCGTGTTCCTGGCGGCTTTCACATCTAGTGGCCCCCACGAAGTGTCGCCGGACGCGACGCTCATGACGCGCCTTCTTCAAAAAGACGTGAGCGCCTTTGAACAGCTTTATGATCGTCACTCGCGCCTCGTCTACGGCCTGGTCCTGCGCATTCTTCAGCAGGCCTCGACCACCGAAGAAGTCGTCCAGGATGTCTTCCTGCAACTCTGGCGCAACGCCGCGCAGTACGACGCCTCCCGCGGCCCATTTGTCCCGTGGCTCTGCACCATGGCGCGCAACCGCGCCTTGGATCATCTGCGCCTCAAGAGCGAACGCCAGCGCCGCCGCGAAGATCAACCGGACGAACTGCCAAGCGTCGTCGTGGCGCCTGACTACGAGAAAGCCCTCGACGAAAAACGCCGCGCCGAACGCGTCCGCGCTCTCATGACGTCGCTAAGTCCGCAGCAAAAACGCGCCATCGAGCTGGCGTACTTTGAAGGACTGAGCCATTCCGAAATTGCCGCAACGTTGAAAGAACCGCTCGGCACAGTAAAGAGCTGGATACGAAACGGTTTGCTTCGTTTGAAAGAAGGATTGCAGGCAACATCGTGAAAAACTGCGACCAATTCCGCGAGCTAATCGAAGCCTACGCTCTAGGTGCGCTCGATCACGAAGAGCGCGCCGCGCTAGAAGCTCATCTCGCGACCGGCTGCCAGGCTTGCGCCAAGGCCGTAGAAGAAGCCCGCTGGCTGGTCAGTCAACTCGCCTACGTCGCTCCCGAAGCCGCTCCGTCAGACATGCTCAAAGGCCGCCTCATGCAAACGGTCCGCGCCGAAGCCCAAGCGGACGCGCAGGCCAAACCCCACGTCATCTCGACCAAGCCCGCGATTCCCTTGTGGCTCTTGGCAGGCGTAGCCGCGCTTCTCATCTTCTCGATTTACTCCGCATGGAACGCGCGCCGCCTCCACGACGAAATCCGCCAAGCCGACGAGCGCGCCGCTCAGCTCTTCCAGGAGCGCCAAAAAACCGAAGAGCAGCTAGCCATGGCCAAGCGCGAAGCCATGATCCTGATGGATCCCACATCTATAAAAATCCCCATGGCCGGCAGCGACAAGCAAGGTCCGCAACTCGAAGCCAAGTGGCACCCGCAACTCGGCATTGTAGTGATGGGCGACAAAATTCCCATGCCCGCTCCGCACCACGTTTTGCAACTGTGGTTCATTCCCAAAGAAAAAGGCGCCAAGCCCATGCCGTCCATGATGACGTGGCCCGACGCCAACGGAAAATTCGTCATGGTCGTATCCAATCCACCGGAGTCCATGGACGCCACCAAAGCCCTGGCCATCACCGAAGAACCCGAAGGCGGCAGCCACTGGCCCACCACCACGCCGATCTACGTAGGCCCGTCGCCCGACGCCAATCCTTCTCCCTGATCCCGCTTGTAGGGCGCAATACACTCCCAACTTGGCGAGGCGCCGATGTTATTCTCATTGCGCCCCGACTTGCCCGGGCGGAACGCGCGAGGCGCTCCTCTGTGGGGCGCTGAAGGTCGAAAGAAAAAAGGAAAATATCTTAGACTGAGGGCACGGAGTTCCCGGCGAAGAACTGGGCGGAAATCGTTGTGCGGCAGCGCGGAGAAAAAATGGCGAGGAATAAAACGAGCGTGAGTGTGGACGAGATGGGCGAGAAGTTGAAGGGCAAGCCGGTGAGTGCGTCGGTGTCGGAGATGACCGAGATTGTCTTGCCGGCGCAGACGAATCCACTGGGGAAATTGCTGGGCGGGCAGGTGATGCATTTGGTCGACATGGTGGCGGCGATGGCGGCGCATCGTCACTCGAATAGTTACGTCGTGACGGCATCGGTAGACTCGATTGATTTTCGTAACCCGATTAATTTAGGGGAAATCGTTAATTTGAAGTCGCAGGTCAATCGCGTATTTCGTACTTCGATGGAGGTCGGAGTAGAGGTCTATTCTGAAAATGCGATGACTGGGGAACGCAAGCACACCACTTCAGCGTATGTGACGTTCGTGGCGATCGATGAGTTTACGAAGCAGCCGAAGACCGTGGCGCCTCTGATTGTGAAGACAGCGGAGGAGAGGCGGAGGTATCGCGAGGCGGCGAAGCGAAGAGAGGTACGGTTGGCTTTGCGCTACGGCAAGAAGCGGGCGGACTGAAGAAGAGGAAGAACAAAAGAGAAAAGATTTACGCAGAGTTTGCTGAGCTCGTAGAGATTACGGGGAAGAGAGACCGATGCCCGACCAAAAGAAAAGCCGGCGCGAAATGTTGGAATCATTCGTAGCCCAAAAGCCGAACGATCCCTTCTCCCTATACGCGCTGTCCATGGAGTGCGTGAACAGCGGCGATCCCGCGGCCGCCGACACGCACTTTCGCGCCCTGCTGAACAACCACACCGATTACATCCCCGCCTATCTGATGTACGCGCAATTCCTGGCTCGCGAATCGCGCGCCGCTGAGGCGCGCCAAGTGCTGACCACCGGCATCGCCGCCGCCTCCCAAAAACACGACGACCACGCCCGCTCCGAAATGCAATCGCTCCTGAACGACCTTTCCTGACCGCCGCGGCCCTCCGATTCTGATTCGCGATCCCGCAGCCAATCGCGAAACCGCACCGCGCCGCGGCCTCTTTTATTTCATGTTGCGCTAGCAACATAAATATGTTGTAATGGCAACATGGAGGGAATCATGAGTCACATCCTTGAAGCCATCTTCCAACGAAGGGCCGTTAAGTCCTTCGACCCAGTGGAAATCCCGGCAGCGATCCGCGAGCAAATCCTCGGCGCGGCACGCCAAGCCCCGTCGAGCTTCAACATGCAGCCGTATCGCTTCTATTGGGTGGAATCCCCGGAAGGAAAAGCTACCGTTTCGCACCTCTGCCTCGGCCAGAAGCCCGCGGAAACCGCGACAGCGTTGGTGGTTGCCGTCGCCGACGTGGGATCCTTCCGGGCGACCGCGCAAAGCCAATCGGAATGGATGCGCGCCACCGGCTTCAGCGACGCAAAGATCCGCGATTACGAGCGCACGGCGAAGATCGGCCGAATCCTCTTCGCTCCAGGCCCTTTCCATCTGTTCGGCGCTCTGAAATGGCTCATCTTCCGGCTGGTAAATTTTTGGAAAATCTTTGGCATGCCTCCCATCTCGCGCCAAGGGGTTTTCAAATGGGCCACGAAGGGCACTTGCCTCGCCTGCGAAAATCTCATGATCGCCGCCGAAGCCCTGGGCCTCAACACTTGCCCGATGGAAGGCTTCGACGGCCGCCGCCTGAGCAAATTTCTCGGCCTTTCGCCCCGGCATCACGAAATCGTGATGGTCATCGCGATTGGCAAAAAATCATCCAGCTACGTCGAATCGGCGCAATGGCGTCGCCCTCTCGACGCCACGGTCACCGTCCTATGACCATCTTCCCAAAACAAGAAGTCCCCCAACACATTCTGAAAGACTCCGTCCTGGCTCACGTTGCCGCAGCTTACTTCTCCGTGGGCAAGCAACTCGAGAAAAAAACAAATTGCTCGGCGACCCGTGGCTTCATCCTATCCACGTTCCGCGACGCACCTACGCTCAACCAAAATCAAATCGCCACGCTGCTCAATCTCGATCGCACGGTGGTCCACCGCTCCATTAGGACCATGGTGCGCGAGCGGCTCATCGCCGAAAAAAAAGCCAAATCCGGCCGCTCGATCCTACTTAGCCTAACGCCCAAAGGCACCGCCTACAGAAAACGCCTAATCGAAGCCCGCGTAGCCGCCGATGAAAAAGTCCGGCGTGCGCTCACACAAAAAGACCGCGACACTCTCGTTCGCCTCTTAAAACAGATCGCCGAACTGGAGTTGTAAAGAAAACGGTCGCAACGGATGCAGTCCGCTTACCAAAGAATTGCTTCTCACAAGTGATAAGCTGCCTGTACCTGCCCGAACCGCGATTCGCGTCATTTTAAGTAGTGCTTCGCGCCGCTCAAATCGGCGGCGCGAATTCCCCTGGGACCTGCTGACCAATCCTTCGGATGGAGGGAGCTTATGCTCGCAACCGCTCGTCGCTGGTTTTTAGTACTCGCGCCTGTTGTGCTTACCGCTGCAGTTTCGGCTCAGCAACCTCAACAACCAAGCCTGCTCCTGGAGCCCGGCACCGGCGGGATCACGCTGGATGTGGTCGTCACACCAAAATCCGGGGCGCCGGTCAGCGGTCTTCAACAGCAGGATTTCACTCTGCTGGATAACAAAGCCGTGGAGACCATCACTTCCTTCAAGGCCGTTGAT
>DASXMM010000512.1:0-4846 GCA_036495665.1 Candidatus Acidiferrum sp. | reverse complement strand
GCTTCGGCCGAATCGACATCTGCGTTACCAACTCCGGTGGGCCGCCATCTAAATTGTTTGTGGACACAAATCCCGAAGACTGGCGTGCCGCCGTCGACCTCCTCCTGATGAGCACCGCCTTCTTCGCCAAAGAAACGCTTCCACGCATGCAGAAAAACAAGTGGGGACGCTTCATCACCATCACGTCCTCCGCGGTAAAACAACCGGTCGACGGCCTGCTCCTCTCCAATTCGATCCGCTCTGCTGTCGCCGGTCTCGCGAAAACTCTTGCCAACGAATACGCCGCCCACGGCATCACCGTCAACAATGTCTGTCCCGGCTACACGCACACCGCTCGCCTCGATGATCTCGCCGCCACCATTTCCGCGCGCACAGGTTCTCAGCCCGAAAGCATTTTTGCCGATTGGACCCGTCAAATCCCCGCAGGCCGCGTCGGCACGCCGCAAGAATTCGCCGCCGTCGTAACTTTTCTCGCCTCGGATCGTGCCAGCTACGTAAACGGCACATCCATCGCGGTTGATGGCGGAATGATCAGGAGCCTCCTCTAGCGAAATGACACTTTCCCTTAGGCGTTTGCAGTTGTCTACATTTCCGGAAAAATATGCGATTGTTGGCCTCTCTCAAAGAGATCCGCTTCCCGCATGGGCCGTGCAAGGTGATTTCTTCTCGATCACTCGCACCACCGACGAACTTTCCATCATCGTCGAAGAATCCCGCGTTCCCGCGGGTCTTCACTTTCAGGGCGGCTGGCGCGTCATAAAGGTTCACGGCCCATTTATGTTGTCGGAGGTTGGCGTACTTGCCTCGCTCGTGGGACCGCTCGCTGCGGCGCGTGTCAGTGTGCTGACCATCGCGACTTTCGACACCGATTACCTGCTTGTCGCGTCCGAAAATTTCGATGCGGCCATCGCGGCGCTCGAACGCGCAGGTCACACTTTCAAGAGGAGCCAATCCGCATGATCATCCCGTCTTCCGCGAATGCGCGCAGCCAAGTGCGCCGCAGCGCCAACTTCGCAGCCGTCGCCAGCCTGCTCGCGATTCTCTTCGTCGCGCTGCATCTCCGCGCCGACGAACCCTATGCACGCAGCCGCGACTATGATCTGCAACACTCGCGTATCGCCCTGCGCTTCGATCTTGACGAGAAGAAGGTCATCGGCGACGTCACCCACACGCTCACCATTCTCCGCGACTCCACCGCGAAAATCGTCTTCGACTCCGCCGGATTGAACATCCAAAACGTCACCGTCGACAAATCCGCCGCCAAATTCGAGACCAAAGACGACAAGCTCATTATCCCGCTAACCGCCGCCGTCCACGCCGGCGAGAAATTCGACGTCAACATCCGCTACGAAGCTAAGCCCACCAAAGGTCTTTACTTCATCCTGCCCGATAAGGACTACCCCGACCGCCCCAAACAAGTCTGGACACAGGGCGAATCTGAGGACACACGCTACTACCTTCCGACCTACGACTATCCGAACGACCGCCTCACCACCGAAACCATTCTGACCGTTCCCGCCAACTGGCTGACCGTCGCCAACGGCAAGCTCATCAGCGTCTCCCAAGCCGCAAACGGCATGAAGACGTGGACCTGGAGAGAATCCGTCCCTAGCTCCACGTATCTCATCACTGTGGTTGCCGGCGAATTGGAAGAAGTTAAAGATTCCTGGCGCGGTATGCCCGTCACCTACTACGCGCCCAAAGGCCGTGGCGACCGCCTCGCCGTCAACTATTCCCGCACGCCGCAGATGATCGACCTTTTCAGCAGAAAACTAGGCGTTGCGTATCCCTGGGAAAAATACGCGCAGTCGATGGTCGACGATTTCGTTGCGGGCGGCATGGAAAACTCCAGCGCCACCACGAACACCAGCTCTTCTCTCCAACATCCCAAGCTCGCCCCCGAATTTCTTACCGGCCAGGACGATCTCATCTCGCACGAACTCGGCCATCAATGGTTCGGCGACCTCGTCACCTGCAAAGACTGGGGCGACATCTGGCTCAACGAAGGTTTTGCCACGTTCATGGAAACCGTTTGGAGCGAATCGCATTTCGGCAAAGATCAAGCAGACTACGAACGCTGGCTAGCCGCGCGCCAATGGTTCGACGATCCCAATCTCTTTACCAAACCCATCGTCCGCCACGACTTCAACGATTCTGGTGAATTCGACGGCAACGCCTACACCAAAGGCGGCTGGGTCCTCTACATGCTCCGCCATCAACTTGGCGAAGACGCTTTCTACGCGGGCCTCAAGCACTATCTCGAAGTGAATCGCGGCAAAAACGTCGTCACCGCCGATCTCGCAAAAGCCATCGAAGAAGCCACGCACGCGAACGTCGACGAATTCTTCACCCAATGGCTCTACGGAGCCGGCGCTCCCAAGTTCGACCTCAGCTACAAATACGATGACGCGAAACACGAAGTCGCTCTGACCGTGAAGCAAACGCAAAAGGTCGAAGGCCATGTCGGCCTTTTCCGCATTCCCACCGATGTTGAAATCACTACCGCCTCTGGCCCCAAGCTTTTCCCCATTACGATCTCGAATGAGAAGGACACCGCGATTTTCACATTTCACGCGGATGGCGCTCCGTTGATGGTCCTCTTTGACAAAGGAGGACACGTTCTGAAATCCGCCGACTTCCACAAAGAGAAAAAAGAGTTGCTCTACCAGCTAAAGAACGCCACCGAATTCGCTGATCGCGCCGACGCTGTGACCGCCCTCGGCAAACTGAAAGGCGATGACGAAGTCGTCGCCGCCCTCGGCAACACGCTCGTTAATGACAAAGCCTGGGGCGTTAGCGCCAGCGCCGCCGACGCTCTCGGTCAAATCGGCGGCCCCGCCGCTTCCAAACAACTCCTCGACGCGCTGAACACCGCGAAAGAACCATGGATGCGCAATCGTATCGTCTCTGCTCTCGCGGATTTCAAGGATGATCCCGCCATCGTCACCAAGCTGAACTCCATTGCCGGCGATGACAGCTCTTATCGCGCCCGCGCCGCGGCTCTTCAAGCTTTGGGCCGCCTCAAAGCTCCCGGCGCTCTCGCCACTCTCGACGCTGCGGTAGCCGCCGATTCTCCCGATGGCTTCCTCCGCAACGCCGCTTTACGCTCCATGGGCCCGCTCGGTGACGACAAAGCCGTCCCTCTCCTCCGAGAATGGGCCGCTCCCGGCAAGCCCATCGAGACGCGTCAGGCTGCCATCGCCAGCCTCGCTCGCTTGCAAAAAGACAACAAAGAAATCACAAACCAAATCGCCTCCTATCTAAGCGAGCCGCACTTTCCCGTGAGAATGTCCAGCATCTTTGCATTAGGAGCTCGTGGCGACGCGACCGCTGTGCCCGCTCTCGAAGCGCTCCTCAAAAGCGACGACCTCAGCATCGAAATGGTTCCCATGATCAAGCGGCAGATCGCGACTCTGAAAGCTCCCTCCGGCGAAAAACGCCACCCTCGCGGCGAAGCATCCGGTGACGATGAATCTTCTGAATCCGCGGGCGCCGGATCCACCAGCGATCAAAGCGAAGGCGCTGTCGCGAAGCGCCTCGACCGCGTCGAGCACCTGCTGCAAGAAATGTCCGACCGCCTGAAAACCATCGAGACGCGCCTCCCGGCGCCGAAACAATAGGTGGGCGATTGTGTTAGTGTGATTTCTCAAAATCCGCAGAGCGAGGACAAGCGCGGACGTAAGGCAGAAAAGAGAGATCGATGGCGAAACCGAAAGTGCTGGCGACGCGGCCCCTGTTTCCTGCGGCCCAGGAAATTTTAAACGCGGCATGTGACGCGGAGTACTGGACGAAGCCGGAACGCATTTCCAAGGACGAACTGTTCCGGCGCGTGAACGACAAAGAAGGATTGGTCTGCCTGCTGACGGAGAAAGTGAACCTGGAATTGCTAAACGCCGCGCCGAAATTGCGCATCGCTGCGAACGTGGCGGTTGGGTTCGACAATATCGACGTCGCGGCTTGTACGAAACGCGGAGTGGTTGCGACGAACACGCCGGGCGTTCTGGATGAAACGACGGCGGATTTTGCGTGGACGTTGATGATGGCAGTGGCGCGGCGCCTGGTGGAAGGCGAAGCGCTGGCGCGCTCCGGCAACTGGACCGGATGGGACCTGGATCAGCTAGTAGGAACGGATGTGTGGGGAAAAACGCTGGGCATCGTGGGTTTCGGACGGATTGGCCGGGCCATGGCGCGGCGCGCGATTGGGTTTCAGATGAAAGTGATTTACGCGGATGCGGTTCAGGCACCCGGGGCGGTGGAGCAAGAACTGAAGGCGGAATATCACGGGATGAACAGTTTGCTGGCGGAGTCGGACTTTGTGAGCGTGCATGTGCCGCTTTTGCCCGAGACACGCGGAATGTTTGATGCGGCGAGATTTAGCAAGATGAAACCGACGGCGTACCTGATTAACACTTCACGAGGAGCGGTGGTCGACGAAGCGGCGCTGGTGCATGCGCTGGAAGCCGGAAAGATTGCTGGTGCGGCTCTCGATGTCTTTGAGAATGAACCACTCATTCATCCGGGATTGAAGCGGCCAAACGTGGTGCTCGCCCCACACATTGCTTCGGCGTCGATTGAAACGCGGACGAAGATGGCGTGCATGGCGGCGGAGAATGTGGTGGCAATGTTCAAAGGGCAGCGGCCGCCCAATATGCTCAATCCGGAAGTCTTAAAGGCCAGTTGACGTTCTCTTAGCGGCGACTCTATGGCGGAACTAAAGCTACTTGCCCGCCGGATTTTCCAGGAAACCATTTCGGCGATCGATATTCCGCTCGCGATGCAGAGAAAACTGTGCCGCGAGGGAACGATGTTGTGTTTCGACAACGTGGCCGTGGACTTGCGCGCGTTT
>DASXMM010000511.1:0-4119 GCA_036495665.1 Candidatus Acidiferrum sp. | reverse complement strand
TTGGCCGATGACCGAACTGGCGCCGCCAAATTTCTTTTCCCAGTAACCGTAGGTGAGCATGACGGTTGCGGGTCCACCGGGGGAATCGTCCTCGCGCGTAAACGAGCGTCCAAGCATGGGAGGGATGCCAAGCAGCGGAATAATGCCGTCGGAAACGTCGAGCGCGTCGAGCCGTTCGGGTTGGGCGACGCCTGTAATGCTGACGGCGTCTCGATTATAGACGCCGAGGTCCTGGAAAGTTTGATTCTGTTCGCGATAGATAAAGTAGTTGGACGGGGCCATGTTGAGGTCCGCGATATTGATGCCGGGAGCGGAATGCCAGACGCCGATGAGTTCATTGGGCTTGGGGTAGGGAAGCGGTTTGAGGAGGACACCTTCGAGAACGCTGAAAACAACCGTGTTGCCGCCAACTCCGGCGGCGAGGGTAATGAGAGTGATGGCGGTGAAGAGCGGCGCGCGTGCGAGGCGGCGGAAGACTTGCTTCATTTGGGCCAGAAACATGGACATCGTTGCCCCCCGGGACGTTCGGCAGAATGAAAGCGTTCGCGTGCGTGACGCTAAATCTATAAACGAATCGCCGAGGCAAAAGTTCCATGTACTTTTGCGGGCGACGAAATAAAGCTGAATGCTGTACGTAATTGGGACAAGAGAGCGGCGCCGCTTACGCGGAGTATAAGCCGTTTCGCAGAACGTTTTGCAGAACATTTTGCGGGAAGAGACTAGGGGTGTAGACTCGCGACACTGCTGTTGAAATGCCGCTGTGGTGGCGGCAGAGGGGTTCGGCGCGATGGGACAATCCATACCATTCGGACAGCATATTGCGAGACCGCCGAATACGGCGCGCGTCGGTACTGGAATTAGCCCGCGCGTGGAGTCTGTGCCGTGGACGATTTGGTGCATGGTTGCAGGTGTCGTCTGTGGGATGATTGGCGGCCCGTGGGATATTTCGTGGCACATGTCGATTGGGCGCGACACGTTCTGGACGCCCGCGCACATCATGATTCAGATGACCGGAGTGCTGGTGGGCATCGCGTGCGCCTTCATGATCTTGACGGCGACATTTGGACACGACACGGCGACGCAGGAAGCGTCGGTGAAAATTTGGAGATTTCGCGGGCCGCTCGGCGCGTTCATTGCCGTGTGGGGCTGCGTCGCGATGCTTACGTCGGCGCCGTTCGATAATTGGTGGCACAACGCTTACGGATTGGACGTGAAGATAGTCAGTCCGCCGCATACGCTGCTCTCGCTGGGTTCCCTGGCGATCAAGATTGGGTTGATGGCGCTGATGGCGGGATTGATGAACCGCGCCTCGGACGGCGTGCGGCGTACGCTGGGCGGGCTTCTGCTTTTTATCGGAGCGGGCTGCATCGCGCAGATCGGATTGATTCTGACCGGCAGCACATGGCCGACGGAGATGCACAACGCGGCGTGTTATTTGGCCGTGGCGATTGCGATTCCCGCGGTGCTGATCGCGCCGGCATGGGGCTCGCAGTGGCGATGGGGCTGCACGGTGGTCGCGGGGATTTACACGGCGTTCTTGCTGGCGTTTGAGTGGATATTGCCTTTGTTTCCAGCGGAGCCGAAGCTGGGGCCGGTCTATCAGCACATCACGCACCTGATACCGCTGCGATTTCCGCTGCTGTCGATTGCGCCGGCGATCGTGCTGGATCTTTTGTGGCGGAAGATGGGCGAGTGGGGAAGATGGAAGCTGGCATTCGTGACGGGGCCGGTGTTTGTACTGAGCTTCCTGGCGGTGCAGTGGCCGTTTGCGAATTTCTTGATGTCGCCGGCCTCGCGCAATTGGTTTTTTGGCACGGCTTATTTTGCTTATTTTGATCCCGCGATGGTTCTTTATGATCCATATCAGTTCAGGGGTTTGGAGACGCGCGGACGGTTTTGGATATTAATGATGATCGCGCTGGTGTTCAGCGTGATTACGGCGCGGCTGGGGTTCGCGTGGGGCGATTGGATGCGGCGGATGCGGCGGTGAGCGCAGCACGGATTCCGCGGTTTTCTTTTCTTGCGAATCCAGCTTATTTTGAACGCGAATGGGATTGAGGAGATTCATGCGTCGACGGACGATCGGGATCCTGCCATTGGTGTTGGCTGCTGTGGTTTCGGTAAGCGCGCACGTGGGCAGCGCGGACGTGTACTTTGATGGAGACGCTGGGCCTTATCACCTCTATGTAACCGTGCGAGTTCCTCAGGTCATTCCTGGAATCGCCGAAATCGATGTGCGCAGCTCGGCCAACGACGTGGACAAGGTTGAGATTGTGCCGATGCGCCTGAGCGGCGCAGGGTCAAACTTCCCGCCAACGCCGGACGTGACGGTACGTTCCAAGCAGGATCCACAGTTTTTTACCGGCAGTTTGTGGCTGATGGAATCAGGCGCGTTGAAGGTGCGCGTGTCGGTGGAAGGAAGTAAAGGTAAGGGAGAGCTTTCCGTGCCTGTTTCGGCGTTCGCGCAGCGAACTTTGCCAATGGAGCGATCGCTGGGTGGGATCTTATTTGGATTGATGCTGTTTTTGGCGGTAGGCCTCGTGTTTATCGCAGGAGCAGCGTCGCGGGAAGGAAATTTGGAACCAGGGGAAATGCCATCACCGCAGAAAGTGCGCCGCGCGCGAATCGTGATGGTGCTGACCGCGGTGATCGTCATCGGAATCATTTACTTAGGCAAAGCGTGGTGGGGCGCGGAAGCCTCGAACTACAAGCGCGGTGTGAATTTCTTCAAATCGCCCCAGGCGGAGACGCAGCTTGAAAATGGCAACCGGCTGATGATTCGTGCGAAGGGGCAAGACCCGGCGTGGTCGAAGGCCGTGGATATGGCAGACGTGATCCCCGATCACAATCATCTAATGCATTTGTTTTTGATCAGCACGCCGGGAATGGAACGCATCTGGCACTTACATCCCGAACGCGCAGGCGAGACGTTCGTCGATGATCTGCCAGACATGCCCGCGGGCCGCTACCAAGTATTTGCGGACGTCGTCGACAAGGACGGTTTTCCCTGGACGCTGGTGGGGCAAGTGGATTTGCCGCAGATCAACGGGAAGCCCCTCGCGGGTGATGACTCGACCTGGACGGGCGCGCCTTTAACGGCGCAAGCGAGCGCTGAAACCGTCGCGCAACTTGCTGACGGAGGCCGGGTCGTCTGGGAAAAGGAAACTGTGCCGCTGCTAGCAAACAGCGCGATGGTTTTCAGGTTTCGAGTTGAAGACAAGGATGAGAAGCCGGCAACAGACGTGGAGCCCTACATGGGAATGGCTGGCCACGCCGAGTTCGTTAACTCCGACATGAGCGTCTTCGCCCACATCCATCCCGCGGGCTCCGTTTCGATGGCGGCGCTAGATCTGGCCAATTCCGGACGAGTAACAGACGACACTCGCGCCGTGATGGCACCGGGCATGGCGATGCCTGCGGCAAACGCGTCGCTCGAACCAGAAGTCAGTTTTCCTTATGGCTTTCCGAAACCCGGCGAGTACCGAATTTTTGTACAGATCAAACGTGCCGGCCATGTCGAAACCGGCGTGTTCGATGCCCACGTGCAGTAACCCATCGCCACCCATCTACCGGATGCGGACGAGAATGGTCTCCCCGAGATACGCTGCGAACGCCGTGTTACAGTCTTGTTCCGGGGAACGCGGGAGGAATGAGTGGCTTATCGGGATTTGCGGGACTTCGTCCAGAAGTTGGAGAAGGAAGGGGAACTGAAACGCATTCGCGCGGAAGTTGACCCCATTCTGGAAATCACGGAAATGACGCAGCGCATCGCGCGCGACAAGAACCGCCTGCCCGATAGCGTTGGCCCCGCGTTGCTCTTCGAAAAGCCGAAAGGTTCCCGCGTCCCGCTGCTCGTGAATACCTTCGGAAGCGTTCGCCGAATGTCGCTGGCGTTTGAAGTAGCAGCATTGGACGACGTCGCGGCCCGCATTCAGGGCTTTCTGAAAATGGAAACGCCGCAGGGCCTCTTCGACAAGATCAAGATGTTGCCGAAACTGGCCGAACTCGGCTCGTTCTTCCCTAAAACAGTGAAAACCGGTGCGTGCAAAGAAGTGATGCATCACGGCAACGACGTCAACCTCTTCGATTTTCCGATCCTGAAATGCTGGCCGCAGGATG
>DASXMM010000510.1:0-14877 GCA_036495665.1 Candidatus Acidiferrum sp. | reverse complement strand
TTCGGTCAGGTGTTCCGCGACAACGGATATCAGCTGGGGAACGAACGGGACTCACCGATTTGGCAAAATCCTTCGTACTTTCCCATTACGTTCCGAATCACGCCAAATTGGCATCGAGAAAGTACAAATAATCTAGCGGTCGATTCAATTCCCGGCGGAGGAGCGGGGTCGACGCTGGTTTCCGGAACAGTGCAGCAAAACGGATTCGATCTCTCGGGCATGGATCTGTGGTCGGGGGGCACGCTGTATAAGAACATCTCGTTCCTGTTGCTCCCTTCGTCCGACTCCACGGCTTCCTGGCATTTCGAGAGCGCGTGGGCGCGCTTCGACAACATCAAGAACAGCACCTGGCTGAACTTTAAGTTCGGCAAGTTCGAGTTGGACAATTTGATTTCCGAAAAGCGGTTCCTGTTTCTATCCACTAACGGCGGGCTCTATCAGATCTACCATTACGAGGTTCCGGGATCGATCAATGACTTCGGCTATGGCGACAATCAACTGGGCGTGGAGTTGGCTGGACACTCGAAAAACAGCTACACGCGGTACTCCATCGCCGTGTTGAGCAGCAACGAGGGAAACGTGGGCTTCACCAGCGCAAGCGGGGCACCCTCGAACCGGGGTTATGACGTTAATCTGGCGTTCAGCCAGGCCTTCAACGGGGGAAGCTTAGGCCTACAGCGAATCGGGGGATTTGCTTACATAGGTGAGCGGCCAACATACTACCAAACGAGCAGCAGCAGCGGAGCTCCCTTACAATTGGTAGGTTTGGGGAACAAACCCTTCTATCGCGCCGGCGTGGGGGGGGATTTTTTCCTCAAAAAGTTGGAATTCCTGCCGCTCTTCATGTACGGGCACGATAATCCATACCTGGGAGCGGGTGTGCCTTCCACTAGCGCTCTGCCAACAGGGGCGCAGGCTCCGGCTTTTGTCGGTGGATTCCTGGAGAGCCACTATTACGTAAGTCCGCAGCTCGTCTTCTTCGGACGATTCGAGAAAGTCAATGTGTCCCAGCAGGCTTTCGTAAACGTGGGATTCCCCAGCGACTACGGCAACGTCACTGCCTACTCCGTGGGTTACCGGTGGTATCCGATCATGTTCAGCCGCGCGGGTCTCGCCTGGCATAACGAATATTCCCGAGTGCGGTCCAATGGCTTCTTGCCGCTGAGCGGCAACGGCGCCGGCCTGCAAGTGTTCAACGTAGCGAACCCTGTCTGGAGCAGTAGCATCATGGCCGGGTTCGACTTCGACTTCTAGCGACGAGGGCGACAATGACACAGAAACAAATGCTCGTAAGACTCGCGCTAATCGCAGCAATTCCATTCCTCGCCGGCTTGCCATCAGCTTTCGCGCAGGAGAGCCATGTAGGCAATCTGACCGGCCACGCCAATGAAGGCAAGCAGCTCTATCGCAGGTATTGCATCGGCTGCCATGGCCCCGAAGGTGACTCAAACGGAGAAAATGCTCCGTGGATTGATCCCAAGCCGCGAGATTTTACGGCCGCCACCTTCAAGTGCAGATCGACCCCTACGGGCACCTTACCAACGGACCAGGACCTCTACAACGCGGTGCAACGCGGGTTCGTGACCACCAATATGCCGTCCTGGAATCCGCTCACCCCCCAACAGCGCGTGGATTTGGTCGCCTACGTCAAAACATTTTCGCCGCGCTGGAAAACCGAAAAACCGGGTACTCCCATCAACATTCCGGCCGAAACGCCCGTGACCATCGAAAGCATTCTCCACGGAAGAGAGCTTTTCCAAAAGATGGAATGCTGGAAGTGTCATGGCCCATCCGGCCATGGTGATGGCCCATCCGCGGCGACGCTTACGGACAGCAAGGACAATCCGATCCGGCCTTACAACTTCTCGACGGGTTCGCGTTTCAAGTGTGGCGAGACCAATCAGGATCTGTACCGTATTTTCATGACTGGCCTCGATGGCACGCCTATGCCTTCGTTTGCCGATGTCATCAAGCCGAATGACGCCTGGGATTTGGTGCACTTCCTCCGCACTCTGCAGACTTTGCGTACGCAGGAAGCGACGTTGTGGAAGAACTACCAAGCAGCTCACGGCGCGGAAATCAAACCCATTGGCCCGGACGCGGGCGGTGGACAGTAACTCGCTCAATTGGGGAGGAACATAGTCCGATGAAAAGAAACTTGCTGTTGTTGCTGGCTACGCTGGTTCTGCTGGTTGGCGTGACGAATGCCGGTTCACCTGCCCCTCCGGCGACGGCAACCGTCTCCGGCAAAGTGACCTACACGGGCACGCCTCCGAAAATGAAACCCATTGATATGGCCAAGGAGCCCTCGTGCGCGAAACAGCACGCCACCCCTGTGACGACGGAAAACGTGATGACCGGCCCGGAGAACGCGTTGGAGTTCGTCGTGGTCTACATTTCGGCAGGCGACACGCCGGGCGCAGCGCCCACAGAGGTGGCCCGGTATGACCAAAAGGGCTGCCAGTATATTCCGCACGTCCTGCCCATGCAGGTCGGGCAGGTTTTGCAAATCTTCAATGACGACCAGACCTCGCACAACATCCACCCGCTGGCGAAAGTAAATCCGGAATGGAACAAGTCGCAGCCGGCTGGATCGGCGCCCATCGACACAAAGTACGACAAGCCGGAGTTTATCCCGGTGAAGTGCAACATTCATCCGTGGATGCACGGTTATTTCGTGGTGCTTAACACGGCTCATTATTCGATCACCGGCCAGGATGGTTCGTTCAGCCTCAAGGGGCTTCCGCCGGGGAAATACACGCTCACGGCGTGGCAAGAACAATACGGCACGCAAACGCAAGAGGTCACTCTGGCAGCCGGCGAGACCAAAGCCGTGAATTTCGCGTTCAAAGCGTTGCCGTACTAGATGCCGCATACCGGTTGCCCTACGGACGGGTCCAGATGTTTGCTGCAGGGCTCAGTGGGGTGCCAAGGACCGCACAGTACGGCCGGCTGACTGCCGCTGACGGTGTTGTTCACCGTCGTTTGGAATGAGGAGCTATGGGTAAAGCATTTGCGGTTGTGCTCACTTTGATAACTCTGATTTCGATCGCTCTTTTCGTGATGCATACCTGGTGGCTTCCGCCGGACATATCCACGACGGGCCCGGCGGTCGATCATCAGTTAGAGGAGACACTGATTGGCACGGGAGTGCTGTTTCTAGCCGGCCAGTTAATGCTGGGATGTTTCGCCTGGATGGCTAGCGACAAAACGCCTGCAAAGAAAAATAGGGCGTTCCCCGGCGGGGCGACGCCTCTGGTCACCGCGGCGATTCTCCTGGTAGGAATCGAGATTTTTACGCTGACCTTTGTCGGTTCAAAGGTGTGGGGCGCCATTTACCTCGCGCCGGCCGATCCGGGGGCGCTAAAAATCGATGTGCAGGCGGAGCAGTTCGCGTTCTATTTCCGTTATCCGGGTCCCGACGGCAAGTTTGGCGCTGTGCACCCCGAAAAAATCGATGATGGCAGCGGCAATTACTTCGGTCTCGATCCGGCGAACGATGTTGCGGCGCGCGACGATATCGTGGCGGCTTCGCTGGTAGTGCCAGTCAACCATCCCGTCGCCTTGACCCTGCATTCGAAGGACGTGGGGCACTCGTTTTACGTTCGCGAATTACGTGTGCAGCAGGATTTCGTGCCCGGGCTGGACATTCCGCTGAATTTTACGGCCACGCAGACCGGCAAATACGAAATCGTGTGCACGCAGTTGTGCGGGTTGGGGCACTACAACATGAAGGCTTATCTGGAAGTAATGAGCGAAGCAGACTTCGAGCAGTGGCTTAAGGCCCAGGCGGGCCAGTAGAAAAGGGACTTTACCAAGAGGTGCGAAGAGCTGGTTTTCGCGCTCAGAAGGTTTCATCACATGCATGATGTTTCAGCAACTCAGGTCACTGACGAGCACAAGGCCCCGACAGGGTTCATCCGCAAATATGTCTTCAGCCTGGACCACAAGGTAATCGGAAAACAATACTTCGGGCTGGCCCTGGTGGCCGTGTTCGTCGGGATGGTGTTGTCGTGGCTGTTACGCATCCACCTGGCATATCCCACCTGGCCGATTCCCTTGCTTGGAAAGTTTTCGGCTGCCGGCGCGCCGGGCGGCGTGATGACGCCGGAATATTATTTGTCGCTGCTGACGATGCACGGCACGCTGATGGTGTTTTTTGTTTTGACCAACGCTCCGTTCGCCGCCTTTGGCAACTATTTCCTACCGATACAAATAGGCGCCGAAGACATGGCTTTCCCGCGCTTCAACATGATGTCGTTCTGGACCACGTTCGCGGCGTTTGTGGTGATGATGGCGTCGTTCTTTGTCGCGGACGGGCCGCCGATTTCCGGCTGGACGGCCTACGCCCCGCTCAGTGCCGTCGGAGGCGATGCGGGGCCGGGTTTGGCAATGGGCCAGAATTTGTGGGCGATATCTATCGCCTTGTTTTGTGTTGCATCGTTACTGGGTGCGCTGAATTTTATTGCCACGACGCTGGATTTGCGGACCAAGGGAATGTCGCTCGCGCGCATGCCATACAGCACCTGGGCGTGGTTCGTCACGTCCGTAATCGCGCTGCTGGCGTTCGCGGTGTTGTTGCCGGCCTGTATTCTGCTGATTCTCGATCGCGTTGGGGGAACGAGCTTTTTCATTCCGGCAGGTTTGATCCTGAGCGACAAATTGCAGCCTCACTCGGGCGGTTCGCCTTTGCTGTGGCAGCACTTGTTCTGGTTCTTCGGCCATCCCGAGGTTTACATTGCGATTCTCCCGTCCATCGGAATCATTGCCACGATCCTGCCCGTGTTTGTCCGCAAGCCCCTTCTCGGCCCGCGGGCTCTGATCGGCAGCATGGTGGCCATTGCATTTCTAAGCTACATGGTGTGGGGGCATCACATGTTCGTGAGCGGAATGAATCCGTTCTCGGCGAACTTGTTTTCCGTCCCGACGCTAATCATCACCATTCCGGCCACCATCTTGACGCTATTATTGACGGCCTCGATCTACGGCGGACGAATGCGATTCGATACGCCTGCGCTTTTCTGCCTGGGATTCATTTCCGTGTTCATCAGCGGCGGAATCAGCGGCTTTTACCTCGCGCAACCATCGCTGGACACCTACCTTCATGCTACCTACTTTGTGGTGGCCCATTTCCATTTTGTGATGGCCGTGGCCTCCCTGTTTGGCGTTTTTGCAGGCACCTATTTCTGGTTTCCAAAAATGTTCGGGCGCATGATGAACGAGACCCTCGGCAAAGTGCACTTCTGGCTGACCTTCCTGGGCGTCTATTGCGTTTTCATGCCGATGCACTACCTGGGCTTGGTAGGAAATGTTCGGCGCTACTCGGCATTTGTCGACGATTACCTGGCGCCATTGATTCCCGTGCACAAGTTCATCACCATTGCGGCGCTGCTGACCGGCGCAGCCCAGCTCATTTTCTTCTGGAATCTGATCTGGAGCCGCTTCCGGGGACCGGTCGCTTCCGTGAATCCGTGGCAGGCCACTTCACTGGAGTGGTCCACCACGTCGCCACCACCGTTCGACAATTTTGGCGCGCATCACCCAGTCGTTCAGAACGGCCCGAACGAATACGGGGTCGAGGCGCCAGACGGAACCGATTACGTGATGCAGATGGCTCCGCGGGAAGGTGTATGAGGAAACGGCATCTTAGGTTTGCAGGGAGGGCGGGGAACGTTGGGAATTGACATTCATCCGGCAGTGAACAGCGGGCCACCTCTGATACCCCGTGAGCTTAGTGCAGGCCTGGGCTCTCCGGGTAGCGGACTGGCCAAGCCCGAACGCTCGGAAACCGGTGTGTGGATTGGCATCTTCGCCATCGTGATGTCGTTTGCGGCATTTACCAGCGCGATGATCGTGCGGCAGGGCGTTACCCCGGATTGGCGGCACTTCGCGCTTCCGCCCATTCTTTATGTGAACACACTGACCCTCCTGGTCAGCAGCATCACCCTCGCTTGGGCGAATCGGCAGTTGGCGTCGGTCGGCCCGCAGTTGTTAGGAGCACGCGACCGCGCGAGACAGTCCTATTCGGACGGAATGAATTGGCTGTATGGCACTCTCGCCCTCGGTGTGCTCTTCGTTGTTGGCCAGGTGCTTGCCTGGCGCAGTCTCGTGTCGCAGGGCCTCTTTCTCTCCACCAATCCGAGTTCCTCGTTCTTCTATGTGTTCACCGGGATGCACGGACTGCACGTTCTCGGCGGCATCGCGGGCCTGGTATACATGATCTGCAAGCTGGCCAGGACCAATGGCACGGCACGAACGACCGGATTGCGTGCCATGTCGGTATATTGGCATTTCATGGATGGGTTGTGGATTTATCTGCTGGTGCTGCTGATGGTGCGAACCTGATCTTTCGGGAGGAGTTGTGAGCCAATCTGTTGCGGCATTTTCAGAACAACTTGGGGCGAAGATGGAGCCGTCTCCCTACGGCATACAGTCGAAAAAACTGACTATTTGGCTTTTTATCGCTTCGGATGCGGTGACGTTCGGCGCCATTCTTTTCGGATACGCTTACCTGCGCGTTGGCACACCGGAGTGGCCCAAACCCTTCCAATTTTCTCCCAGCATCATAAACGGAATGATCATGACCGCAGTGCTGCTGACCAGCAGCCTGACGATGCTCGGCGCGGTAGCAGCCGCGAAGGCCGGCAAAAAAGCCGCTAACCTGAAGTGGCTCGCTGCTACGGTACTTCTCGGAATCATTTTCGCGGTTCTGCACTTACGAGAATGGTTTCACATGTTCGATGAGGGCTGGAGCTTGTCGCGTAATCCTATGGGCGGCCCGGTGATGTTCGGCGCCACATTCTTCAGCATCACTGGTCTTCACCTGCTGCACGTGATTTCCGGGGTCATCGCTTTGATTGTCGTGGGGATCGGATTCCAGACCAAGTGGCTCGATCAGAACCACGTGGAAACGACCGGATTATACTGGCATTTCGTAGACCTGGTCTGGATGTTTGTGTTTCCCCTTTTGTACTTGATGAACGCCGCCCGCTAGAGGATAACCAGCGGAAACTAGCAGCAACGGCGAGGAGGAATAGCACGCATGGATTCAAGTCAAAGTCCCGGGATGAAATTCTACGCAGTAATCTGGGTGAGCCTCCTGTGTATCGCGGGCCTGGAAGTCTTCATGACCTACCGCGGCTTGTCCACCTGGACGCTCTTAGTCACATTGTTAGTCTTAGCGGTCGTTGAAGCGGGAATCGCGCTTCTTTACTTCATGCATTTGAAATATGACCGGCCGCTTCTACTCTGGAGCTTTGTGATTTCCGTCGTTTTCGTTTTGCTGATGATGAACCAAATCTGGCCGGATGCCCGACGCATGGTGAGCATCGCACACCACTAAAGGCGAGCAATCCAGAGCCGGAGCACTGCTGGGCAAAAGGAGAGAGTTCATGCAGAGGTCGAGACAAATTCGTCTGACTATATTCTTCGGCGTGATCGCTTCCCTCGGACTGGCGATTCCGCCCTTTGCCGCCGCGCAAGGCTGCGCTCTTTGCTATCAGAGCGCCGCAGCGGCGGGATCCCGCGCCATTCACGCCCTTCGCAACGGCATTGCCATCCTCATGATTCCGCCCGTTTTTATCTGCACGGGAATCTCTTATCTGGCTTACCGCCGCCGCAACCTTCACAACGACAATTCTTAGGCTCAGTATCAGGGTGAAGCTGGCTTAGCCGCCTCGCTCTTGGGTTCCAGGGCGCACGGCAGAGACAGTTCGATCAGCAAGCCTCCATCGGGGCAATTGACGGCGCGCACTGCTCCACCATGAAGGCGGATTGCGCGATCGGTGATGGAAAGGCCGAGGCCTGAGCCGCCCGAGGAACGATCACGAGCGTCGCCCACGCGGTAGAACGGGAGAAAAATGTCCGCTAGCGATTCTGGGGGCACACCGCGTCCGTGATCCCGAACGGTGATCAACGCAGTTCGGTGGCCATTATTTGACAACTTCTGCAGCGCAATCTGTACCTCGGTACCTTCCGCGGTGTAGTTGACGGCATTGCGGATCACATTTTCGATGGCGCTGCGCAGCAACTCCTGGTTTCCCGTAATCGTGCAGGCGTCGGTCTGCGTTACGCGCACGTGGCGCTTGCGGCTCCGCGCCTCGAAATCCGCGTCGGCCGCCACCTCGGCAACGACGCGATCGAGCAGCACAGGTTCTCCTTCGAGCAACTCGCTGCCTCCTTCGAGACGCGCCAACCGCAGCAGGCTTCCGATCAGGGTGTTCAGCCGTCCGGCCTCGAGTTCGATGCGGTCCAGCCCGCTGACGCACTCCGGATTGGCATGAAGACGAGTCAAGCCCAGCGCGACCGTCAGCCGCGCCAAAGGAGAACGAAGCTCGTGAGAAATATCCGCGAGCAAGCGGTGCTGCGAAGAGATGAGAGATTCAATCTTCTCCGCCATATGATCGAAATCGCGGCTTAGTTCCGCGAGTTCGTCGGTTCGGTGTCCGGCAGCGTTTCCTACGCGCGCGCTAAAATTTCCAGTCGCGAGGCGGTGTGTCGCGGCACGAAGATGCGAAATGGGGGCCGTAATATACCTCGCCAGCCAAAAACAAACGAACCCGGCGATAAACAATACCGCGGCACCGCGCACGATTTGAACTTGAATCGGTGCGCGAAGCAAGTCTGCGACTGACTCCACGTTGGTGCCGATCACCAGAACGTAGTGCGTGCCAGTCGATCCCGTGGTTCTCGTGGCCGCAAAGTTTGTTCCGTGCGAATTCTGGATTATTGTCCCCACCGATTGCAGCGCGGATACTGCCATGGCGTCCACTTCGGGCGGCGACGGTTGGGACAGAATCTCCTTGCCTTCGTCATCGAAAAGGTAGGCTTGCCAGTGCAAGGTGGTTTGCAGCGAAGTCAGGAAATCGGCGAGAGCGCCCATGCCGTGATCGTCCAGAATGTCGGCTGCTCGCGCGGCCATGAGAGGCATTACTGTGCGATCAAACTCTTGCGCCCGCATGGCCTTGAATTGTGATTGCGTCGTGACGACGGAGGCGATCAAGGTAGCGCTGACGAGCACCATCGCCAGCCAGAAAGACAGAAAAATCTTTAGGAAAAGGCTGCGCACTTCAGATCACCCACTATCAATCAGACATGCCCGCCACTACGTAAACATAACCTACGTTCCGGATGGCTCGGATGCGTTCTGCACCGTCCTCAAGCGGGCCTAACTTCTTGCGAAGATTGCTGATGTGTACGTCCAGGCTGCGGTCAGACGGTTCAAGCTCACGTCCCAGTGCGTTTTTCACCAGGTCTTCTCGTGTGAGCACCTGGCCGGGGGCGTGAAAGAACAAAGCGAGCAGTTCAAATTCTGCCGAAGTGAGGTCGATCTCCCGTGTTTTGTGATGGGCCGTCCGCGAGCGCGTATCCAGGCGAATGTCGTCGAGGCGCATCGAGATGGATTCCTGCGTCTCTCGGCCCGCACCGGCCGCCGTGCGACGCAGTACGGCGTGGATACGCGCCGCCAGTTCGCGAGGGTTGAAGGGCTTGGGCATGTAATCGTCGGCGCCAATCTCGAGCCCCACAATGCGGTCCACGTCCTCGCCGTGGGCGGTCAGCATGATGACCGGGATCGTCGATTTAGTTCGGATCTGACGCAACGCTTCAAAACCGCGAATTCCGGGCAGCATCACATCGAGAATAACCATGGCGTAGGAATTCGAGAGTGCACTCGCAATGCCGGCCGCGCCGTCGTGAACCGCGTCCACCTGGAAGCCCTGCGATCGCAGGTATTGGTCGACGAGTTCGCAAAGCTCCACATCATCATCCACCACGAGAATGCGTGTCGGAGACCACTCACCCGGATTGTCGTTTTTCACTGGCAATTCACTCAGTTTATACCACGTCCGCGGACTTTCGGCTGTCATCCCGGCGGCAGAATGGAAGAAAGCTATGCCCTTTGCTTCGACCCAATCCAGCTAAGAACGAGTGAGACAGACCAGTTACGGATCGCGTGGAATTGTCCCGTTCTCTAGATTTGGCCGGACTTTCTCACTTTTTGAGGATCAGGGCAGTGGTTGATGTTGGTCCGGCATCACTGCCAAGCGCGATGCTGATCGTTGCGGGTTCGTGAATCCAAACCTGCTTCCGCAACTCCGACAACCACAGCCTACCTGCTTCCACTGCGTGGCTTCACCGCGATGTTGGTTGGTAGACCACTTGCTGATCCATCTCAGAAATGACCCTTCCAGAACCGCCTGAAGCAGCGATCTTGGATTATTTCGATGCGCCCAAAGCGAAAGTCGCTCTTTGGGTCCCACGCCCAAGCAGGGAAAGAACGCAAAAAATGAGGCATGGTGGAACGAAACTGTGCCATAACTGTGACACAAAACATGTTTTCACTGCCAGAATTGACTTTACTGACGCCGCGCGTTCGTTGATTCTACGTAACTTATTGAGAGCACTGGTTCGGTCGAAGATTCCGGCTTACAGGCTCATCCGCCATTTTTTCAATGACGTAGGTTGGCGCGCAGGGACTCCATGGCGCTGGTAAGTTTGCGGCGCGGTGGTCTTTCAATTCTCTTGCAGTCTTTGCGACTTCCGGGTACCTTTTAATTATGCAATTGGCCTGCATCCTGAACCGAACATTCATCTGCTCATGTTGTATGTGTTGTACGCAGGTGTGTTCTGGCGCGGGGAGGCTCATAGTCTAGAAATCGAACTCTAGTCGAGTCGCAGTCAAGCCCACCGCCAGACATAGCTGGCAGGTGGGTTTTGTGTTTTTTGCGGCAGTTTTTGACGAAAGGGAAGAGATGCCTGAAGTAACGCCAGATGTGCTGGAGACAACTCGGTCGCCAAGAAGCTCGTCCCCAAGAAGCTTGGTGGATGCCCCGCGGGACTTGGGCACGCAGACTTTAAACCACCTGCAGGCTCTGGAAGCCGAGAGCATTTACATACTTCGAGAAGCCGCCGCGGAGTTTTCACGTCCGGTGATGCTCTATTCCATCGGCAAAGACTCTTCGGTGATGCTGCGCCTGGCGCAGAAAGCCTTTTTCCCGGGAGGGATTCCATTTCCTCTCCTCCATGTCGACACGAGCTACAAGTTTCCCGAAATGATTGCCTTTCGAGATTCGTACACGAAGGAACTTGGTGCGGAACTGATCGTTCACCGAAACGAGGAGGCTCTGGATCGCGGCGCTAATCCATTTTCACTGGGCACACAAAAATGCTGCGGATTGCTCAAGACCAAATCCCTGCTGGATGCTCTGGCGGAAGGTGGATTCAACGCGGCTTTTGGCGGTGCGCGGCGTGACGAGGAGAAATCGCGCGCAAAGGAGAGAATCTACTCCTTCCGCGATTCGCGCGGGCAATGGGATCCCAAGAACCAGCGGCCGGAACTTTGGAACTTGTTCAATTCGCGGATCGACAAATCGGAAAGCATCCGCATATTTCCTCTTTCGAATTGGACGGAACTCGACATATGGCTGTACATCCACGTCGAAAACGTCCCTGTCGTCCCGCTTTATTTTGCAAAAGGGCGCGAAGCGGTGATTCGGAATGGATCCATCGTATTGATTCACTCCAAAAACGAGCTATTGGCGGGTGAGCAGATGCAATTTGTGAATTGCCGAATGCGTTCGCTGGGATGCGTGCCGTGCACGGGCGCCATCCGTTCCGAGGCGGACACCGTTCCAAAGATTATCGAGGAGATGGTCTCCTTTCGGCGCTCCGAGCGCGAAAACCGCGCTATCGATCACGACGAAGAAGGTTCCATGGAAATGAAGAAGCGCGAGGGTTACTTTTGATGCAGGCGACAACGGACGTTCGCGAGACTTTCGATGATTTTCTTCGCCGGGATCTGGATAAAGAGCTTCTGCGCTTTACCACCGCGGGCAGCGTGGACGATGGAAAATCCACGCTCATCGGCAGGCTGCTGCACGACGCAAAAGGCATCTACGAAGATCAGTTGGCGTCGGTAAAGAGGAGTAGGATCAATCGCTCCAGCGGACCGATCGACTTTTCTTTGCTGACCGATGGATTGCGCGCCGAGCGAGAGCAGGGAATCACGATCGATGTGGCCTACCGTTATTTCCAGACGGCTCGCCGCAAATTCATCATTGCAGACACACCCGGGCACGAACAGTACACCCGCAACATGGCTACCGGAGCTTCCACGGCGCACCTGGCGGTGATTCTCATCGATGCGACGAAAGGGTTGCTGCCACAGACGCGCCGCCATTCCTATATTGCTTCCTTGCTGGGCATTCCAAACATCCTTGCTGCGATCAACAAAATGGATTTGATGGGCTACCGCGAAGACGTGTTTCTGCGTCTCGAGGCCGATTTTCGGGCACTGGCCGAGCAACTTAGAATTCCTCGGGTGCAGTGTGTGCCAGTGAGCGCGCTCGAAGGCGACAACGTGGTTTCTCGAAGCGCGAACACGGCCTGGTACTCCGGCCCAACGTTCCTCGAGCATCTGGAAACGGTCTCGATACGCGAATCCAGCGAACCCAGTGAAGTTCGATTTCCCGTGCAATACGTCATCCGCCCGGACTCGACCTTCCGTGGATTCGCCGGGCAAATCGCGAGCGGCACGCTGTGCCCCGGTGACGCCCTGATGGCGCTGCCCTCAAAGCAAATCACGCGCGTGGAGTCGATCGTCACTTACGACGGCGAGCTCGGCATGGCGGGACGCTCGCAGTCCGTAACGTTGAAACTCGAAGACGAAATCGATCTAAGCCGCGGCGACATGCTCGTTTCTCCGCAAAATCCTCCGGAAGTATCGCGACATTTCGTCGCGTCGCTTATTTGGCTGCACGAAACGCCGTTACAACGCAACGCGACGTACCTGCTGAAACACACGACTCGCGAGGTCAAGGCAAAAGTTGTTCGGCTTCGGCACCGCGTTGACGTAAACACATTCATGCCGCATGCGGCAAACGAGTTGGGGATGAACGGCATCGCTCTTGCTGAGCTCCAGACCAGCAGTCCCTTGTATTTCGATCCCTACGAGCGCAGCCGCGCCACCGGAAGTTTCATCGTTATCGATCCACTTTCCAACGCCACGGTCGGCGCCGGGATGATTCGCGAAACACTGCGGCCGGCTCAAGAGATTCGCGACCTTCGAGAATCGCAAGCGCCCATGCAGAACGCGGACCTGTGAGCGCTCAGGAACGATTCGCACGTCACGGTCATCGCCCAGGAATCTTTCTCTTGCCCGGCCAAGAAGCACTCGCGCGAGTCGCCGAACGCGCGCTCTTCGACGCAGGCTTTGAAACTGCGCTGTTGCGAGCCAGCGGATTCCATTCCCCTTCACTCACGGTAATCGGCCACACGTTGTGGTCTCTGGGGATTTTGATACTCGTTGTCGTGGACGATGATTCGCCGGAAACGCGGTCTGAGATCGAATCGCTCGCCCCCGAGTCGCTTTTTGATTATTCCGCGTTCAACAATGGGTCCGAATCAGACGACCTCGTCGGTGAGATTGTGCGGCGTGCAGAAACATTGCGCTTTGAATCCACCACGCAGGATCCAGAAAAGGAATACTGAAATGGCCCTCGTTGAAAATCTGGAAGTACTTGAGAAGAGCAGCCCGGAAGCTGTTATCGACTCGCTCTTGGCGGATCGCGGCCACGAAGATGTTTGCCTCACCTGCAGCTTTCAAGCAGAAGACATGATCGTCCTGGATCTTTTGCGAAAGCGGTTGCCTGGAGTTCGCGTCCTGTTTCTGGATACCGGCTATCACTTCGCGGCCACCTATCAGTATCGCGATCAAGTTGTGAAGGAATGGTCGCTCAATCTCGTCAACGTGTTGCCGAAGAAAACAGTTCCGCAGCAGGAATCCGAGTTCGGAATTTTGTATCGCGAGGACCCGACCAAGTGCTGCCAACTGCGAAAGGTTGAGCCGTTAATGGAGTCTCTCGAACCGTTCGAAGTTTGGTTCACCGGGCTGCGGCGCGAACAATCTCCCACTCGCAAAAATCTCAAGAAAGCCGAGCAGCACCGTTTGCCCAGCGGAAAGTCGTTGCTGAAAGTCAGTCCGCTGGTCGATTGGACGTGGGCCCAAGTTTGGGAATACACGGGCAGGCACGGCCTGAGTTATCTGCCGCAATACGATCAGGGCTACGCCAGTATCGGTTGCGAGCCCTGCACTGCCATTCCTGATGATCCCGCAAATCCGCGGTCCGGCCGCTGGAGCGGAAAGAAACTCGAGTGTGGCATTCACACATTCTCAGAGCGAGCCAAGTGATGCATCTTCTTCTTGGATTCCTGATCGCTCTTGCCGTTGGCCTCACTGGCATTGGAGGCGGAAGTTTTACCGTCCCTGCTCTCCTATTGATATTCGGCCTTCCTGCGGGTGAAGCGGTGGGAACTGCGTTTGTATTTGCCGGGGTCTTACGCCTGGTCGCTGCTCCGTTCTACCTGCTGGGACGTCATATACACTCACGCTACTTCCGTCTCCTGTTGATCGGCGCCGTACCGGGCCTCGCGCTGGGCATGCTCACATTACATATCCTGTCCAAGAACGGCAGCAACCCCGTTGTCATCATCATCCTGGGACTACTGCTGGCCGTCACGTCCAGCATCACTTTTTTGCCAAAGGTACAAAACCGGGGATTCGCTCTAAAAAACACTCGATGGATTCCGTGGCTGGCATTTCCCATCGGAATTGAATCGGGCTTTTCCTCCGCTGGAGCGGGAGCGCTAGGGACAGTCCTCCTGCTGAACTATTCGGAGATGGCGCCGACGCAAGTCGTGGGCACGGACATCGTTTTCGGACTGGTTCTCGCCATCATTGGAAGCGCTGTGCATTGGACTTTCGGATCCATCAGCTCTCCGATTTTGATGCAGCTGCTTGCCGGCGGCATTCCCGGAGTCGTTCTTGGGTGCTTACTCGCCCGCAAAGTTCCAGCGCAGAAGTTGAAATCTGTGGTTGCC
>DASXMM010000509.1:0-9876 GCA_036495665.1 Candidatus Acidiferrum sp. | reverse complement strand
CGGCCCATGCCGGACTGGACTTCGTCGGTGATGAGCATGATGCCGTGCTTGCGGCAAATGCGCTGCAGCTCTTGGAGGAAGAAGTTTGGCGCGACGACGTAACCGCCTTCGCCCTGAATCGGCTCGATGATGATTCCGGCGACTTCCTCGGGATCAAAAAGGCGCTTGAAGATTTGCTGTTCGAGAAGCTCGAGAATTTCGGGGCCGCAGGTTTCCGCAGTGTGGCCGTGGGCGCAACGGTAGGCGTACGGAAAAGGAATGTGCTCGACGCCGGAGAGCAGCGCGCCGAAGCCCTTGCGCTGCGTGGACTTTGAAGCGGTCAGCGAAAGAGCGCCCATGGTGCGGCCGTGAAAGCATCCGTAGAAGGCGATCATTTTGTCGCGCTTGGTGGCGTAACGCGCGAGCTTGATCGCGCCTTCAATGGCTTCCGCGCCAGAATTGGTGAAGAAAGCTTTTTTCGGCGCTGCGCCGGACAGAGTGTTTACAAGACGCTCGGCTAGCAGCGGCATGCTCTCGTAGTAAAAATCCGTACCGGACATGTGGATGAGTTCGGCGGCCTGTTGCTGGATGGCGGCTACGACTTTGGGATGGCAATGGCCGGTGGAGCAGACAGCAATTCCGGCGGCGAAATCCAGAAAAGAGTTGCCGTCTACGTCTTCGACAATGGCGCCGTGGCCGCGCTTGGCGACGAGCGGATAGTCGCGCGTGTAGGACGGGGACATGAATTTTGCGTCGCTTTCCACGACGCGTTTGGCGTTGGGTCCGGGTAGCGCGGTAACGAGTCTGGGTAGCTTTGCTTGGGTTGTGGCAATCATCTCTTCCTCCTGGGGACAGTGGTCAGCGGTTAATGTGGTGGGCGTACCGCAAGGAAGGTTGTGTGCGTACACCAATGCGTGACATGGAAGTGGACGCCCTGCCGGAAGAGAGGTTTATTAATCTACGCCGAAGAGGTTGGGACGCAGCTCGGCCGGAGAGAAATTGCCCGGGAAGCGATAGAGATTAGAGAGTTTCATTTGCGTTTCCAACGGACGCTGCCGTCCTTTGCATCTTCGATAAGTATACCACGATCCGCGAGTTCTTTGCGGATGCGATCGGAGGCTGGGAAATCACGACGCTGGCGCGCTGCCTGGCGATCGGCGATGAGTTTTTCGATTTCGGCGTCGTTCGGGCCGCTGTCTTCGGGACCGAAGCCCAGCGCGCGCAGCTTTTCCGCATCGTTATCTTCCATGACGGCAAAGACGCGGTCGAAGTTCGCCAGAAATTCCTGGACGGCGGCGACATCTCCCTGGCGGAAGTCGCCTTTGTCGATGGCGATATTCGTTTCGCGCAGGAGATCGAATGCGGCGGCCAGGGCACGCGCTGTGTTCAAATCGTCCGAGAGGCCCGCGTCAAACTCTTCCGCAGCTTCGGCGATTCGGGCGGCCATTCCCTTTTGCTTGCCTGCAGGAAATTTCCCCTGAGCTAGACGCGCGGCGAAGTTGCGCAGGCGCTCGACCGAGCTCGCCGCTTGCTGCAATCCATCAAACGTGAAATTGAGCTGCTTACGGTAGGGTACGCTTGCCAGCGCGAACCGCAACGCTGAAGGCTTGTAACCTTTTTTGAACAAATCGCGCAGCGTATAGAAATTGCCGAGCGATTTGGACATCTTCTCGCCTTCGACGAGAAGATGCTCGGCGTGCATCCAATAGCGGACAAACGGCTTATCCGTGGCGCCTTCGCTCTGCGCAATTTCGTTTTCATGATGCGGAAACGCGAGATCGATTCCGCCGGTGTGAATGTCCAGCGTTTCGCCGAGATACTTCATGGCCATCGCGGAGCATTCGATGTGCCAGCCGGGACGGCCTTTGCCGATGGGTGTTTCCCAGAAATGCTCGCCGGGCTTTGGGGCCTTCCAGAGAGCGAAATCGCGTGCGCTCTCTTTCTCATAGCGGTCGACGTCTACACGCGCGCCGGCTTGAATTCCGGCAACGTCAATATTGGAGAGCCTGCCGTAGTGCGGAAACTTCGCGATGCGATAGTAGATCGAGCCTTCACTTGGATAGGTGTAAGTCTTCAGTTGCAGGCGCTGGATGAGCTTGACCATATCGTCGATATGATCGGTGGCGCGAACCCAATGCTCGGGGGTTTCGATGCTTAGTGTTTTGCAATCGTCAAAAAAGGCCTGCGCGAATTTTTCCGTGTAGTCGCGAATGCTCACACCGGCGGCGGCGGCGTTAGCAATGATCCGGTCGTCAACGTCAGTAAGGTTCATGACGTGGTTCATCTTGTAGCCGCGAAGCTTCAGGAATCGCCGGAGAATGTCCTGAAACACGAAGGTCCGGTAATTGCCGATGTGCGCGAAGTCATATACCGTCGGCCCGCAGGTGTACATGCGGACTTCGTTGCCCTTTTGCGGCGTGAAAGGTTCGATCTTTCCGCCGAGTGTGTTGTGAAAGCGTATTTCGTGCATCGCGGCCCGGAAGGCGTTTTGCGCCAGAGACAAACGTCAAATTGTAGCCGAGGCTTCCAGAGCACCGCAATGAAGAAGGGTGCGGGAGTTTACAAGCTTGAGAAAACAGGCGTGAGAAATTGCGACTCAATCGGTCCGCATTGACGCTGCCCCGCGACATCGTTAGAGTCCAAAGTTCTGATTTGAGAGGTGAAGTGATGAAATGCTTTTCGTGGAACGGTGCGATTTTTGGAATCTTGACGCTCGCAGTTCCCGCCATTGCGCAAGAAAAGCCTGTGAACGCGGGTGACTTGCTCACGCCGGAGGCCGCTCTCAACCTGCGATCAATTTCGGATCTGCAATTTTCGCCGGACGGCGAACGCGTCGCGCTCGTCGTCACGGAGCCGCCCAAAGGCGAGAGGCGTGCGCGGCATATCTGGCTCTATGACAAAAAGTCGGGGGTCGTTCGGCAATTCACTTATTCCGCTAAGGATGAGTCTTTCCCGCGCTGGTCTCCCGACGGCAAACAGATCGCGTTTCTTTCGAATCGCGACGACCAGCAGCAAATCTATGTAATGCGGGCGGACGGTGGCGAAGCTGCAGCCGTCACGAAGGGTAAACGCAGCGTGCGGAGTTTTGCGTGGTCTCCAGACGGCAAGCAGATCGGCTTTCTTGCTCCCGATGCCAAGAGTGACGCCGAGGAAAAAAAGGATAAGGACAAAGAGGACGCGCGTGTCGTGGATAAAGACGACAAGCAGCCCCGCCTGTGGCTGCTAACACTGGCTACCAGCGAGACGAAAGCTCTAACAGACGCCAAATGGGAAGTGAGCGAGATCGCGTGGATTACGACCGGCGATCACATCATCGTCAGTGCCACGGATCATCCCGAATCCGACCAGGAGACGCATCGCATTTTTTTAATCTCGGTGCCAGACGGATCGAGGCGGCTGATCTTAGCCCCGCATGGCCCGTTCCGCGAATTGCAGGCATCGCCCGACGGTGCGACGGCGAGCTACATTGGCTCCCGTGTGGATGGTCCTTCGCCGCATGACCTTATGGTTCTGGATATTGGCACGCGTTCGCCGCGTAATCTTACGGGCGCAAGCCTCGATCGCGCCATCCTTGAGCATCGATGGGTAAAAGATGGCTCCCTGCTCGCGCTCTACGCGGACGGCTTCCGAAACAAACTGGTTGGCTTTTCTGCCGATGGCATGAGCAAGAGTTCCGCGAACCCGCCGGGCACCAACGTTAATGCCTTCGCCGTGTCTGACGGCGGAGACGTTGTTTTCGCGGGACAGTCCGCCACGGCGCCTCCCGAACTGTGGTTCTGGGATCAGAAGAATCCGCCCCAACAGGTCTCTCACCTCAATGATTCCTGGAAACAGTTCACGCTCAGCGCGCCGCAATTTTATAAGTACAAATCCTTCGATGGACTGGAAATTGAAGCCGCGCTCTTGAAGCCCGTTGGCGCAAATCAAAACGCCAAACTCCCGCTCATCGTATTGGTTCATGGAGGTCCGACGGGCAACTGGCAAGATTCGGTCGAAGTCTGGGGCCAACTCCTCGCAGCGCGAGGCTATGCGGTTTTCTATCCCAACATTCGCGGGTCCGTCGGGTACGGCCAGAAATTCATCGAAATGAATCGCGGCGATTGGGGCGGCGCCGACTTCAAGGACGTCATGTGGGGCGTCAAAGATCTGCTCGATCGCGGAATCGCCGATCCGGCGAAGATGGGCATCGGCGGATGGTCCTACGGCGGCTACATGGCCGAGTGGGCGATCACGCAAACGAACGATTTCAAGGCTGCGGTCTCGGGAGCCGGCCTCTCCAATTTAATCTCCGAGTACGGCAGCGAGGAGCATCCCGCCTATGACGAATGGTTCTACGGCGTGCCTTACGAGTCCGACAGTCTGGTGAAATACCTGAATAGCTCACCGTTTACGCAACTCAAAAACGCGAAGCGGCCGATACTTATTCTTCAGGGCGACGCAGACACGACAGATCCGCCCGACCAGAGCCAGGAGTTGTATCGCGGCTTAAAGCACTATGGAGTGGAGACCGAGCTTGTTCTTTATCCGAGAGAGCCGCACGGCTTACGCGAGGAGAAGCACCTGCTCGACCGGCTCAATCGCATTTTGGCCTGGTACGACGCGCATTTGAAGTAACTTTCGCCGGCAACTCGGGCTTAATGAATCGCGCGAGATTGCAGCTGCACTTGAGTAGATTCGACGAAAGCTAACTTCCAACGGTCTGAAGACTCGAAACTTTCGCGAGTTTCCCGATGGGCGGAAAGGACTGCAACATGGTCACCGTGCGTTCCGGAACGTTTGCACCGGTGCGCAGCGCGTTGGCCATCAGTTGAACGGCTTGCCCGGCCATCGGCGGCGTGACCACGGTGGCTGCCAGAGAACCTGAGCGCACCCAGGTTTGCCCGGTCTTCGGCAAGCCATTCGTCCCAATAAAAGGCAGGCTCAGCCATTTCGCCCGCTCTTCACGATTGCTGATTTCCTCGAACGCTTTCCTGGCCCCGATAGCCATTGCGTCATTCTGAGCAGCGACAGCAACAATACCAGCTTTGCTCGACCCTCCCAATTTCAACCAGGTCGCTACGCTGCGGCAGCCGCTCTCTTCCGTCCATTTACCCCGCAGCAGTGTGGCTCGAAGATTTTTCGGGCAGACCGCGTCGAAGCCTGCCTTGCGATCCTTGACCGAACTGCTTTCCGTGGGGCCAAGAATGTACAAAATCGCTCCACCATCAGGAAGCAAGGCCGTTAATTGTCTGGCCTGAATGCGGCCAATCTCCGCGTGATCGCTCGTCACGATAAAGACGGGCAACTTTGAGCTGCGCCGTAATTCCGAGACATACTCGGCCTCGCGATTGATGAGCACCCACCCAACCCCGGCTTCGATCGCCGCCTTGGCCACCTGTGGCAGTCCGGTACCCCCGGCCGGCTCGACAATGATGCCGTGCGGCCGCAGAACATGGTCTGCCTGTATGGTTTTAAGGATTTGCGTGCTCTGGGTGATTGTGTCGCCATCGGCGTACACAATCTCCAGATCGATTCCCAATTCGCGCGCAACGGCCTGCGCCGAGGCCGCCTGCTCGATCTGGAAATCGTTGTCTTTGGTGATCAGCGATACGAGAAATCGCAGTTTTTTCACGTGGAGACGCCCCCAAGTCGCGCCTTGCCGTTCACTTTCTGCTTATTCGCATCATACGGTGGATAATCCGTTTGCGGGTGAGGAAACAACCTGTTGGTTACAACTCGGATACCTCTCACTGAGGAATTGCTTCGCTTGCCTTAATGGCACGGACTCGGGGCTCGCATGAATTGTGGTCCCACCCATCGCGACACAACCTGTTGGGTAGCCCTTTACACTCCACAAAGCTCGTGGTAGTCTTTTTTCCCGTACCGCCATCCATGCGCCAGGCGGCTGGGCCTCTGACTGAGAACCTGCCATACGTTTGTCTAAGCGACCGTAAACCGGTCGACTTATCGCTCGAAAGACCCTCCCCACGAGGAACAATGCGTCGTCTCTCTACGTGCGCTCTTAGCCCGGCCCCCGTTGTGCATCGAATGTTCGAGGCCGGCATCAATGCCTGCCAGGTTTCGGAAAGGCGGACCGGGTTGGAAGCAAGCGCGAGGCGGTCACTAGCAATAAACGCGGCCGCTAAACGGTTGACGAAAAAAAGGGGACATCTTGCTTAAGCTCCGAAAAGTGGAAATTGTTGGCTTTAAGTCCTTTTGTGACCGCACCGTGGTGACTTTTAGCGGCTCGGGCACGACATGCATCGTCGGGCCGAACGGCTGCGGCAAATCCAACGTGGTCGACGCCATCTCCTGGGTACTCGGCGAGCAGAGCCACAAGTCTCTCCGCGCCGAGCGGATGGCCGACTGCATCTTCAACGGGACCGTCAAGCGGCCCCCTTTGGGAATGGCTGAAGTCACCATCACTATGGAGGACCCCGAGTTGGCCGAAGCAGCGCGGTTCGTCCTTGAAGGCGCCGCGATGGAAGGCGCTGCGGAGGAGACTTCGACTCCCGCTCCCGTAACAGGAAACGACGCGTCCATGACGGCTGACCCGAACGACCCCAACGTACAGATTCTCTCTTTGGACCCCGCGCTGGCCCCCGACTCGCAGCAAGAAGGAACAGAATCGCAAGATTCCGCACCGCAACCTGAAGAAGTCGCTGCCAACGTGCCCGAATTTCTGAAAGGCAAGCGCCGGAAAAAGGGGGGCGACAAACCGGTCCTCGCCACTAAGCCCGGCGAAGTTGTAGTCACGCGCCGTTTGTACCGCTCTGGCCAAAGCGAATACCTGATCAATGGCCGCGTAGGTCGGCTTCGCGACATTCAAGAAATGTTCATGGGGGTTGGCCTCGGCCCGGATTCCTACGCAATCATCGAGCAGGGCCGCATCGGCCTGATCCTCTCCACCAAGCCGATGGAGCGCCGTGCCATCATCGAAGAAGCTGCCGGCGTCACGAAATTCAAGACCAAGAAGCGCCTCGCGGAAGCCAAGCTCGAATCCTCAAAGCTAAATCTTGCGCGCGTGAACGATATCGTCGTCGAAGTGGAAAAGCAGCTCGGTTCGTTGAAGCGCCAAGCTTCCAAAGCACGCCGCTACGCCGAGATTCGCGACCAGATGCGCGGGATTGTGCGCCAGATGCTCGCCGGAAAAGCTCGCGAGCTGGACGCGGAGGCCGAGCGCATCGCCAAGCAGCTCGCCGAATTCACCGCCGCGGAAACGCAGCATGCGCAAACCATTCAGCAGCAGGAGGGCGAGCAAGACCGCCTCAATCAGCGCATTTACGAGCTCGATGCCGAGATTCGCCAGAATCAGAATGTTCTCAATGCCACCGCGCTCGAAGTAGACCGTACCGAGAATCGCATCAATTTTAATCAACAACGCGCCACAGAGCTGGGCTCGCGCCGCACACAAATCTCCGCCGAAATGGCCGAGGCTGCGGTGCAAGCGGCAGAGTGGGAAGCCCGCAGCACCGCGCAGCAAATTACGGTGAGTTCGCTTCGAGAAGAGTCCGGCGTTCTCGCCGGACGCGTGGAAGAACTTGCCACGCGCACGGAATCGCGCGCTGGTCAAATCCGGGAATCTGAGGTGCGCATTGAGGCGCTGCGTCGCTCCGCGTCGCAAGCCGGCGAAAGCCTGCTTCGGCTGCACGGCGAGCAAAAGCAGGCGGAAGAGGCCCTCGTCCACCACCAGGAAGCGCTTCGCAAACGCGAAGCCGGCGAGCATGAATTGCTTGAGACGTCGATTCGCATTCGCGACGAGGCCGATCAAGCCGCGTATGACTGGGAAGCCGCCAGCGGTCAGCTCAATGCGCTGACGCAAAACGCGGTAGCGCTGCAAGCGCACATCGCCGAGCTGCGGGAGCAACGCGAGGCCAACACGCAGAAGGCCGACACTCTGCGCGATTCGCTCTCCGGCGTTCGCGCGCGCCATGCGACGCTCACGCAAATCCTCAACGATCGGTCGTACACCGCCGACGCTGTACAAAAGCTCTTCGCCGCGAACGAGCGCGGCGGCGGCGAAGCCTTCCACGCGGTCGGGGTCCTGGCGGATTATGCCGAAGTGGAAGAACAACACGAAACCGCCATCGAACAATATCTTCGCGACGAACTCGAATATGTCGTGGTTGAAACCTACGATCACGCTCGCGCTGGCGTGTCCCTGCTACGCGATGAAGTCGGCGGCCGCGCCACGTTCTTCGTCGATTCGCTGCGCAATCTTCGCCTTGCCGAATACGAGCCCATCATCAATTTCCGTATCGAAGACGGCGTGATCTCACGCTTGGACAAGTTAGTGGGCTTTCGCGATCCCCTTGGCCCCGCGGCGAAACAATTTCTGCCGCGGCTACGCTCAGCTTATCTGACGGATAGTGCCAGGGCCGCGGAAACTCTTGCTCGCGACAATCCGCAGTACGCCTTCGTCGCACCGGACGGCACGTGCTACCAGGGCCGCATGGTCACCGGAGGACGCGCCGATGAGGCCGGCCCCTTGGGGATGAAGCGCGAACTGCGCGCGCTTGACGCCGAAGTGCTTCAGCTTGAGCACGAGATGAGCGTCGCGCAGGCCGCGCTGTCGCAAGTGAGCACGGAGCTGCGGGAGACAGAACAGTCGCTCGAACAGGTTACGGCGCAGCAGCGCGATGCCGAGCGCAGCGTCTTCTCTGCTACGCACCGTCACGAGCACATGCAAAGCGAACTGGCTCGGCTAGGTCTCGAATTGACCGTTTGCCAGAACGAGCTTTTGCGCCTCCGCAAGGAATCCGAAGACGCCAGGATGCGTGCCGAGCTCGCGAAGGCCCAGCACGCGGCCGCGGCCATCAGCCGCGCCGAAGCGGAAACCGAAAGCACGCGGCTGATTGAGGAGCTTGCGCAGCTTCGCGGTTCGGTTCAGACCGAGCAGAACGAGCTTGCGGCCGCTCGCGAAGAACTCGCCGCGCTCAATGAGCGCCTCTCTTCCGCCGAAGCTTTCGCGGCGCGTTTGAAAGAGGAGCGCGCTGAACTCGATCGGCGCGAAACAGCGCTGCTCCAGCAGGAAACCTCGATCTGGGACGAAACCGCCGCTCTCACCAAGCAAAGCGAAGAGCTTGCCCAACAGCTGGAAGGTTTGCGCGGTGAAAAACTTCGCCTGGAAGTCCGCCAGCGCCAGCTCGAACAGGAATGGGATGCCGCCCGCACCCGCGTCACACAAATGGAAGACCACCTGCGCCTCGGCCGCCAGTCACTTCAAGAACTCCGCGAACGGCGCAGCCACGCCGAAGTGGATCACGCGCGCAACGATTCCGACCGTCAGCACCTGCGCGAAACCTGCATGGCCGAAGTCAACGCGCAGCCCGAGGATTTGATCGCCACGGAAGCCGCGTTCATGTCCGGAGAAGAGCTAGCCGCCGCAGAAATAAATTACCGCGACATGAAGCAGCGGATCGAAGCCATGGGTCCCGTCAACATGATGGCGCTCGAAGAGTTCAACGAGTGCGAACAGCGCTTCACATTCCTCACGCGCGAGCGCGATGACCTGCTGAAATCCATTGCGGACACACAGCAGGCCATTGCGGAGCTCGATCTCGTTTCCCGCGAAAAATTCGAGCAAGCCTTCAACGCCATCAACCACAACTTCTCTGAAGCCTTCCACACCATCTTCGGCGGTGGCATGGCCGAGATGCGCCTGACCGAGCCCGACAGCTCCGGCGACGCAGGCATCGACGTGGTCGCTTCGCCTCCGGGCAAGCGCATGCAAAACGTATTGCTGCTCTCCGGCGGGGAAAAGGCCATGACTGCGCTCGCGCTGCTCATCGCCATCTTCCGCTACCAGCCGAGCCCGTTCTGCATCTTGGACGAAGTCGACGCGCCACTCGACGAAGCCAACGTCGGCCGCTTCACTCGCCTCGTGGGTGATATGAGCGGCCAAACGCAATTCATCAT
>DASXMM010000508.1:0-2975 GCA_036495665.1 Candidatus Acidiferrum sp. | reverse complement strand
CCTCCTTCAATGTCGTGGAAGCGACGAAACATTTTTCCAGGGGTCTGGAAACTTAAATAGGAGGACAAGAACGTGGAAAGCACGCTTGGGAACCGCGTTGTGCGCGTCACGTTGAGATTGGGATTGGCTGGGCTAGGCATGCTGTTGTGGCATGCACCAGCCGCTAAAGCTCAGGATTGCTGCCCGGGCAACTACACCGAGGCCGAAATGGCAAAACTGAACGGATCGGCGAAGAAGCGGGTCAAACAGCTGGTGAAGAACGACAAATCCACGAAGCCTGTGCTGGTCGCGAAAGCCGAGAAGAGCGGAGCAGCGGGAACAAAAGCTTCTGGCAAAGAGAACCCCAGCAAGTCTGCGAAGATTGTGCCGGTCAAGCAGCCCGTGAACACTAACGAAAAGAAGCAGTAATTCGTTGCGGGCTAGGACACGACTGAAAAACCGTGGACCCCAAGGCTCATTTTATCCGGCACCGTTGGGACTCCCGTGGACCATCGTTAATTCCCTAGGGCAAAGGGCGGTCCCGGCTGCGCTCGAACCGCGATCCAACTGCTGTTCAATCATCTGTAAGTCATTGAAACTATGACAGAAAATAAATAGGAGGCGGGCCAGGTCGTCCCGCCTCCTATTTCCCCTTTCGGGGATGTCCGGTCAGCCTGACGGAGGGCGGCTGGCCGGTCGTGTGTTGGCCTACCTATTAATCCCGCCAGCGCGAAAAAAGTTCCGGCGAAAATGCAAAAAAGTGACTAGAATCTGCTTGAAGCGAAAGCCCCTGAGGGCTCGCTTCCCACTTATGCCACGATCCTCCTCGCTGAGCCCAGATAACATATTGCGTTTTCTGCAAGTTACAAGAGAGGCCGCATCTGCGAATGAAATTGGCGCGGCTTTGCACATCGGGAAGAACCAGCGGAAACCACTGTTCAATATGCTGGTCAAATTGAAAAAGCGTGGAGCAATTGAGGAGTTGCGGGGTGGACGATACCGGCTTGCGAGCCGAGAGGCCCGCGCAGAAACCCGAGGTGAGGCTTCCAGATCAGTTGGGTCCGAGGCGGCGGGCAGAACAGGGAGCCAGACCGCTGCTGACCATGCCGCGCGGATTAGTTCCACGGGGAACACTCGGCAGCCGACGGCGCATTCGCATTCGCTGGCGCACGACGAAGTGCGGGGACGGCTAGTGTTGCACCATGACGGGTATGGCTTCGTCGTGCCGGATGTGCCGATGCCGCAGCTGGATGGCGATGTGTTCATTCCGCCGAGCGCGGTGGAAGATGCGATGCACGGCGATCATGTCCTGGTGAAACTGCAGCGCGTGAGTGAGTCGCGAGGGCGTGATTTTCGCGTGGCGGGTTCGCGCGGAAGCCAGCGCGCGGAAGGGCGCATCGTGCGCGTGCTGGGGCGGGCGCACCCTTCTGTTGTGGGATTGTTTCGGTATGGGCCGCGCGGGAATGCCGTGCTGCCTTACGACAACCGGATTCAGCATGAAATTGAAATTCCGCCCGGCGACGAGCTGGCGGCAACGCTGCGAAAGAAGCTGGGTTTGGAGGAAGCGAAAGACGGCGGCGCGCATGGTAAGCGGTTACCGCAATTGCCTGAACTGGACGGCGCGGTGGTGAATGTCGAATTGCTCCGTTATCCACGCGGCGGCGCGGCGGCGACGGGTCGGGTGATCGAAATTCTTGGGCGGCCGGGCGATCTGGGCGTGGACATCGAGATTATTATTCGCAAGCATCATCTGCCGCATGAATTTTCTCACGCCGTTTTGGAAGAAGCGGAACGCCGCGCCGAACCAGTGAGTGAAACGGACCGCGAAGGGCGCGAGGATTTTCGTCATTTGCCGATTGTGACGATTGACGGCGAGACGGCACGCGATTTCGACGATGCAGTTTACGTGCAGCGACGCGCAGATGGCGGCTGGAGTCTTCAGGTACATATCGCGGACGTAGCGCACTACGTTCGAACGGGCACAGCGCTGGATCAGGAAGCGCGGCTGCGCGGGACGTCGGTCTATTTTCCGGACCGCGCCGTGCCGATGCTGCCTGAGGCGCTTTCCAACGGCATGTGCTCCCTGAAGCCGCGTGAGGAGCGGTTGGTGATGAGCGCGCTGATGGAATTCGATGGCTCCGGCAATATGCAGAAATCGCGCATGACCTCAGGCGTGATTCGTTCTGCGGAGCGGATGACCTACACCGATGTGAATAAAGTGATCGAGGGCGATGCCGCTGCTTCGATGCGTTATGCGGCGCTGGCTGGCCATTTTCGCGACATGAAAGAGTTGGCGTTACTGCTGAACAAGCGGCGCAATGAAAATGGCTCGATCGACTTTGATTTACCCGAACCCGTGATCGAGTTCGACGAGCAGCAGAAAATGACCAACATCGCACGCAGCGAGCGCAACATTGCGCACCGCTTGATTGAAGAGTTCATGCTGGCGGCGAATCGCGCAGTGGACGGTTATCTTTTGAAGCGCGGGATTGCATCGTTGCATCGCGTGCACGAAAAACCGGACGCCCGCAAAGTTCTGGAATTCGAAGAGTTGGCGCGCGCCTTTGGCTATTCGCTGGGCGTTGCGGACCTGCATCAGCGCGAAGTCACGGTTCGCCACGGCAAGGTCCCCGCGCCGGCAAAAGCGGGGCGGCCGGATTCTTACGGTCATGGGCGCGAACGCGGGATGAAGGTGGCGCTGCCGGGTTCCACGGAACTGCGAATTACCCCGCAGCACTATCAAAGACTGCTGCGCAAATTAGCAGGCAAGCCTGAAGAGCGAATCGTTTCCTACTGATGCTTCGCTCGCTGAAGCAGGCGCGTTATGCAGCGGAACCTCTCGGGCATTTTGCGCTGGGGTTTGACGAGTACACGCATTTCACTTCGCCCATTCGGCGCTATCCCGACCTGATCGTACACCGCATATTAAAGTGGGCCTTGGAGCATCCTCAGGTTGCCTCGCCTGTCGCGAGCCACGCGGCGCGCGGAGTGGAAGC
>DASXMM010000507.1:0-5450 GCA_036495665.1 Candidatus Acidiferrum sp. | reverse complement strand
GGAATCGGCATGGCGCTGAAGCTCTCTCAGATGATGATGCAGGATTTTCTTTACTGGCACCCGCAGGTGCTGCACGACTTGCACGAGTCCGTGCCTTATCTCTATGTGTCGACGGGGACGGGGCCTTACAACGCGTGGCTGGACCCGATTGTGATCAACGAATGGCAGAAGCTGGCGTACAACGATGTGCAGGGGTTGACGGAGCGCGGCGTGCCGGGCGTGTGGACGCATGGGTTTTATGACGGGTGGGCGGCGAATTATATGTTCTATGTGGCGAACGGGCACAACTCAATTGGAAGATTTTACGAGACGTATGGGAACGGAACGCCGGAAACGAAAGATGCGGAGTTGCCGGCTAGCGCGACCAGCAGGACTTGGTTCCGGCCAAATCCTCCGTTGACGAAAGTGAAGTGGTCGCTGAGGAACAATACGAATTTGCAGGAGAGCGGCGTGTTGCTGGCGCTCGGTTATACGGCGGACCATGGTGCGGAAATGCTGAAAGATTTTTATGAGAAGAGCAAACGGTCGGTGGCGAAGGCTACCACGGAGGGTCCGGCGGCGTGGGCCATCGTGAATGATGGCCGTAGGCCGGCATTGGCGGCGCAGCTTGCGAATTTGCTGCAGCGGCAGGGCGCCGAGGTGCAAAGGCTGGAACAGGATTTTGAAGTGAAGGAAAAGGCGGTGCCGGCGCGTGGGAAGGGCGCGGAGGCGAATGCGGAGAGCAAGCCAGACGCGGCGGCGAGTGGAGACAAAGCAAAGAGTGACAAGTCATCGGAAAAGCCGAAGGATGACGCTGGCGCGAAGAAGTCGGAAGAGGCGAAGACGACGAAGATTCCTTTGGGGAGTTACATCCTTCGAATGGATCAGCCGTACAGCCGCATCGTGGACATGCTCCTGGACACGCAGTATTACTCGACGAACGATCCGCGGCCATACGACGATACCGGTTGGACGCTGGGGCCGCTACGCAACGTCAAGACGGTGCGCATTACAGATACGGCGATCCTGAAAGCACCCATGACGCTTGTAGACACTACGGCGAAATTCGATGGGGGCGGAGTGATTCCGCCGCATACGCCTAAAGGCGGGAAAGCTGCGACGACCAAATTTTTTGTGATCAACGCGTCGGGCGAGCCGGGCCTGGCGGCGCTGCGTTACCGGTTGAAGGACGCGAAGTTTTTTGCCGCGGAGGATGGATTCGAAGCGGCGGGTCAAAAATTCGTTGCCGGGTCTTTTCTTGTGCCGGTCGACGGCAATCCTGCGGACATTGATTTGAAGCTGAACGCGGCGGCGCGCGATTTGGGCGTGCGTGTGATTAGCGCGGAAGCGGTACCGGACGTGGCGCGGCACGAAATTGGCTTGCCGCGGATCGCCGTAATGCATAACTGGACGGACACGCAGAATGAAGGGTGGTTCCGGCTTGGGTTGGAAGAGTCGGGCGTGCCTTACGCCTACATTTCGGACGTGACGGTGCGAAACACAGCCAACTTGCGGGAAAAGTACGATGTAATTTTGTTTCCGCCGACGTTTTTTGGCGTGCAGCAGATTTTGAATGGGATTCCAAAGAGGACACGACCGGACGGAAGCGATGGGGAGCCGATTCCGTGGCAGAACTCTTCAACTACGCCCAATTTTGGCGGTGTGGATGAAGCGGCGGACATTCGCGGCGGGCTGGGATTCGAAGGCGTGGCGCACATCAAGAAATTTGTGGAGGACGGCGGACTTTTCATTCCGATTGCGAACAGCTCCGAGCTGCCGATCGAGCTGGGACTGACGGATTCGGTTTCGATCTCGGAGACCCATCAGCTCCAGGCTCGCGGGATGGTTGCTCGCGCGAATGTGGAAGACAAGGCCAGCCCGATTACGTATGGGTATGACGACAGTGTTGGCGTTTACTTCAATCAGGGGCCGGTGTTCAGTGTGTCTGTGGCGGGCCGATTTGGCAGATTTTTCGCCGACGGCGGAGCAGGCGGCGGGCGAACGAGCGGCCGTGGTTCTGCGACCGACCCGGATATTCCGCAGGGGCGGCCGTTTGTGGAGCCGGAAGCTCCTGTGCACCGTAGCAAGGCGGAACAGGAACTCTACGTTAACCCATCCGCGCGAGGGGATTTGAGTGGGTATTTGCCGCCAGCTTCGCTTTATCCGCGGGTGGTGCTGCGTTTTGCGGCCGAGAAAGACTTGTGGATCAGCGGGATGCTTGCGGGCGGGTCTGAGTTGGCGGAGACGCCGGCCGTCGTGGACGTTCCGCTGGGCCGCGGACATTTGGTTTTGTTCGCCACGAATCCCATGTGGCGGCAGGAAACGCAGGGCAGCTTTATGCTGCTGCTCAACGCGGCATTGAACTTTGACCATTTGAATGCAGGGCGGAAAACGCCGGCCCCTGCCGCTGCCAAGACCGCCGGCTCGTCAGCCGAATAGGCTTAACGTAGGCAAAACCAATAAGTTAACGTCTCGTTTTCGGCACAGCCCCTCGCTGCGGCGCACTGGCGTGCAAGAAGGGCTGCTAAGATCGTTCTATCTGAGTAGCTTCCACTCGAGCGCGTGGGTGCGCCTGCATGGCTGACGCCGAAAGTCCCTTGATACAAGAGCCTGGCCAGAAGTGGCGATTTGGCTTTTGGAGCCTGATCGTCACGCAGTTTTCCGGCGCATTCAACGAGAACGGCTTGAAGCAACTGGTCATCTTCCTCGTTCTCGCCATGGATCTGGCGAAGGAAGAGCGCGACCGCTTGGTCCCAATGGTTGGTTTCCTTTTCTCTTTTCCGTTCCTTTTGTTTTCGATGACCGGCGGCTACCTCGCCGATCGATTCAGCAAGCGCACCGTCACCATCTGGACCAAGTCGTTTGAAATCCTGGTCATGGGCCTGGCGCTTTTCGCCCTGGCCACGCACAACCTGCCTCTCGAGCTGACCGCGATTTTTCTCGCCAGCACCCAGGCGGCTATCTTCAGTCCGTCCAAATATGGGCTGCTGCCGGAGTTGTTGCCTGACGAGAAATTATCCTGGGGAAACGGCATCATCGAACTCGGGACGTTTCTCGCGATCATCACCGGAAGCATCGCCGCCGGTTTGATGGCTGACAGTTTTGGCAAGCATCAAGGCTTCTCGGGCGCGATTTTTGTCGGTTGTGCTGTTCTCGGACTCGTATTCAGCCTGGGAATCGCTCGCGTTCCCCCAGCAGATCCGCAGAAGAAATTCCGGGCCAACGTTTTTGGCGATCTTTGGACCCAGGGAAAACTAATGCGCGCCGATCGCACTCTGTGGCTCGCGGTCCTCGGCAATACTTACTTCTGGTTTCTGGGCGCACTCCTCCAGTTCAATATCGTCATCTATGGCCAGGACGTTCTCGGGCTAAAACCCTCCTCAAACGCGATTCTGCAGGCGGCGATTGCGATTGGAATCGGGGTGGGCAGCTTGGCCGCCGGATATCTTTCGGGCGGAAAAATTGAATACGGCCTTGTGCCGCTGGGTTCCCTGGGCATGACGATACTGGGGCTGGCGCTTTCGGCGCATGGTCTCCCCTTCGAGGGAGTTCTGGCGCTTTTGACTGGCCTCGGGTTTTTTGGCGGCTTCTTCATTGTTCCCATTAACGCGCTGATTCAGCATCGCCCCGAAGAATCGAACAAGGGCGGGATCATCGCCGCCGCAAATTGGCTCTCGTTCATCGGCATCGGCGCCGCGTCCGGCGCCTACTACGCAATGTCCCATTGGCTGAACCTAAGCCCTGGAGCAATTTTCTTGTGGGCATCTCTGGCAACGCTGGCGGCGACGGGTTACGTGTTGTATCTGCTGCCGGACTCGCTGCTCCGCCTGCTGTTGTGGATGCTTACGCACACACTGTACAGCCTGGATGTTGCGGGGCGTGAACGGGTGCCTGCGCGGGGCGGGGCGCTGCTCGTTCCTAATCACGTTTCAATGGCTGACGCCGTGTTCTTGATTGCGGCGCTCGACCGTCCGGTGCGCTTTCTGATGTTCAAAGGCTCCTACGATCATCCGCTGGTGAAGCCGTTTGCCAAGATTTTGGGCGTGATTCCGATTTCGTCCGATCAGGGGCCGCGGGAGATGATTCATTCCTTGCGGCGAGCGACGCAGGCGCTGCAGGACGGCGAGTTGGTTTGCATTTTCCCGGAAGGGCAGATGACGCGCATCGGGCAGATGATGCCGTTTCGGCGCGGCATGGAACGGATCATCAAGGGCGTGGACGTTCCGATCATTCCTGTGAATCTGGATGGAGTGTGGGGATCGATTTTCAGTTTTGCCGGAGGGCGATTTCTTTGGAAACTGCCGCGACAGCTGCCTTATCCGGTGCGCGTGACGTTTGGCGCGCCGCTGCCGCCAACGGCGTCCGCGCAGGAAGCGCGGCAGGCGGTGCAGGATCTCGGGGCAGAAGCGTTCGAACGGCGCAAGCGGCACATGGAGCCGCTGCCGCGGACTTTTCTGTACACGGCTCGGAGGCATCCGTTTCGCTTTGCAATGGCGGATGGGCAGACGCCCAAGCTGACTTTCTTTAATGTGTTGACGCGGACGTTGTTTTTGGCGCGGCGGCTGCGAAAGACGTGGCAGGGGCAGGAGATGGTGGGGGTTTTGTTGCCGCCTTCGATTCCCGGCGCGCTGGTGAATTTCGCAGCGAGGCTGGTGGGCAAAGTGCCTGTCAATCTGAATTACACGGCGTCGAACGAGACGCTGGAATCTTGCGCGAAGCAGTGCAACCTCAAGACGGTGATCACTGCTCGAGCGTTTCTAGAGCGTGTGCACGTCACACCACCCGCTCAGACTATCTTCATCGAAGACATCGCGAAGAACCCCGGTTTTTTCGAACGCCTCGGCGCCGCCCTAGTATTTTTCCTGTCTCCTCGAACCGTCGAAAAATACGCGGGTTCCGAACGGAAAACAAAGCTCGAAGACATCGCCACGATTATTTTTTCGAGCGGCTCGACGGGCGAACCTAAGGGCGTGGTGCTGACCCACTACAACGTGGCCGCAAACGTTGAGCAGCTCAACCAGGTTTTCTTGTTGCACTCGAATGACCGCATCATGGGCATTCTTCCGTTTTTTCACTCCTTTGGGTTCACGGGAACGCTGTGCCTGCCTGCGGCGACCGGCATTGGCGTCGTTTTTCATCCGAATCCGCTCGATTCCCGCGTGATCGGTGCGCTCGTCAACAAGTATGCCGTGACGATGCTGCTTGCGACTCCGACTTTTCTCAATGCTTACACGCGGCGCTGCGAGCCAGAACAGTTTGGCAGCTTGCGCTTCGTGATGGCCGGCGCGGAGAAGCTGCCGGAGCGCATTTCGCAGGCCTTTGAAGATCGCTTTGGTATTCGTCCGCTCGAGGGCTATGGCTGCACGGAATGCTCGCCCGCCGTGACAGTGAACACGATTGATTTTCGTGCAGCATCGTTTCGCCAGGTGGGCGCAAAGAGGGGCAGCATTGGCCATCCGCTTCCCGGAATG
>DASXMM010000506.1:0-6945 GCA_036495665.1 Candidatus Acidiferrum sp. | reverse complement strand
TTCGATCGCGTTGATTCCCATGACAGCGTTGTCGTAGAAGAATCTGCCAGGATTCGCGCGGTTCGCGCCGATCCCGCCAACAACCGCCGCAAGATGGATAAAAATATCCGGCCGCAAGTCCTTGAAGAGCCGCAGCGCCTCGGATTTCTCGCGCAGGTCATACTCGCTGCTGCGCGGCGTATGAATCTCACGGCATCCGGCGGCCCGCAATTTCTCAACGACAAAAGATCCCAGAAATCCGTTGCCGCCGCTCAAAACCACGCTCCGCTTTTCCCAAAAACTCATTCCCGAATCCTCAGCTCTCATTCTCAGTTTTGCGAAGCCTGTCCTTCAACCGCTTCCATCACGCGCGTCACCGAATTCTGCCAATGATTCCAATGACTGAACTTCTTTTCCAGAATCGCCTTGCCGCGCCCGATCGGCGTGAGGCCTGCGGTTTCCAGGTCCGCGTCCACCATGATGGCCACCAACTCGCTGAACCCAATCCGCGCTTCCCACCCAAGCTTCTCGCGTGCCTTGCGCGTATCCGCAATCAGGCAATCCACTTCCAGCGGACGCATATAACGTTCGGACATCTTTACGTGCTTCCGCCAGTCCAGTCCCGCGTAGCCAAATGCTTCTTCCACAAATTCACGCACCGAATGCGCTTCGCCCGTCCCGATCACAATGTCTTCGGCCGTATCGCGCTGCAGCATCTTCCAGATCGCTTCCACGTATTCCGGCGCATAACCCCAGTCGCGCCGCGCATCGAGATTGCCCAAAAACAAAGTGTCCTGTTTCCCCGCAACGATGGCTGCGACCGCGCGCGTGATTTTTCTCGTAACGAACGTCTCGCCGCGCCGCGGGCTCTCGTGATTGAACAAAATCCCGTTGCTCGCGAACATCTGGTAGCCCTCGCGGTAAATCCGCGTCATCCAGTACGCGTACACCTTCGCCACCGCATAGGGACTGCGCGGCTCAAAAAGTGTCGTCTCGCTCTGCGGCGGTTTCGCCGAGCCGAACATCTCCGAACTCGACGCCTGGTAAAACCGCGTCTTGCAGCCGGCTCGCCGAATTGCTTCGAGCAGCCGCATCGTACCCAACCCCGTGATGTCGCCGGTATATTCCGGCATATCGAAACTCACGCGCACGTGGCTTTGCGCCGCGAGGTGGTACAGCTCATCGGGTGCGAAACTATAAACCAGGTTCAACACCCATTCCGTGCTCGATAGATCGCCGTGATGCAAAAACAGCCGCGTGCTCGCCTCGTTCGGATCCTGGTAAATGTGATCGATTCGCTTCGTATTGAATGTACTCGCCCGGCGAATGATCCCGTGAACTTCGTATCCCTTGGAAAGCAGCAGCTCTGCGAGATACGAGCCATCCTGCACGGTAATTCCGGTAACCAGTGCGCGTTTCATTTGCGGATTTTGTACCCTTGCTCTCTCACAGCCTTAAAAGCCGCGGTCAGTATGCTTAGCCGAATGCTACTTGTGAATGCGTACTTATTGTAAAAGCCGAGCCAGGAAATACAAATAAGTTCCCTTATAGCCGCGCAGCCGCACATAAGGATACGCCGCCACCGCTACGGGAAAGCACGCCATGTATTTCACGCGTCCCAGAAACTGCATCACCCGCTGATGCGTCGATGGCTTTGCCTTCAGCGCGGCAGCAGCCTCTTGCGGTGCCATCTGCATGACGTCGCGAAAACTGGTCGGCGCATCTCCGTCCGCCTTGCGCGACAGGCCGGTTCGCAGAGCCATATTCAGCGTTTGCGCCGTATGCCCTATCCCCGCGGGCTCTTCCCTTATCGACAGAACTTCAAATCCGCGCGAGCTCAATAAATTCCGCAGCGCTTCGACGTTCCATCGCAAAAAATGGTTCGGCGGATAATCCAGAGGATCGGGCCCCGTAAGCCACCGCGCACGATTTGGCACGCTCAACGCAATATAGCCGCGCGGCCGCAGGCACGATTTCACTTTCTCCACAAATTCAGAGGGCGCGGCCTGATGCTCCAGGACTTCAAAGAATGTGACCACGTCGAATTTCTCGTCCGGATTTCTTTCCGCAAAGTCGGAAATCGAAAGCCCCAGCACGCGTGGCAAGCCCAACTCTTCTTTTGCAAAGCGCGCCGCGTTTCGATCGAGCTCGATGCCCGTCACGGAGTAACCCCTATCGCGTGCCGCCGCGAGAAAATTCCCGGTACCGCAACCGATGTCCAGCACCTCGCCGTGGGCCGGCGCGAGCGCGTCTCCGAGAAAGTATTTGTGCCCGGGCTCCAGCGGCATCAACTGTTCGTCGCGCCCGCCATACATCTGCTCGTACCACCGCGCGTCGGGCATAACGCGCGGCTCCCAGAAGTGAAGATCGCACGATGTGCAGCGAAAGAGTTCGTACTTGCCGTATCTTTCCAGGGGAGCGTCCGGAGCACGCTTCGTGCAAGCAGGACATTCCGGCGCAGGTGCTTCTTCCGTTGCACGGCTGTCCAATCCTGGCAACCCCGCCGCCGTGGTTGGAACCTTTTCTCGAGCTGCCGTCATCCCCTAAGCCTTCGTGGCCGCCTCCTTCCTTTCGTCCGAAGGCAAGCCCCCGCCAAATACCTGCTCAAACAACTCTTTGTATCCCCTTCGACAATCATCAAGGAGGTGCAGATGATCATAGCCCAGGATCAGGGCGCTGAACGCACGAATGTAGTCATACAGGCGATGCCGCACGGACATTATCTCCCCATAGATCAGGGGATATTCAAACAGATGCCGGAAGTATCTCCAGCGGCCCGGCGCCTGTAGCAAAAACGAATCCGCTTCCTGCGATTTCGTCCACTGTTTCAGATACGCCCGTAAGTTTCGCGACGATACATTACTCTCACTGTGCGAGAGCCATTCCCCGATTTTCACGAGAAGTTCCGCACGCATCGCCATTCGGTGTTCTATTGCACTGTGCGCCGCTCCGCCCGTTCTCGCCTGGAAAAGATTTGTGCCGTGCAGGCGGTATTTCGCCAGAAATTCTGGAAGTGCAATTACAGGCGCGACAAAGATAATGAGCGCCGTCAAATAAGCGTCCGCCTGTGAGCGAAGCCCTTCGGGCACCGGAAGCAGCTTGTTTAATGCGCTTCGCTGAAACGCAAGGCACGAGGTCCCCACCATGGGATAGCGCAACAAAGAAGCACGGCTCTCCGGAACGCGGCCGGAGATGTCCGCGAAATAATTGTCCTCCTCCAGTTGTTCACTGTCGCGCCACAGATGCGTCCGGTGATACACCATCCCCGCTTCCGGATTCTTCTCGAAAGTCTCGCAGACGCGGCGCAATTTGTCTGGCAGCCATAAATCGTCCGCGTCCAGCAGAGCCACGATTTCGCCACGCGAGTGTTCGAGCCCATGATTGAACGCGGATGCTTGTCCTCCATTCGGTTTTCGCAAGTAGCGAATGGAATCGCCGTATTTCCGGAGCCGTGCTTCCGTATCGTCCGTCGAGCCGTCATCTACAACCACAATTTCCCGCTGCTCGCGCGGAAAGTCCTGCCCCAGCGCACTCTCAACTGCCTGTTCGACGTAGCGCCCGTAGTTATAGGTATCGATCAAAACGGTGACGAAGGGCGCGCTCACGTTCGTGTCCCTATTGGGCGCTGCACAATCCCGCGGGATCGTCGCAGGGCCGAAGCGCGCAGCCCCAGCGCGTTGCGGAGGGGCCTTGTGATACCGAGGAGAAAAAACCAGCTCGGAAGCCAAAGTTGGTAAAGAAGGAAGCGGCCCGCTTGCCGCAGGTAGCGTCTCGCTGCTGCCCAATGGCGGGCGATATTTGGGTCAAGCCCGTGGGCGCCCAGCAGTTCCGTCGCGTCCGCGATGGTGCGCAAATGCTTCCATCCACCTGCCAGTTTGTAATTCGCTCCCGCTTCCTCCCCATACCAAACGCCATGCTTGCCCTGTGGATGGTGGCCGTAATCGTGATTCTGGTGCACTGCCACAATCGCGGTTGAAGCGTCCACAACGGGCTTTTTCAGCTCCAGGGCTTTCCACACGGTCCAGTGGTCCCAAAAGGCGCGCCCCACCACGAGAGGCGGAACGTCAGTGAATAATCCCCGCGAAAAAACGAAATAGTCGATCCACTCCGCAGTGCGCTGCTTGCCGGTTTGCAGCGCGGCATTGCGAAGGTCCGTTTGCCAGTCCGCGCCCCCTAATTCCAGCGGCTGCGTAATTTCCGTGTCCCAGCGCCGCCCCACCATCAGAAACTCTTTGCGCGCAGCAGCAATTCGTTCCACCGCTGCGCGAAAATCCTGCATGAAAATGATGTCGCAATTGCTGTAGCACAACACATCGTGTCGCGCGATGGCCTGCGCCCGTTCGAACATGTAATCCATCCGATTCGAACCGGCCTCGTTTTTTTTCGTGCAAGGCTCATGGCGAATTCCCAGTTCTTTCGCCACGCAGGCCGCACCTTCGTCGTCCCCGAACAGGATGACTTCGACACCGGGGTGCACCAGCGTCCAGCTCTTCAGCGCATTTCGCTGGGTAACGCCGTTGTGTCCGGCAAATGCCTTGGCGGTGGTAAAAAATGTGACCATTTTGCCGGACTCAGGAGGCTGTGAGGAGGGAGCGACCCTGCCGGTCGCTTAGCAGGAGCTGAAATTCTTCGGCGCGCTCGTCGGGGAGCGCCACAAAATTTCCGTCGTACGATTCCTGGTCGGGAGATATGGGGTAAAGCGACCCCGCCTCGCTTAAAGCAAACCACCTATAATCCCATCGCGCCAGCAATTGCACAATTTCGCGCGCCTTATAACCCCACTGCAGCGTTCGAAGGTCTTCCACCTCCGCCAGAATCGCCGGCCGCGGCGCCGTCTGCAGCAGCCTCCGCCCTCCCTCTAACACCGCTAATTCCCCGCCTTCCGCATCCAGCTTGATAAAATCCACTCGCGCGATCCCTCGCTCCTCCAGCACATCATCCAGCCTTCGCACCGCCACGCGCACGGTCAGCGTCGGCTCCGGTACTGCCGGCGGCCGCAAACTATTTCCCCAATCACGAAATCCATCGACCTGAAACAAATCCGCCTCGCCACTGGCATCGCCCACCGCGCAAGCCTCCACCTCCACATTTGCGCATCGGTTCACGCGCAAATGCTTTGCCAACCGCCGGCACTCCCGTGGCGAAGGCTCAAACGCAATCACCCTCCCGCGCCTTCCAACGCGCCGCGATGCCAGCAAGGTATACAGCCCGTGATGCGCCCCGATATCCAACACCGTCATCCCAGGCCGCAAAAGCCGCTGCACAAAATGCAATTCCGTCTCTTCGAACCCTTCGTACATCAGCTCATGATCCAGCGCGCCCTTCTCCGCCAGCCACCACGCCCCGAACGGCAGCCGCAAAGGAATCGCCATTTCCGGAAACACGCGCCGCGCGCGCAGCGCCGCCGTAATGTATTTCTTCCGCGCCGGGCTCGCCAAAAATTGCCCAACGCGCCGCGCCAAACCTGGCCGCGCCACCTCCGTCTTACTCCACGGATCGCGCCCCTCCTGCGGCTCCGGCGCCAACCGAAATCCCGCCACATCAATCGGAGCGCACGACGCCAGCAAAACCGTCCTCCGCCGGGTATGCTCCGGCGTATCACGAAAATCGTCATGCTCCGGCAGCGGCACCACGCGATACACCACCGCAAATCCCGCGCGATACAGCATCTTCACGATGCTCCCCTCGCTCGGATAACACGCCATCTCCGTCAAGCTCTGGTCATCCGACCGCGGCTCCTCGCGCAGCAGCATCGTCGCCTTCTCGTCCGGAATGCACATGCTCTCCAGCAGCAGGCACTTCTCCGTCAACCCGCGCAAATTCCGCAGCGCCAGCAAAGGATTTTCCAGGTGATACAGCAGCCCGCAGCACATCACAAAGTCAAACCGCCCCAGCTCCAGAATCCCGCGCTCCTGCACGTCCGCCACTTCAAACGGCACACTCGGAAAGCGCCTCCGCGCCTCCACAATATTTTCTTCGCGCGCGTCGAAGCCGCACACGTTCAACCCGCACTCCTCCAGCGTCTTCGAGAAAAACCCCACGCCGCACCCCGCATCCAGAGCGCTCGACAGACGCAACACTGGCGCAAGCCGCGCCACCACGCGCCGGATTGTCTCCGCACGCGCCGCAATCAGCCTGCGATAATGCCGCTGATCGAACGGCGTCAGCTTGATCGTAAATTCCGCGGTTACCTGAGGCGAACTCACTGGGCGTGCCGCAACCTCCTCAATCTCGCGCGGCACAGCTGGCATTCCATTGATCACAGACATGGGTTGGGCTCCATGTCGGCTTTTCCCGAGGGGGCAGTCGGGCGGCCGATCCTTCGTGCGCCTCCGCGGATCCGCCGCGCCGAAACGCGCGCAGCCGCGAAAGCCCTTCCCCGCTTACCTGAACTCCCGCAGATGTTGTTCTGTGATAGCGGAACTAAGAAGTAAAGAAAGGGTAATTATGTCCAACGGAAAAAGCAAGCGTATTCTTCTGCGTCGATGAAGTTAAGAATTGCGCCGGCTGAGTGCAAACAGGAATGTCATGCGCGTCGCTGCAAGTAACGGCCTGGAAGAGAGGCTAAACTGCTTTTTAACGAGGGTCTTTTCTTGAGGTCAATTTCCCGCCCGCCGCTCCGCTCTGTATTCCTGCTCAGCGCGGAAACGGGCGATCGCGTCTTCCCGGTCGACGGCGGGATCGGTGAAAATCCAGTGCAGCAAGCTCAAAAGAGCCACGAGAGCCGCAACGGCAATCGCCACTACACCCAACCAAAACACCAAAGTCCTCCCGGTCCGTCAGAGCCGCATGCCATCCAAATACGAAAGGATAGTAACGCACGGGTACCGCCCGCCACAAGACGGGAACCCAGGCTAAGTCACAGATTGATAATCACTTAGCCAGAACCGGAAGCGGCCGCCAGGACGCGTCTGCTGTGTAAACCAGTAAGCTACTATTAGTATGAAGTAAAACCATCTCAAAAAC
>DASXMM010000505.1:0-2979 GCA_036495665.1 Candidatus Acidiferrum sp. | reverse complement strand
AGTACGGTGCTTAACGTGATTTCGGGCCAGTGAATAGAGAGACTGCTCATCGTTTTTTCGGGAGGGAAAGTATAACATTGGACCAGCAAGGATGCGCGTCCGCGACAGGCTCCACTCGTGACGACGGCATCGGGACGAGGTGGGGGCATGTCTAACACACGACGAAGGTTTTTGACGTTTTTAGCGGCCTCAGGAGCGCTGCTTACCCTGCGTACCGAGCCTTTAGGCGGCCAATCCAAGCCGTCGACGGGCGGCCGCCCGACGGTTCCCGATCCCACCCCGGATTCCGATGTTCCGGCGGCGTCACCAGAAAAATCGCCCACCAAGGCCCTCCTCGAAGCCAACGAGAAAGACATCAAGAAAAATATCGAGAAACTTTATCAACTGGCGTCAGACCTGAAAGCCGAAGTCGAAAAAACAGACTCCTCGCAGGTCCTTTCACTAGCCATGGTCAAAAAAGCCGAGGAAATCGAAAGACTGGCACGCGACATTAAAACGCGCGCAAAGGGCTGAACTCGCGTGGCTGCCTCGTAACAACGGATTCCTCGCGCGAGCGTCAAGAAAACCGCCCAGCGTGTCCCAAGGAAAGCGATGTAGCGCAGAAGCCAAGCAAGCGTTAAAATGACGAAGCGCACCGCTGATTTTACTTGAGGGCGTTTCCTGTACCCTCTCATGCGGATTGCAAATGCGCCCGTAGCTCAGATGGATAGAGCGACAGCCTCCGAAGCTGTAGGTCGTGAGTTCGAACCTCACCGGGCGCGCCACTTTTCTGTGTCGTCTCTCTGGTGAGAGACTCAAGAGCATCTTCGACCGTTCACAACCCGCAGGCCGATGGAAAGAACTCACCGGAGAACCCAAAATGCCAAACTATCACGTCGCGCAAGTCAATATTGGCCGTATCAAAGCTCAACTTGATGATCCCCTAATGGCTGGATTTGTCGCCCGACTCGACGAGATCAACGCCCTCGCAGACAACACTCCCGGCTTCGTGTGGCGCCTGCAAACCCCTGAAGGCAACAACACTTACCTGCGGCCCTACGCAGATGACCGAATGCTCCTGAATATGTCTGTCTGGGAAACGGTCGAGTCGCTCAAGCAGTACGTCTATCGCACGGCCCACGCGGAACTACTCCGCCAGCGCCATGAATGGTTCGAGAAAATGTCAGTCTACGCTGCGCTATGGTGGGTACCGGCAGGCCACCTGCCTGGAGTCGACGAAGCCAAGAAACGCATCGCCTATCTAGAGAGTCACGGCCCAACCCAGTTCGCTTTCACATTCAAAACGATCTGCCCGCCCGATGACCAGTTTCAGCAAAACATCGACTGGTCTTCCTTCCAACCGTGCCCAGCAGTCTAATCCCGAAGTCATAGCCAACTTAATCGAAAGCTTTAACCATGGGAATTGACCTAAAATCCAGACGCATGAAGTAACACCGCCGCGCGCTCCTCGCAAACCGCACTCACTCGATATCTTCCGAATCGTCTTCTTCCGCTGACTTCGCCGCCAACTGAATCTCCGCAAGCCCGGCATCGTGAAGCTGCTTGTTCATGGCCGGAATCTCAACACCCTTTATCTGCCTCCACTGGGCCGACACAGCCGCAAAACTCTTCTCGGTTTCCGCCGCAGCGTTGGTTTGCGCCGGTGTCGGCGTGGCATCCGCGCGTCCAATCTCGCCATACAAAGTGCTCGCCTCCCCATTCACCCGCCCGAGCGTCGGCTTCGGCGAGGGCGGCGCAAAAAATCCGCCTCCACCCCCAACAACCGCCGCCACCTTCTTATCCAGCGCCGCAATCGCATCAGCCGTAGCGCCGCTCGCCTGTCCCGCTAACTTCTGCAATTGTTCATGCGCCGATCGCGCCTCCAAAAGTTCCCCCGTACTGCGCGTCATCAACGAGGCCAGCCTCGACTGCAACGCAAACATCTGCGCCAACCCTTCATGAGTGGTTTTCACACGCGGATCCATCTTCACCGTCAACGGCGCGGTAAAACTCTTCCCATCCACCGTCAACCGCACCGTGTACGACCCCGGCAACGCGCTAGGCCCCTGCGGAACCCGCGGCGTATCCCCCGGAATCGCCGCAATCGGATAGTCATACCGCGTAGAAACCGGCGTAGCGTAGTGCAAATCCCAAACCCACCGGTGCATCCCCGCCGCAGTCAAAAGAATTTTTGGCATCCGTACCCAATAAGGCGGTATCAACTGCTTCGCCAACTCCTCCTCCGTGATATCCGGCTTGTCCGTACTCGCATACCTCCGCACAACTTTCGACTGCCCGTCCAAAATCTCAATCTTCAACGGCCCCGCAGCCGCCTCCCCAAGAAAATAATCGATGATCGCCCCATCCGGCGGATTCTTCGCGGTCGCCTCATCCGGAGGAATCGGCGTATCCGTATTCGTATCCCGCATCACGCGATACGCCGCTCCAGGCTTGAACAAAAATGCCGCCGCCTTCGCAGACGTTTCCGAAACCTGCCGCAACGGCGTGATGTCATCCAATACCCAGAACGACCGCCCATGCGTCGCCACAATCAAATCATCCTCGTGAACCCACAAATCCCGCATCGACGAGTGCGGCAAATTCAACTCCAAACTCTGCCAGCGCTCCCCGTCATCGAACGATACCCAAACGCTAGTCTCCGTCCCCGCAAATAAAAGCCCCTTGCGCACCGAATCTTCACGCACCGTATTCACAGCCGCATTTTCAGCCAATCCTCCCGTAATCAACTTCCAAGTCTTCCCGCCATCATGCGTCCGATAGATGTACGGCTTCTGATCATCAATCCGGAACCGGCTCACCGACGCATACGCCGTCTCATCATCAAAGTGCGACGCCACGATCTGCGTTACCTTGCTCCACGGCGTCAACTCCGGCGGCGTCACATTTTTCCAATTCACTCCGCCATCGCGCGTCGTCCAAATCAATCCATCATCCGTCCCCGCCCACAAGGTGTTCAGCGACTTGAACGACGGCGCCAAT
>DASXMM010000504.1:0-10285 GCA_036495665.1 Candidatus Acidiferrum sp. | reverse complement strand
CACTCCCCTGCGAAAGCCTTCTTCCTGGCAATTGTGCTCAAGCCCGATACCGCCGTCGATTACGCTGCTCAGTACAGCGCGCTTTCCTCGCAGCTTCCCGCGCTCCAGGAAATTGGTCTGGACGATTTCGTTTCGCAATACGCGAAGCTCTCCAAAGCCGGCGTCACAGATCCGCCCGCATTCTTAAGCTCTTTTATCGACGGCATCAAATCGCTCAACCGCAGTTTGCGCTTCGGCGCAACCATCTACGAAGACGATCTCGGCGGCGAATATCTCAGCGACAAGGATTTACCCCCTGCACTCCGCTCCAAATTCGACATCGTCCATTTCTTCGTCCATTTTCGCGGTAACACTCCCAACTATGCCGACTACGTCCGTCAACTTAAAAGCCTCTTCCCCAATGCCCAGATCGTCGCCGGCCTATATCCGTACGACCGCATCAGCTACGTTCCCTGTCTGCCCAAAGGCCAGCCCTGCTCCCCAGAAGAGGAGTTCAATGACTTCAACCAAAGCCTCGATACCGCGACCAACCTGCTTCAACACGGAACTATTTCGTGGATCGAATTTTTTCCCGGGATTTTCGGCCACGAAGACAATTGGCGTGATTGGAGCTCTCCCCGCATTTGCCCAGGCAGGCTCCCCGATTGCGTTGCAAACTCAAAGAAGATGGACCAGTCGGTCGTGGCTAAAATAAAGCAGTTGCTCGGATAATACCTTACCGCGACCGGCCATTGTGTTTTGTGGTGCCACGCCAACCCAAACGCTAAAAAAGCGGGGCCCAGCCCATCCTGCTTTGGAACCTATGACAACCCAGTTCCGGTCAAAGCCACCCTTTGACTTCCCCCGGCGGCGTTGTCATAGATAATGATTTCGCCCGAGCGAGTGCCTGCTGCGGTCGGCTTCAGATAAATAACCAGCTTGCAGCTCGCTCCCGCCGCTAGCGATGCCGGGCAGTCATTGCTGATTGGGAAGCTTGTGCTATTCACTCCCGCCACCACCACGCTGCTGAAAGTGAGCGTGCCGCTCCCCGTGTTTGTCACCGTCACGTACCCTGGCGTGCTCGTCTTGCCCACGTATTCCGAACCCATATATATCGAGGTGTTCGACAGCGACACCGCTGGCGTCCCACCGGCCTGCGCCAGTCCGGTTCCCGTCAACGCAATAGTCTGCGTCCCGGCCGTATCGCCGATCACGATCTCGCCGCTGCAAGCTCCAACGATTGTTGGCTTGAAATAGATCGTCAGCGCGCAACTCGCTCCCGCAGCAAGGCTCGCCGGGCAATTGTTGCTCAATGGGAACATCGAACCGTTCGTTCCCGTCACTTCAATGCTCGAGATCGACAGCGCACTGCCTCCCGTGTTCGTCATTGTCACCGTACCCGGCGTGCTTTCCTTATTCATGTACTCTTGGCCCATAAATACAGCGGTATGCGACAAGGAAACGCTGACCTTGCCCCCGCTGCTTCCGCCTGCCGCAAACGTGGACTGCAACACCTGCAACGAAATGTTTTGTAACACGGAAGTGTTCGCGTAGCACTGCGAAAGTCTCGACGACAAGCAAGCGTTCGTCTGCGTCGTCCAACTCGGCCAGTCCTGAGGGTCACCGAAGTAGCCAAAGAAGAATTCCAAACCGTATACTGTTCCCGCTTTCACCATGTTCGCTTGAAGCTGCAGCAATTCCTGGTAGTAAGACTGCTCCTGCGCCGCCGTGCATTCCACTGTCCCCTTATACGCGCAGGGGATGTAATTGATCCTGTCGTATGGATAAGCGCCTGCGATGATCTGCGAATTGGGAAAGAGTGTTTTCGCTGTTGCCACGTAGGACGCCCAGTTAGCCGCATCCTCCCGGTAGTGCACATACAAATGCACGTACTGAATTGCCCCGCGAACCGACAACGGCAGACTCGTGAGCGCCGTATGGGTCAACTGGTCCTCATAAATCGTCACTCCAAACGCGAGACTCGGATTCTCTGACTTTGTCGCCGCAATAACGTCGCTTACGAAGCTCGCCGGGTCCGGCAGAGTGCCCGCGATTTGATCGTCTTCGATTTCTCCTATGAAATCGTCAAGTCCTATTTCCACCATCATTTTGTGCGACAAACTCAATGTGCTGTATTCCTTGGCCCAGCTAACCGACGTGCTGGGATCCAGAGGGAACGAGACGTAATAGGTGCTTACCTTTGACAGAACCGCCAGATTGTCGAGGTACGGCTCGCAAGTCGTCGGCACATCACCGCACGCCTCCCGCATTGCCGTTATACCCAAGTTTGTATTCCACGAAGGCACGTTTTCTCCCCAGCTGATAATTCTGGGCTTCGTTTGGGCTGACGCTGGCTTCAGACTGACGATTGCAATTCCCAACAAACACAAAACGAACACACACCTCGACAAGCACACCGCACACTTTCTCACTGGCACCCTCCGATAGTTTTAGAATGAACCCACTGACCCCGTTCGCGGTCCGAACCACAAACAGGGTTTTACCGCCCCCAGAACGCCATCTCGAACGTTCCTTCTGGCTGATTGCTTCGATTCTTTTTATTGCAGTGAGCGTGAGCAGGAATGCAACGCGTCCCGCGCGGACGGTCGCATACAAAGGCTAGGAGCCCCAGAGTAACCAAGTTCCCGCCGCAAATGCAAGAAGTTTTGAGTACAGGTCGATCCAGAGAATACCTAAACCTTTTTTGAAATCGCCTAAGTCCGAGACTCGCCGTCAGTGAAGAGAATCCCCCCTGGAGAAGCTGTGGGAAACCTGTGGGGAGACTCCCTCCCTCACCTAGACTCGCTCCCCCATTTCCGCGATGATGTTCTCAACTAGAGGTACCGTGGACACCCTCGCAAAGAGACTCAAGGACATCACGACCGCTGTTCACCTGCTCCGGGAACATGGAGTAAGCGTTGGTTACCCGATGCAAACCGGCACCGGCGAGATCATCTTCGCTGTAGGCAACGAGTTTATTCTGACCGCAGAGCAGTTACTCGAACTCCACAAACGAGGGGAACTTCACCCCGAGGGCGTTCTCAAATTAGTCGGCACGCCAGCACCCGCCACCTTCGCGCGCAAGAAAGCCGCGTCGCCTTAGCAGTTGCGTGAACCCAGATGCGGTTGCATCAACCCAGATAAGGAACCCTGGTATCGGGCGCGACGCGAGATGCCATCCTTTACTCGTCTTAGTACAGCGTTCTCCCTATTCTCGGCTACCCTTGCCCGACCTAGCTTATGTACGGTATCCGGCATAGCCCTCCCTGTTTCTGAAAGCTGGCTCAGGATGCTCAAGCAAATTCTGATAGCCGATGACAGCGGCACTATAAGGCGCATCCTCCGGCACTTCCTTGAAGACCGAAGAGGCGTCAAGGTGTGCGGAGAGGCGGCTAATGGCTGCGAGGCGGTCGAGAAAGCCAGGAATCTACGACCGGATTTAGTCCTGCTCGACCTCGCCATGCCCGAGATGAACGGTGCGGAGGCCGCGTCCGTGCTGAGAAAGATGTTGCCCAACGTCTTCATCATCGTGTTCACGCTGTACGGCGAACACATCGGTCGAGCGTTAACCTCCGCTGCCGGCGTCGATCTCGTGCTTTCCAAACCCGATGGAATGAGGGCGCTAGCAGAAGCCATAGAAACCCTTGTTGCGGGAGGACACCGAACCTGAGAAACACGGCAGATAAATCAGCGATGCCGGTCCTTGCCCACGCTACCGGTCATTGTCCACGCCAAAGGCAGCGTCAGAATTACGCCGAATACCGCAAACTTAGTACTTTCTACCTGCCAATTCCCTGACAAGATCACGATCGCTTTAGAAAGTTATCAAAACATGGCAAATTAGAGTATCGTTCTTGGTAGAGATCGTGCATTTCCGATCCTTGAGCTACCTAAAATTCGAGGTGTCAACACGTCCATGGTCCAAGTCGGCTTCAACCCGCTCCAAAACAACTGCGACTTGATCAAGATACTTCTCGCTGACGACTCAGAAATCGTGCGTCGGGGAATTCGTCAGCTTCTTGCTGCGCAAAGCGAAATCCAGATCGTCGGCGAGGCCGTTGATTTCGCTCAAACAATCCGCATGACCACCGATTTGAACCCCCAAGTTGTCGTACTGGATCTGCACATGCCAGACGAAAACAACATTGCACCTGAAGAAATCAAATCGCGTCTGAGTCATGGCTCGCGCGTATTAGCCATATCGATTTGGAACGACGAGGAAAATAAAGAATTAGCTGCCAGTCTTGGCGCGGCTATTTTGCTCGATAAAATGAATCTCGCCACCACACTGGTCCCCGCTATCATCGACTTACAACGATTGGCTTAAAACCTGAACGCGGCATCCCGCCGGTCAGAGTCTCCCCATCGAACCCGCTCCTGGTTGAATCTGGTTTGACGCCCCTCGCAGTCCTCCAATCCGCCACTTCCAACGCAGCGGCATACATGGAAGCGCGCGGCAAATATGGATCGGTGGCTCCAGGCAAGATCGCCGATCTCGTTCTGCTGGATGCTCGATCCCCTCCGGGACATTCGCAACATCACGAAAATTGCAGAAATCTTTCTCTCCGGCAAAGAATTCGGCCGCGCCGCCCTCGACCAAATGTTGCAATCCGCCGAAGCAGCCGCGAAACAATCACCCGCGAACCCATCAAAATAAGCCTGCGCTAATCAGACCTTCTAGCTACAGTTGTTAGCGAAAACGCAGTACCGCCGCGATTTGTTTCGAGGTACCAACATCATCCCACGCAAGAGCCAGCGACCCAAAGGGACCCGCTTTCAAGAAATTGCCATCGAAGTTGTTTGGCGGTTACTGACGAATGCTCATCGGGACATCAAGACCGGGAGGCCCGCGTCATACAGGATCGTCCGCGTGACGCTGCCGAACAGCCACTCGCTTAGGTGGGACTGGCCATACGCGCCCATCACGAGGAGGTCTGCGCCGAAAGCAGCGGCCTGCGCCAGCAGTAAGTGGCCGACCTCTTTCCCGTCGGACTCCACCCGTCGTACCTCTACCCGGGCACCCTGACGCGCCAAATGGCGCGCGATTTCCGCTCCCGGCTCTCGGCCCTCAGCCGCCGAGCGGCGCCCATGGTCTACCACCAAGACTTGGACCGCCTCGGCCCTGACAAGCAATGGCAGGGCGTCCGCCACGGCCCGGATGGACTCGCGCATGGCGTTCCACCCCACCAGGATGCGCCGAATCCGGGATACCGTGCCGCGTGGCGGAAACACGATGATCGGCCGGCCGGAGCTTAGGACCAGGGATTCTGCAAGTCCAAGAGGGCCGGCCGTCTGGCCTGCGGGCTCCGGGCGGGCAATCACCACCAGATCCGCAGAGTAGGTTTGGACGGCCACTTCACTCCCCAAGTGGGACAACGATCTCCACTCCGACCGGACTCCGTGACGACGGACGATGTCCTCGAAAACGCCGCGGTGGTCCGACTCAATTCCCTCAAGTTCGGGTCGGTGCGCCTCGTACGCCTCCCGGATGCCTTCACCCCGGGCGAACGTTTCCGCTTTGGTAAGTATGGGCTTCGGCTTCATGTATACGCCGATCAGTTGCGCACCGTGCTCCTGGGCCAATACGCTGGCGAACTCCAACATGTTTCCAGCCTCGCTCCGCCCATCGACGAAGACGACGATTTCTCTGAACTTGATAGTGCCCGTGTCAGTACTGAAGGGCGAAGGCTGAGGGGGCGTAGACGACGTCGAGTGCTCGCTGGCCATCCCTGCTTCTCCTTTTCCATCAAAGTTGGGGGCATTCAGTCCGGCCCTGTGGTGAGCTGTACTCGCAACCATGTCGCGCAGTACCAGGACGCCCTCGACAAATTCGCACTTACTTTGAACTTTCAACTTTCCAGTGTCAACTGCCGGCTGTCGACCGTGAACTTCTTCTCCATCCTCTCGAATTTGCCCATTTTTATCTTGATTTACTATGACCTTTCGGCCATCATCTTCTGCGTATGAATCCGCGCTCAGACTGCGGGAGACCTCTCCCGCCTTTTTCTTTTTGGGGCAGCCTCCGTCGGCCGGCTCCTCGTCGCCAAGAGGGTCTCGGACGAGGCAGGTTCGTTCCAAATCCCATGCCCGAGGTGGACGCTGACCCTGAAGTAACTCCTTCAGAATCATCACTTGCAAGCCCCTCCCGTAAATGCTGCATTTAAAGAACTTACGCCAATTCTAAGTCTTTTAGATGCAACACTTACGAAAAAGAGAGTCTGGGCAGTCACGCTCAAACGGTCCCACCTCTAAGATCGGCGCCATCTGCACACCGGAGCCGGGAGACTCACTGCCCCGACCGCGCTAAACCTCAGATGCGCTTCGTCACTTCCATCTGACCACGCTTCTCCACCACTTCCACGTCAATCCCACGCGAATGCCGTCGAACAGTCAGATCCGCGTTCGCGTCTTGCACCTGCAAGCCTCGAATCTCGAATTCCGATATGCCGGATGGCAATTGCGAGTCCTCGAACTGCACAAATCGTTCGCTCGCGTCGATTTTCATCCTCAGGTACGCGCTCAAGAGCATGTAAACCGCTCCCGCGAGAGAATTCGTGGCGAGTGACGTAAATCTTTGACTTACGACCGACTTACGTCTAGGAAATCAATCCTGCGACGCGAGGGAGCCGCGCAAAAAATTCTTACAGTAAGCACTACGAGTCCTTCGGTATTTCACCTGATGGTCGTTTGAAACACCGTGTGGTTATTTAGTCGTGCCCCCCAGATGTGACGTGGCTCTCGCTGTCCAGCGGCGAGTCTGTTCTGTTTTAAATTCTTCCCATATCCGGCCCTGGGAGTGAGAATGGCGGAGCCCTATACGCATGGCTACTCAAACAGTCGTTTCTCAAACGCATCCTCTTCCGTATGTGGAACAGGAGCCTTGGTATGCCGTTCGTACCAAGTCGCGGCACGAGAAGGTCGTTTGTAAGCAGCTGGAAGCAGATGGTTTGGAATTCTATCTCCCCACAGTTCAGCAATCCCGGCAATGGAGCGATCGAACGAAAGTGATCGACTCCCCGCTTTTTCCCGGCTACGTTTTTCTGCGTGTTCCTAATTTTTCCTCGATGAAGGTCCAGGTTCTCCGAAAAGTCGGTGTCATCGGCTTCATCGGAAACGAGCGAGGAGCGGCATCGATTCCCGACAGTGAATTAAACGGCGTGCGCCTCCTGCTCCAGAATCGAATTCCGTACGCGTCGCACCCCTATCTGAAAGTTGGGCAGCGCATCCGCGTGACGGACGGGGTTCTTCGCGGCGTCGAAGGCATTTTGGTGGGCCTTGGAAGCAGGAATGGCCTTGTCGTATCCGTCGATTTAATCGAGCGCTCCCTCATCATTCAGCTGCAGGGTTACGGTGTGCAGGTTGTCTGAGCCGTTTATTTAGTTCCATCTCTTCCAATTCAAACTTCGCAGTTCGTTTCCAAGGGAAAAAAATGAGTCATACATTTGTTTTACCGGCTAAAGCTAAGGTTGCGGGACGAAAACCGGCGACGGCCGACGGATCGCAGGCAGCACCGGCAAGATCCTGGACCATCACTTCGGTTTTCTCGCGACTCCCGATTGTTTTCCTGGATCTCTTCGTTGTTTTTTTTACGTATTGGATCTCGCTGCGCATCCTGGCGGCCTACACGGACCTTTGGTTAGGCATTGCGCATAGCGCCATTTTCATTTTGCTGGTGGTGACGACAAAAGGCTTTGCACTGTATTACTTCGGCGTGTTTCGGGGCTCGCTGCGGTATGCCGGCGTTCGGGAGCTGCTCGGGCTCGCCGGCGCGATGGCCTTGAGCGCAGGGATCCTCTACGGGGCTTCGCACCTCGTAGAAACAGGATCGACGGTTCCCCTGATCGTTTTCGTGCTGGATGCGTGCGTTTGCGGAATGGCGTTGGGAACGATTCACTTCAGCCTGCGCATGTATGAAAGCGAAAAGGCGCGGCAGCACATCACGTCGAGAAAGGCTGTGATCGTCGGCGCCGGAGACGGCGGCGCTTCCATCCTGCGCCAGCTGTGCATGAATCCGGGTTCTGGAATTCGGCCAGTCGCGCTGATCGATGACGATCCCGCAAAGCGCGGGACGAGCATCTGCGGAATCCCCGTAGCGGGTAACCTCTCGCGGCTGAGGCAGGTGGTTTCCGAATACCAGGCGTCTGAAATTCTAATTTGCATTCCAAGTCTCACGCGCGCGCAAATGCGGCGGATTCTGTCGGTCTGCAAGCAGTGCGAGGTCCCAATACGGACATTGCCAACGCTGCGGGAATTGGTGGACGGAAACGTTTCGGTTCGCGACCTGCAGCGAGTCCAGATTGAGGACGTGTTGCAGCGGGATCGCGTTACGCCCGATCCAGCGCTGACGCGCTCCCTGCTTGGTGGGAGAGTCGTTTTGGTGACGGGCGGCGGAGGTTCCATCGGATCGGAATTGTGCCTGCAGATTGCGGCAGCGGGTCCGCGGCGGCTGATTCTTCTGGACAAGTCGGAGAACAGCTTGTTCTACAGCCACTTGGCGATTTCCGAGAAATTTCCGGGCGTTGAAACCAGGCCGTGCCTGGCGGATATCACCGATGAAAACCTGATGCGCGTCATTTTTGAGCGGGAGCAGCCAGAGTTGGTGTTTCACGCGGCAGCGTTCAAGCACGTCGGCATGATGCAACTGCACCCATACGAAGCGATTCGCAACAACGTGCTGGGAACATGCGTGCTCGCAAGGCTGGCGCTCGAAATGGGAGTGGAGCGGTTTGTAAACATATCGACGGACAAGTCGGTGAACCCGCGATGCTACATGGGGCTCTCGAAGAAATTCGCGGAGATGGCCGTCAAGCACATCGGCGAGAAGCATCGCTCCCGGTTTCTGAACGTGCGATTCGGGAACGTGGCGGGGAGCACAGGAAGCGTGCTGCGATTGTTCAACGAGCAAATCAAAAAGGGCGGACCGATACGAGTGACCGATCCGCAAGCGACGCGATACTTCATGAGCATTCCCGAAGCCGTATATCTGATCTTGTGCGCGGCTTCGCGAGGGAAGCACGGCGAGACGTACATCTTCGATATGGGAGAGCCGATCAATATTTACCAACTGGCTCGGACGCTCAGTCTTTTTGCGGGGTACAAGCCGGAGGAAGAACTGCCGATCGAATTCATAGGGCTGCGAGACGGCGAAAAAGTGCACGAAGAATTGTGGGAATCCTGGGAACGGCCTCAGGTGACTGAGAATCCGCTTCTTTTCGTACTCAAAGGAACGAATCCGTCGCCGATCGATATCAATGAAGCCGTTGGGGCGTTCGAGCTGTATTTGAAAACACGGAATCACGACGGATTGATTGAATACATTGACGGGCTGATGCCAACGTTCGCGCAAGGGCAAATTCCTCGGGTTGAGATTCAAGACTACAGCTCGGAAGCCCACTTGGTGGAGATGCCCGCGTGAAAATCCCACTCTCGTCGCCCGACATCAGCGAACTCGAAATCGAGTACGTCAACCGGGTCTTGCGCAGCAATCACCTGAGCCTGGGACCCGTGCTGACGGAATTTGAGGAGAAATTCGCCGCCTATTCCGGTACGCGGTATGCGATCGCATGCAACAGCGGTACGTCGGCTTTGCATATGTGCGTGCGAGCGCTTGGCCTGGGAAAAGAAGCGGAAGTCATCACGAGTTCGTTCAGCTTCGTGGCGTCGGTGAATTGCCTTCTTTACGAAGGCGTGTTGCCGCGCCTGATCGACATCGATCCAGAAACTTTAAACATTGATGCTAACCTGATTCGCGATTTTTTGCGGAACAAGTGCGTGCAGAATCGGGCTGGAGAGGTGTTCAGCAAGGAATCGGGACGAATCGTGAAGGCCATACTGCCGGTTCACGTTTTCGGGCTTCCAGCGGATATGGACGCGATTACGGAAATCGCATCGGAGTATGGGCTGGCGATTCTGGAAGATGCCTGTGAAGCGATTGGAGCGGAGTTCCGTGGAGAGCGCGTCGGGACTTTCGGGAACGCGGCGGTGTTCGCGTTTTATCCGAACAAACAAATGACCACCGGCGAAGGCGGCATGGTGGTGACGGATGACGTGAAAATCGCGGAGCGTTGCCGGAGTTTGCGCAATCAGGGCCGCGACGTGGACGGGCGCTGGCTCAAGCATGTGACCCTTGGATACAACTACCGGTTGAGCGACATCCAAGCAGCGTTGGGCCTTGCGCAACTGGAGCGGATCGACGAACTGCTGGCGAAACGGGCAAGCGTCGCGGAACGGTACCTACGCCTGCTGCGGTCGGAAGATTCTCTGACGCTGCCGAAGACGACCTCGCGTGTGAAGCGAAGCTGGTTTG
>DASXMM010000503.1:0-7013 GCA_036495665.1 Candidatus Acidiferrum sp. | reverse complement strand
ATTCGACGCACTACACGCCGGTCCTTGAGAAAGAGGCGCTGGCGGAAAAAATTTGGTTTTACCCGATCGACCACGCGAGCAACACGGCGACGTTTCAGGCGCTCGATTCGAACTTCAAAGTGAAGATTCCGATGCATCCATTTCTGGGCTGTATCGGTGTGGCGCCTGCCAACGGCGAGGCTCGCAGCTCAATTGTTCGGCGGAGTTTGGCGGGAATATGGATGCGCCGGAAGTGAGTGTAGGAAACACATTGTATCTGCCGGTTAACGTGTCAGGTGCGCTGTTTTATTTTGGCGATGGGCACGCGGCAATGGGAGACGGTGAAGTAGCGGGTAGCGCTATCGAAGTGCCGATGCGCGTGCGGTTGCAGTTCGACGTGGTGAAAGGAAAGAAAACGGGTTGGCCGAGGTTCGAAAACGACAAGGAGATCATGACGACGGGGATTTACCGGCCGGTGGATGATGCGGTGCGGATCGCGTTCACCGAGCTGGTCAGCTGGATTCACGCCGATTATGGTCTCTCCGAACTGGATGCATACGAGCTGCTTTCGAAGGTAGCGAAAATTCATCTAACGGAGATGGTGGACCCAAACTACGTGGTGGTTGCTTCGGTCGAGAAAAAATATTTGCCGGCAAAAGTCGCCGGCGCTTCGAATGGCGCCGCGGCACGTTAACGGCAGCGCTTGACCGTAATTATGCCTCAGTCGACCCCGGTTGCGGTGGGTTTGAAACCCGTCGCGGGCCGAAACTGCGGAAGCGGGTCGCGCCAAAGCACTTCGTGGACTTCGATAGGTTCATCACGGCCTTTGAGTTTCATGGGCGAGAGCGGGCAGCAAGAAATCTCGCGGGCGATCTGGCAGTGCGTCGCCGCGGAAATCACGATTTGGGCGGGGCCAGCCTGAGACGTGAGGCGCGAGGCGACGTTGACCGTGTCGCCGATCGCGGTGTAATCCATGCGGCGCTCGGTGCCGAGGAATCCCACAACGGCTTCTCCGGTGTGAATGCCGATTCCAATGCTGAGGGGCGGCTTGCCAGAAATCTTGTTCAGTTCGGCAAGACTCTTTTGCATGTTCACAGCAGCCCGGACGGCGGCTTCTGCATCATTTTGCAGAGCGAAAGGCGCGCCGAACAGCGCCATCAATCCATCGCCGAGATATTTGTCCAGAGTTCCGTCGTGCTCGAAGATCACGTTGGTCATACGCGCGAAGAATTCGTTCAAAACTTCGACCGCTTCGCGAGGCTGCATTCTTTCGGCCATGGTGGTGAAGCCGCGAACATCGGCGAAGAGCAGCGTGATTCGCTGGCTTTCTCCTCCGAGACGGATGTCGGCGGCTTCAGCGGCAATCTTTTTGGAAATGGCCGGCGAAAGAAAGCGCTCAAGCGCGCTGAGTTGTACGCCCTGGCGTTTGACTTCGCTTTTCGCCATGACGCGGTCCATCACCAGCCCCGCCTGCGCTGCGATCACGGCGAAAACCTCGAGGTCTTCCTGCGCAAAAGTCCCCCGCTTCGAAAGATTATCCACGTACAGCAACCCGAAGAGGCGATCGCGGCTGGCCAGCGGCGCACACATGGCCGACTGCATGCCGGACATGGCCATGCTTTCGCTGCCCGAGAACCGCGCGTCTTCCTTTGCGTCCATCACGAGGAGCGGTCCCTTGCTCTGCATGACTTGCTGAATGATCGCCCTCGACAAGGCCATTTGCGGCATCTCAGTCTTTGGAACTTGCCGATAGCGAAGTATGGCCGGCAGGAAGGTGTAATTGGTGCAAGGCCCTTGCTGCGCGTCGCGAAGAGATTCCTCGGTCAGCAACATCGCATAGCCGCGTTCGGCGCCGTCAATCTGAAGAACGAGGTCGAGCACGCATTGCGTCACATCGTCAACGGTCGTTTTGTCAGCCAGCGCGCGACTGACCTGATAGAGAAGCGTGAGCAAACGATTCTCGCGCTTCAGATATTCAAGCCGGCTATCGGTGTCGGATCGAGACTCCGTCCACTGAGACGGGAGTTTTTCCATGGAACGATCGAGAAGCTTGGCCACACTCTCTCGATCGATGATTTGCGTCAGATGCGAAGCCAGCTCCGGTGAAGGCTTCGCGACCACCGTGCCGCTCGTCATATTCTCGAATCGCAGCTTGATGTCGCCGAGACCGATGACGTCGCCGCTCTTTAATTCAGAGTGCTCGATACGCACGCCGTTCAGAAGGACGCCGTTGGCGCTGTGCTGATCTTTGATGACCCAGGTGTCGTGCTTGCCCTCGAGAAGCGCGTGGCTGCGGGAGATGCTCGAATGCGGCAGCGTAATATCGTTGGAGGCGGCTCGCCCGATGTGAATCGTGGAGCCGTCTTTCAGCTCATAAAGACGCGGCGGTGCGCCGGGCCGTTCAATGATCAGGCGAGGCATAGTTTGTTTAAAGGAGCGCTGCTGTCGCTGGTGTCTCTACTGTTATGTTCAGGCTCTTTGCAGGTTCGCGCAACGAGAGTCTGGCGGCGTTTGTCCGATTTTGCAATCCGCCGGCGAAATTCGCGTGCCCTCGAAACGCACCGCGCCAGTTGCGCTACCATAGCCTGATGTTCAGCGAATTGGTGATGGACCACTTCCGGAACCCGCGCAACGCCGGCAAGCTGGCGAACGCGACGGCCGAAGTGCAAGCTACGAATCCTGTCTGCGGCGATATTCTGGAGCTCTCCGTTCGCGTCGAAAACGGAAGCATCGCTGAAGCGCGCTTCCTTTGCCGGGGATGCACGACTTCCATTGCGTGCGCATCTTTCTTGACGGAGAGTCTAACCGGCAGCACGCTCGCTGCAGCGCGCTTGATAACGCCCGAAACTATCTCTGAAGGTTTGGGCGGGCTGCCGCCGACTACACTTCATGGTGCGCAATTAGCCGCCGACGCTCTCAGAATCCTTTTGGAAAAAGTGGTCCGACCCTAGTTGCTTCGGGCCTTTCAAACCCCGAGCGCTTTCTTCATCGTGTCGGGATCGTTCAAATTCAGGACGCAGCCTTCTTCGCCTGTCTGGACGATCTGAACTTCGCCGGCGTGCGCCCAGACCACGGAGCGCGCGCCTGTTTCGAGCGGGGCGTTCATCAATTCCTGATACAAAGCCGAAGAAAAAATAACTGGGTGCCCCCTCCGGCCCTCATATACAGGCAAAACGATCGGTTTTCGAGATGCGTAGAAAGATTCTACTAACTCGCCGACCAGCGTCGAACTGATAAGCGGGTGATCAATCAAAAGAAGAATGATGCCGTCGGTTTGCGGAGGCAAGCTGCGCAGCGCGGCGTGAATCGAACTCAATTGCCCTTTTTCCCATTCGTCGTTGATGACGATTTCATCGGAGGATAGATTTACTTCTTTGGCGATAGGTTCCGCATCGGCGCCCAGCACAATGCGGCGCGCGCTGATTTTTGGATGGCGGGCTACGTCGAGCAAATGTTCGAGGAAGGGGCGCCCTTGGTAGGAGAGGAGCGCCTTTGGCGAACCCATTCGGCGCGATGCGCCGCCCGAGAGAATGATGGCAGCGAGCATGCCACCTCTTTCAGTCTTCAGCGTTCCGTCAAAGCAGGCCGTAGTTCGTAGTTCAGTTTCTTGTGCGCCGCCGATTCCGCGTTGCGGCGAACGGCAATCAATTCGGCCACGATGCTTACCGCAATTTCTTCCGGTGCGAGCGCGCCGATCTCGAGGCCCATTGGCGCGTAGACGCGCTGAAACTCTTCGGGGCGATAACCGTTGTTTTCCAGCGCTTTATATACGGAGAGAACCTTGCGCTTGCTGCCGATCATCCCGACGTATCGGGCCGGCGTTCGCACGGCCCAGCCGAGAACCCGCATGTCTTCCTTGTGGCCGCGCGTCACGATAACGAGATAGGTTGTGGCGTTCGGGCGAATCTTATCGAAGGCATCCTCGTACGTCGTGTAAATGTCCTGAGCCATCGGAAAGCGTTCGCGGTTCGCAAAGGCTTCGCGGTCGTCGACGACGCATATGCCGAAGCCGGTTGCGCTGGCCGCTTTCGCCACCGCCATCGAGACGTGGCCGCCTCCGAAAAGATACAGAACAGGCTGGGGCAGGATGGGTTCCACGAAAACTTCAAGGGTCCCGCCGCAAATAAGGCCATTGTCGTAGGTCGCCTCATTGTTGAGGTTGAACACCATTTTGCGCGGAGCTTCCTTGTGCATCACTTCCTTGGCGGCGGCCCAGACATCGGCCTCCACGCAGCCTCCGCCAATCGTTCCGGCAATCGAGCCGTCGTCGCGCACGAGCATGCGCGAACTTTCATAGCTGGGGATCGAGCCGTTCGTGTGGACGATGGTGGCGAGCGCTCCACGCTGGCCCGCGCGTCGCATCTTTACGATTTCTTCGAAGAGGTCCACGCCGTGCCTCAGACTTCAGCGTACGGCGCGTCACCATGCATGTCAATGCAGCGCCGCCTCATTCTGGAGCGTTCTGGACACGCCAAGGCTCGAGTGTTACCTTGCGATTCTTAGACCGAGTTGGGAGGTTTGATGAGGGCCATTCGATTCCACGAGCATGGCGGTCCGGACGTCTTGAAATACGAGGAGGCGGCCGAACCGGCTCTCGCCGCGGGTGACGTGCTCGTGCGAGTAAAGGCATGTGCGCTGAATCATCTGGATCTGTGGGTGCGGCGCGGCTTGCCGGGCGTGCCTATTCCGCTGCCACACATCCCGGGAAGCGACGTGGCCGGAGAAGTCGCCAAAATTGGCACGGAAGTGACGACGGTCCGAGTGGGCCAGAAGACCGTGCTCGCCCCCGGCGTGACGTGCGGCAAATGTGCTGCCTGCCTTTCAGGCCACGACAACCGCTGCCGGCAATTCACGAACTTGGGATATATGATAGACGGTGGTTGCGCGGAATATGTGCGCTGCCCGGAAGTGAACTGCTTGCCGTATCCCGAAAATCTGTCGTTCGAACAGGCCGCCTGCATTCCGCTTGTTTTTCAGACGGCGTGGCACATGCTCGTTTCTCGCGCCGAGCTTCAACCTGGTGAAGACGTCCTTATTCTTGGAGCCGGGAGCGGCGTTGGCAGTGCGGGAATACAAGTGGCGAAGTTTTTCGGGGCGCGCGTGATTGCCACCGCGGGAACGGACGAGAAATTGGCGAAAGCACGCGAACTCGGTGCAGACCACGTCATCAACCACAAAACGCAGAAAATCCGGGACGAGGTTCGCCGCATCACAGGGAAGCGCGGTGTCGACGTGGTATTCGAACACGTGGGAGCGGCCACCTGGGACGAGAGCGTGGCCAGCCTGGCTCTCGGCGGTCGTCTGGTGACCTGCGGCGCCACCACCGGATACGACGCCAAGATCGACCTGCGGTTTCTTTTCAGCCGCCAGCTTTCGCTGCTCGGTTCGTATATGGGCGCGAAGTCGGAATTGCAAACGGTGATGAAGCTGGTTGCCGCGGGTCGCTTTAAGCCGATCGTCGATCGCGTGTTTCCGCTTGCAGAAGCTGCTGCGGCGCACGCGTATCTCGAAGCAGGCTCACAATTCGGCAAAGTGGTTCTCTCGGTGTAGCCTAGTCAACCGGGTCAAGGGGAACTCTTCTAATCTCGGCGCTTTTCGCGCGGGCAAGGAAAACGGGCATACATGGCAAGCTGGCAGGCGCATCTTTCGGTGTGGATCGTCCGGTGGCGCGTGAAACGCAAACTTCGCGGCGTGCGCGATTATCGCATTGCGCGTAAGATTTTTCGGACCGATCCATACAACGTACCCGCGGACGTGAACGTTTCTCCCGCACATGTCGGCGGCGTTCCCGGAGAATGGGTCGCGCGAACTGGCGATTCGAGGGCGGTTCTTTTGTATCTGCACGGCGGAGGATATTTCGGCTGCTCGCCGCAGACGCACCGGCCGATTACAGTTTCGTATGCGCGCGAGGGATTCCTCGTCTTTGCGCCGGACTACCGCCTCGCGCCGGAACATCCTTTTCCGGCCGCGGTCGACGACGCGGTCGCAGCATACCGAGGTTTGCTTAGCGAAGGCTGTTCGCCCGAGGGAGTCATTATCGGCGGCGACTCCGCTGGGGGTGGTCTTGCGGTTGCACTTTTGCTTGCGCTTCGCGATGAAGGCGTACCGCTTCCCGCCGGAGCCGCGCTCTTTTCGCCGTGGACCGACCTTGCCGCTACAGGTGACTCCATACGAACGAACGCACGCCGCTGCGCCATGTTTCACGGACCAGACATAGGTTATAGTGCGCGCTATTATCTTGGCGAGATGGATCCACGCAACCCGCTTGCTTCGCCGCTCTATGCCGATCTCGCCGGGATTCCTCCACTGTTGATCCATGTCGGCGAAGACGAAGTTCTGCGGGATGACTCGACGCGTCTCGCAGAACGGGCGCGAGCGGCAAGCGTTCGCGTTGAGCTGAAGGTTTGGCCGGTTGTGCCTCATGCCTGGCAGCTTGCGCCGCACCTGATTCCCGAAGCGCGACAGTCTTTACGCGAAAGCGCGGCGTTTCTGCGCGTGGTGTCAACGCCTGCAGCATCGAACAAGGTAGCGTAGCCATCCATGGCCGAAGAATCGAACTCGATGCAAGCCAGCGCCGCGCCAGAAATTGCTGTTGACGTGCTCATCGTGGGCAGCGGTTTCTCCGGGTTGTGCATGGCCATTAAGCTACGCGAAGCTGGAATCCATTCGTTCCTGTTAATCGAAAAAAGCGACGACATCGGCGGCACGTGGTACGACAACCGCTATCCCGGATGCGCCTGCGACATTCCCTCGCATCTGTATTCCTTTTCGTTCGAGCTGTCGCCGGATTGGTCGCGCATGTATCCCGGTCAACACGAGATTCACGACTATCTGAGACGCTGCGCGGAGCGCTACGACCTCGCGCCGCATATCCGCCTGAATACGCGCTTTCACGAAGCGGTTTGGGATGAAGCTGAAGGTGTATGGCACGCTGCCGCAGGAGAGGGAATGCGCATTCGTGCACGCGTGCTCGTTTCTGGCGTTGGTGGCTTGCACGTGCCGCAATACCCGAAACTCAAGGGCATCGACAGTTT
>DASXMM010000502.1:0-16636 GCA_036495665.1 Candidatus Acidiferrum sp. | reverse complement strand
CTCGACGTAGCGCATCAAGTGCAGGTCGATGGGTGTCACTTCGAATGGAATTTTTTCGCGTGGCGAGATCGGACCCATTTGCTGCGTTTTGATCAAGCTGACGGCATCGTTCCAAGCGTTTACCTTGATTCTCGATCCCATCGGAAGGGCGCCCATCTGTTGCAGGCTGGCTGGATCGAGAGCGGGGGCAGTTTGCAGCAGTTGCGATGTGAAATACACCTGGTTTCCTAGCCTCGCGTTGATCAATTGCTTTAATTCTTTCTTTTGAGATTGCAATTGCGAGAGGAACAGGCCGGCGTTGGCGAGCTTTTCTCCGTAAGGCGATTTCTTTAACAATTCGATCGCTCTCTCGCTGTTTTTTCGTGCTTCCTCCGGCTTATCGACGAATGAAAGTTTTTTCAACGCTTCCGTTGGAGTCAATCGGAGGATGTCGCTGAACCCATACTGGTCCTGATCTGGTTTGGGCACCATGGCGTCCGCTACTTCAAACGCGAGCAGAGCCGCGAGAGACTCTTCGTTCGGCACGACGTCGATGAGGCCTCGGCTCAACACGATGGTGTTCTGCATGGAAAACATTTCGAGGTCACTGGTCATCAGGACGCGGCAATGCAGCTCGACGCGGCTGTCGATGTTGTTCGTGACCAAGAGGTTGTTCACGATTGTGTTGAGAACCTTCTCGACGTCGCCCTGTGGAGCCACGAGTCCCACGCGTTCGAGCACATCGAGAACGTTCGTCTCCGAAAGGTGCCTCCATCCGCGCTGCTGTTCAAGCGGAGATATGTCTTGTTTTTCGGTCTCGTCTTTCACTTTGTCCGCGGACTCGACGAGCAGCCGTCCCAGCTCTTCCTGGCGGTTTCGGGTCGTAAGCCCGTAACCCCAAAGGTGGGTGCGCGCTTCGAAGCGCGGGCCGCCGGTGGGCACATGCTCCGCAATTTCCTGGCTGAAGATGTCGCTCGGCAGCCAAACACCGGAGCGCACGTTGGTTCGCCAGGAATCAAAGTGCAGATAGAATTCGTCCTCGAAATGTTTTAGTGAAAAATTAATTTCGGGCGCATAGTCACCATTCATGCGGACTATGGTGAAGTCCTGGTCTTCGACCCAGATGCGTCCCCTAAATCGCGGACCTTTTACCTTTGCGGTTCGCGCGACGTCAAAAACGTAGCAACGCACTTCACCCAGGAATGTGCGTCCCGCGGGTTTGAGGGTGTAGTGGTCCTTGTTGAATCCGTCGAGGTCCAGGAAGCTCATTTGCAGAAATCCCGTCGGCTCGAACGACCACGTGATCGAACCTGTGCGCGTTTTTTCTGTCATGGAGTGGACCTTCATTGTTTTGCCGCGAAAATCCGCGATACCAAGAAAATAGAGATCGCTTTTCGGAAGCGTACCCATCAGTGTGTCTGGTTTTTCCAACTGGATGTAGGTTTCGACGATAGGCGCATAGCTCTCGATGATCTCTACTTCCTCGTTTTCCCGCTTGAAGACGCGGTCGATGATTTCGTTCATGCTGTGCCGAGTTTCAGGCAGCAGCGCTCCAGAGGCCGTTTGGGCCGGACTTGACGGAGTAAACGCCATCTCGGGCTGGGTTCGGGGTGGTTGCTGTGGCCCCGGACCTCCTGCTGCAAGATCAGTGTTGCCGGTCAGCAAAACCGATACGAACACGAGAACTTGGAATCCTGCACGCATAGCTACCCCCTCACGCGATGCAGAGCACTCACGAGGATTGCTATGCGTCGGTGATGAATGTGGAAGCACGCATCGCGCCAGCGCGTTTGGGGTAGCGCTCGAATTTGCCCACTGGTGTAATCTGTGAAGAATCTAACGAATACGGACGAGACCAGGTGTGCGCTGATATTTTTCTGATGGTTTGGAAATTTGATTTCGGAGTTCGGCAGGCCCAACTTGGGAACGCCTAAATCCAAAACGAAACATTCGCGAATTGGCAGCCGCACAGTGCCTGCTTCGCTTACACTTGCGCCTACACATGTGCATGTGTAACATTGTAGCGGGGAAACATGCCAACCAACCTAGCGCTCGACGACCGCCTTATCGAAGAAGCTCAAAAGCTGGGCGGGCATCGCACTAAAAAAGCGACGGTGACCGCCGCGTTGGACGAATATATCCGGCGCCGGAAGCAGTTGAAGATTATTTCTCTTTTCGGAACCATCGATTTTGATTCGTCCTACGATTACAAGCGCGAACGGCGCTCCAGGCAAAAGTGAACGCGCTGGTTGACACTTCAGTGTGGTCGCTCGCGCTCCGCCGCAAAACGGAGGATTTGAGCGCAACCGAAAAAGGAATTGTTCTTGAACTGGACGATCTCGTAAGGGAGGGACGCGTCCGAATCATAGGCTTGATTCGCCAAGAACTGTTGTCCGGCGTCCGGAACGCGGGCCAGTACGAAAAACTGCGAACATCACTTCGGGTGTTTCTTGACGAGGTGGTTAGCACCTCCGATCATGAGGCTGCCGCCCAGGCGAATAACCACTGTAGGACGAAGGGCATTGCGATGACCACGGTAGATGCCCTCATTTGTTCCATCGCGCTGAGCCGCGACTGGTCGGTCTTTACGTCCGACCCCGATTTTAAGCACTACGCGAAAGTGCTGACGATCGAGCTTCACAGCCCGCGCGAATAGATTCACAGCGGTACGGGCCTTGTGCGGCATCGCGCCTGCCAGTAAAATGTCCCGGCTTCCAGTCGCATCGCAACTTCTTTTCAGTGTGCATTTACAGCGGAGTCCTCTGCATGGCGCAGCATTACGACGTCATCGTTATCGGTGGCGGCCACAACGGGCTTGTGAACGCGGCGTACCTCGCAAAAGCGGGGAAGAAGGTGGTTGTGCTGGAGCGCCGGCACGTTCTTGGGGGAGCAGCCGTTACCGAGGAGATTATTCCGGGGTTTCTTTTCTCGGAGTGTTCGTATGTGGTGTCGCTGCTTCGTCCTGAAATTATTCGCGAGCTGGATCTTCCGCGGCACGGGCTTGAAATTCTGCCGCTGGATGGGACGTTCACGCCCATGGCCAACGGCAATTTTCTTTGGCGCATGAACGATCATGCTCGAACACAGCGTGAAATTCGGCGGCACTCGCGCGTTGACGCGGAGGCTTACGACGAATTCTCGAAGATGATGACGCCGATGTGCCGGTTCGTGAAGCCGCTGCTGTCGATGATCCCGCCCGATCCGACGACATTGAAGGCGAGTGACTTGAAGCGGCTTCATTTTTTGATGCAGCGGTTTCGTAGCCTGTCTTCGGATGAGCGCTACACGCTCGTACAGCTCATGACGATGAGCGCGGCGGATTTTCTGGACCAGTGGTTTGAAACGGATGTTCTGAAAGCCACGATGTCGGCTTCCGGAATTATCGGGACTTTTCTGGGGATACGTTCGCCGGGCACGGCTTACGTCTTGCTTCATCATTATATGGGCGAGATCGATGGGGCGTTTCGGTCGTGGGGTTTCAGTCGGGGAGGCACCGGGGCTATTTCGAATGCGATAGCTGATGCTGCGCGCGAGGCTGGCGTGGAAATTCGTACACAAACGGCCATCGCTAAAATTCTTGTGAAGAATGGGCGGACTCGTGGCGTTGCGTTGGAGGACGGCGAAGAAATTTCAGCAAATGTAGTTTCGTCCAGCGTCGATCCACATTTGACGTTTGAGAAGTTTCTCGACCCGAGCGAGCTGCCCGGCGACTTTCTGGAAGGCGTGCGGCGTTACAAGTTTCGCGGGTCTTCCGGCAAAGTGAACCTAGCACTGGACGCACTTCCTGATTTCAAGTGTTTGCCTGGTTCTGGTGCGCATCTGCGCGGCGCGATTTCCATTTCTCCCAGCATCGAGTACATGGAGCGCGCCTACGATGACGCGAAGTACGGAAAGTTTTCGCGGCGGCCGTACATTGATATGGTCATTCCCAGCTTAACTGATCCGAGTGTTGCGCCCCCAGGTAAACACGTGATGTCGTGTTTTGTGCAGTACGCGCCGTACAAACTTGCGAAGGGAACCTGGGACGATCAGCGTGAAGCGTTCGGGGACGCCGTGATTAACACCATCGCCGAACACGCACCTAACATCAAAAAGATCATCGCCGGCCGGCAAATTCTGACGCCGCTCGATCTGGAGCGAGACTTCGGACTGACGCAGGGAAACATTTTTCAGGGTGAGCTCTCGCTGGAGCAGCTCTTTTTCCTGCGCCCCGTTCCCGGTTGGGCCTACTATCGGACGCCTATCGACAACCTGTATATGTGCGGGTCGGCGACACATCCAGGCGGCGGCATCATGGGGGCACCCGGGCGCATCGCTAGCCAAGTCATTCTGAAGGATTGGAAGAAATCGAAGTCGGCGCGTTCGCATGGGAGCAAAAACTAGTTATGCCCATCGGACAGCGCGTGGTTGTCATCGGCGGCGGGCATAACGCTCTTATTACGGCGTTTTATCTCGCGAAAGGCGGGTTCAGGCCGCTCGTGCTGGAACGCCGCGAAATGGTAGGCGGCGGGGCCGTCAGCGAGGAATTTCATTCTGGGTTCCGCGCTTCGACTCTTGCGCATACGGTTGGACCGCTTCGGGCCGACGTCGCCAGCGATCTTCAACTGGAAAAATTCGAGTGCGAAATGTTTCATCCCGATCCGCGGGTGTTTGCTCCGCGGCCTGACGGACAGGGCCTTCTTTTCTACGACAGCGCGGCAAAGACCGCCGGCGGCATTGCTCATTTTTCCGGGAAGGACGCGGAAAAGTATACGGAGTTTGCTTCGTCGCTCGAGAGAATCTCTGGCTTCTTTACGCAGCTCTGTTCCATAACACCTCCGTCCATCGACGCTCCTTCGCCTGAAGATCTGTGGAATCTATTCAAAACGGGGCGCAACGTTCGCAGTCTGGGGAAGCGCGGGATTTTCGATTTGCTGCGTTGGGGCCCGATGGCGGTGGCGGACTTTGTTTCTGAGTTCTTCGAGACGGAACTGTTGCGTTCCGTTATTGCTGCACGCGGAATATTCGGTACGGCACTGGGACCGTGGTCCGCGGGTTCCACGGCTGTGCTGCTTCTGCGCGCTGCCGTGGATCACAATCCTGTCGGTCCCGCCGCATTCCCTCGCGGAGGGCTGGGTTCTCTCACGCGCGCTTTGGCTGAATCCGCTCGGGCTGCGGGCGCAGAAATTCGCACGGATGCGGATGTACGGCACATCCGAGTGAAGGATGGCGCCGTTTCCGGAATCGTTCTGGCCGATGGCGAAGAGATTGCTGCTGACGCAGTAGTTTCCGGAGTTGACCCCAAGCGCACTTTCTTTAGGCTTCTCGATCCCACTCAACTCGATCCGACTTTCGCGCTACGCATTCGAAATGTGCGTGCCGCGGGCACCGTCGCGAAGGTCAATCTGGCTCTCGGTGGTCTGCCAACTTTTTCGGCGCTTACCGACGCCATCGCTCCTGACGGCTTTATCAAAGCGCTTTCCGGGCGCATCCACATTGGACCTGAGATCGATTACCTCGAGAGGGCGTTCGACGCGTCCAAGTACGGAGAATTTTCTGCCTCGCCGTATCTCGACGTCACGATTCCAACGCTTCTCGATCCTGCGCTGGCGCCTGAAGGAAAGCACGTGCTTTCTGCGTACGTTCAGTTTGCGCCATTCAAATTGAAGGAAGGGGAGTGGGATACTCGACGCAAAGATCTTGGCGATGCAGCTGTCAAGACTTTGGCGGAGTATGCGCCCAATTTGCCGGGTCTTATCGAACACATGCAGGTGATCACTCCTCAAGATCTCGAGAGCGTCTACGGCTTCACTGGCGGGCACATTTTTCACGGAGAGCTTGCGCTCGATCAGCTTTTCACCATGAGACCCGTTCTCGACTGGGCGCGCTACTTAACGCCGATCCGCGGGCTATACCTTTGCGGTTCCGGCGCGCATCCCGGCAACGGCCTAACCGGCGCATCTGGCGCCAACGCCGCACGCGAAATTATTCGCGACCTCCGTTAGTCCCGCAGCGAGGCACGTCGCAGAAAATCGTGCCGCGTTAAATGAAATTCTTTAGTCGCAAGTCCGTGGCGAAACTTGTCGCGAATTCGACGCTCGCAGTACAATCTCTTGTTTGCGTATTGAGGAGGAAAGCCGCCATGGCTACGGCCGAAGCGAAGATTCAGGTTTCTGAGTTCACGAACGAGCCTTTTGTCGATTTCTCGAAGGCCGAGAATCGCAAGGCTATGGAAGGGGCGCTCAAGAAAGTCGCCTCCGAATTTGGCCGCGAATACCCCATGTATATTGGCGGGGAGAAAGTTACGACCACGGCGAAGCGCACTTCGACGAATCCGTCGCACCCTTCGCAGGTGCTGGGCGTGTTTCAGGAAGCTACGGCTGAGCATGCCAATCAGGCTGTCGAAGCGGCTTATAAAGCGTTTGATTCGTGGAAGACCTTGCCCGCTGAAAAGCGCGTCGAAATTATGCTCCGAGCGTCGGACATGATTCGAAAGCGGAAATTCGAGTTGTCAGCCTGGATTTGCGTTGAAGTCGGGAAGTCGTGGGCCGAAGCGGACGCTGATACTGCCGAGACGATCGATTTTCTTGAATTTTACTCGCGCGAAATGCTTCGGCTTGCCGGACCGCAGCCTGTCTTTGCGATGAAGGGTGAAAAAAACTATCTCAAGTACATTCCGCTAGGCGTTGGCGCTGTCATTCCACCGTGGAATTTCCCCGCCGCGATCGCTGCAGGCATGACCGCCGCTTCGCTTGTCACTGGCAATACTGTTGTTCTTAAACCGTCCGAGGAATCTCCGCTGGTCGCCGCAAAAGTCGTCGAGATTTTGTATGAGGCTGGCGTTCCGAAGAACGCTCTGAATTTCATTACGGGTCCCGGAGAAACGGCGGGCGACGCACTTGTAAAGAATCCCAAGACTCGGTACATCGCTTTCACTGGCTCCAAGGAAGTTGGCCTACTCATCAGCGAAAACGCGGGCAAGAAAGTCCCTGGACAAATCTGGATCAAGCGGACGGTGCTTGAAATGGGTGGCAAAGATTCCATCATTGTGGACGCGGAAGGCGACGTGGATGCCGCCGTTGAGGGCGTAGCGCAAGCCGCATTCGGTTATCAAGGACAGAAATGCTCTGCGTGCTCGCGAGCGATTGTTTCCGAAAAAGTTTACGACTCGTTCGTGCAGAAAATCGTAGAGCGCGCGAAGAAAGTCACCGTTGGTCCCAGCGAAGATCCCGCCAACTACATGGGCCCGGTAGTCAGCGAAACCGCGCTGAAAACTATTCTTGGCTACATTGATGTGGGAAAGAAGGAAGGGAAGTTGGTGCTCGGCGGCGAACGTGCGCCGGGCGATGGCTACTTCGTGCCACCGACCGTCATAGTTGACGTCGATCCCAAAGCCCGAATCGCGCAGGAAGAAGTGTTCGGGCCTGTGCTTGCGGTGATTAAGGCGAAGGATTTTGATCACGCTCTCGAAATCGCCAACAACACCGAATTTGGACTGACGGGAGCTGTGTATTCAAAAAATTCCGAGAAGCTTGAGAAAGCGCGCGAAGAGTTCCACGTTGGCAATCTTTATTTGAATCGCAAATGCACCGGCGCGATGGTCGGCGCGCATCCTTTTGGCGGATTCAACATGTCAGGCACGGATTCCAAGGCTGGCGGGAGAGATTACCTGCTGCTCTTCATGCAAGGAAAAACCGTGGCAGAGAAAGTCGCTAACTAAGAATCGGAAGCTGGCGAGGCCAGATTTGGTCGTCGCGACACCCACTTCAAAACCAAAAAGACCGGGTAGCTTAGGACCAGCATCAACAGAGCGCGCGGCGCATTCTTTTTGTCCGTCAAAATCGAACACACGAGAAAAATGACCGACGCGGCCAACGCGATTCCAGTGGTCCACGGATAGCCCCACGCGCGATAGGGCCGCGGCATATCTGGTTCTCTTCGCCGCAGAACGAAAACAGACGTATACGTGAGCGTGTAGTTCGCGACAAAAAAGAAGGACAGCATGGCGATGACCTGTTCGAACGAGCCCAGCACAAACAGCACGCCCGCAATCGTGCTGAGGAGAAGCGCGAGCGCCGGAGTTCCGCCCGCATTCACTTTCGCCACTTGCCGGAAAAACAAGCCGTCGCAGCTCATCGCGTAAAGCGTCCGCGAGCAGAAAAGCTGGTTGGCGTTGAGGCAGCTCAGCATGGAAATGACCATGATCGACCGGATGATTGGGTCGCCGTATTGGCCGAAGATGCGCATGGCGACGGCACCAAGCGCAAAATCACTTCCGGCGATTTCGTTCATGGGAAGAACGTACAGCACAGCCAAATTCAAAAGCAGATAAATTCCCATGATCGAAAAGACGCTGCCAAAAATCGCGCGAGGAATGTCGCGACCGGGTTTGCGAACTTCTTCTCCGAAGTAAATTACGCCGTCCCACCCGTCAATGGTGTAGAAAACGGCTTGCAAGCCCAGCATTATAGCGACGGCGAGCGGCCAGCCCGTGGGCACTGAAGGCAGGATGCTGTTCGACGGGGTAGCGCCGGCGCGCGCGTGACCGCCGAGCGCGAAACACGCGATAACCAAAATGATGAACGCCGCGGACTTGATCGCCGCCGTCATCAACTGTGTGCTCCGGCCCCAGCTGATTCCACGCCACTGCAAAACTCCGAAGCCCACGATCACCGCGACGGCAATCAGTTTTACGTGTCCCGCGAGAACCGGAAAGAGGTCGCCGCTATACTCGGCAATCACGATGCCGACTGCGGCCGCTGTGCCGCACGTCGAGAGCCAATCGCTCCATCCAACGACGAACCCGGCATACTCGCCGATGGCGCGGCGCGAAAAATTGTACTGACCGCCGCTACGGGGGATCGATGCGCCAAGCTCCGCCATCGAAGACGCGCCAAATAGCGCGTACATTCCTCCGATTACCCACACGCCGAGAAACAGCCACGCGTTTGGAAGCAGTTTGGCGATGTCGCCTGGCGTTCGAACGATGCCGGCAGAAATCGTATTGCCGACGGCCGCGGCGATACCGAACCACATGCCGAGGACTTGTAATAGCTTCCCGTGGCTGCGCGATGCCCCAGCCGCTGCAATGGTGCTGGTGGAAGACTCGCCCGATGTGTTAGACAATGTGAAGTCTCAGGAGTGTAGCGAGAACCCCGTCATCATAATGGGGGCGCGACAAAATGCAAGCTGGAAGTCACCGGGTTCTCGTCTTGGGATGTAGTCTTGTCGTGAGATTTTGGTTTGAATAGCGCTTTGAATCGATCAGGGAGGCAGGCAATTGGCCGTAGACCGCGCGCCTGCGATTAAAACCGAAGTGACTACGAGGTTGGACGTGAGTGGCGAGGCGCCACCGATGGATGTCTCGGTAGTGATCCCATGCCTCAACGAAGGGAAGTCCATTTCGTTTTGTGTGGAAAAAGCGCTGAAATCGTTCAACACGGCGGGCCTGCGCGGTGAAGTCGTCGTCGCTGACAACGGTTCGACGGACGGCTCGATTGAAATTGTGGAGCATCTCGGTGCACGCGTGGTTCGCGTAGAGCGGCGCGGCTATGGAGCGGCGCTGCGAGCGGGAATTTCCGCATCGCGCGGCGCATTCATCATCATGGGCGACGCCGACGACAGCTACGACTTCAGCGAAGTGCCGCGTTTCGTCGAGATGTGGCGGCAAGGCTACGACGTAGTGATGGGCAACCGCTTCCGCGGAGAAATCAAGCCAGGCGCGATGCCATGGCACCACAAGTACCTCGGCAATCCTGTCCTCACCTCTGTTCTGAATCTTTTCTTTCATGCGGGCATCGGTGACAGCCATTGCGGTATGCGCGGATTCACTCGCGCCGTTTACGACCGCATGGACTTGCGCAGCACGGGCATGGAGTTTGCGTCGGAGTTTGTGATCAAGGCGGCGCAGCTCGGTGCGCGCATCACGGAAATTCCCATCACACTTTGGCCGGACAAGCGCGGGCGTCCGCCGCACCTTCGCAGCTTTCGCGATGGCTGGCGCCACTTGCGATTTATGCTCCTATACGCGCCGAACTGGCTTTTTCTCTTCCCTGGAGCATCGCTCGTGGTGCTCGGCCTTGCCATCGTTTTCTGGCTACTGCCCGGGCCGCGCAGCATTTCGCCGCATGTTACTCTCGACGTTCACACTATGATCTTCGGCGTTATTTTTACACTGCTCGGCGTCCAGATTCTGTCGATTGGATCGTTCGCAAAAGTTTTCAGCTACTCCGAGCGGTTTGATCGCAACACAGTGTCACTGAAGCGGGTGTTGAAGCGCGTTACGCTTGAGACTGGGTTGCTTCTCGGAGGCGCGTTGTTTCTTGCAGGCTTTGCGGGATGCGCATGGGTTACGTGGCAGTGGGCCGCGAGCGGCTTTGGTCCGCTCGCTGAAGTGCGCCAGGTCCTTTTTTGGTCGATGTGGCTGTTCATCGGTGTCCAAATTATTTTTGCTTCCTTCTTTCTGAGCATGCTCGGCATCAGCCGCGGCACGTACATCGGCGACTACGACGTAAAATAAATGCCCTACACCGGGATCGACCATTTCATCGCCAGAATGCGTTTTCGGGCTGCTTATCCCCATATTCGTCCTGGTTCGCGCATCTGCGATCTGGGTTGCGGTTTGGAAGCGGCTTTCCTGGACTATGCCTCGGACCGCATCGGAATGGGCGTTGGCCTGGATGATCAGGTTGCCGGTGGCGTGCAAGGGCGCTGGCAGCGCGTGCGCGGAGATCTACAGGCACCGCTGCCGTTTCCCGACGGCCACTTCGATCACGTGGTGATGCTCGCCGTTCTCGAGCATCTCACCGAACCTGGGAAGGTACTGAGCGAGGCGTATCGCGTCATCGCGCCGGGAGGGTCGCTCATTCTCACGTGGCCTTCGGCGATGGTGGATCCGATCCTGCGCGTCCTGCACGGGCTGCACCTCGTGAGCGACGAGATGGAAAGCGACGAGCATCAAAAACGCATTCCCGTCGAAACGTTGCAACAAATGCTCCAACGGATCGGATTTCAACAATTCATCCATCGGACGTTTGAGCTCGGGCTCAACAATTTGATGGTCGCCTCGCGTTAGGATCTCTGCGAGTGTGGAATGGGGCGGCTGAACGCTACTGGTTGGGCGGCGGCGTGTATGGTTTGATTTCGGTGTTATCGACGTCAGGTTCGACAAGCCAGATCTGGCGATCTTTGAAGTAGGTAAAAAGTTTCGCGTTTTGCTCTTCTCCGAGTTCCCGGGCCCAGATGATTTTCGAGCCGTCGATGTCCGCTCCGTTGTACACCCATTCGTCGTGGATGTTGTGGTTGTCGGAGTAGCGTACGACGATCAAATGCTTTCCGGGCAAGGCGAGAAGCTGTTTTATGACCGCGACGCGGCTCGGGTCGCCGGTGCAAGTCCACCAAAGAGGATCACAAGAGCGGCGCGCGACGTTCACTCCGGTGGAGAGTATGAGCAGGACTACCAGAGCGCGTGACAGTGCTACTCCCACGGGCCGCGCATTCCATTTGATCGTGCGTATGTGGCGAACGGATTGCGCGAGCAGCGCGTAGATGACGCAAGCCGCAGGTGCCGCGTAGTGCGGCGCCGACCAGATCACCGCAAAAACTCCTGCGAGACACAAGATAAGTGTTGCAACCAGCAAACGCATCCTGCGATCACGAAACGCAAACGGCAGCGCGGGCAATAAAAACAGAACGCCAGGCCAGAAAAATTCAACGCCCATCCTCGCGAGTTTTTCCGCCGTAACGTTCACGGCATCCTTCCACGTGGTCTGATAGTCTTCGCGCTCCCATCCGTTATAGAAGTCTTCGAATTGCTGGTTGTTGTAAGTAAGTTCGGGCTTGAGGTGTTCCCAGAGAAATAGCGGGGTCGAGTGGTACGTACGCGTGTTCAAGACGTGAGGAAAGAGCAGGGCATTGCCCGTCAAGCGCTTGTTGTAGTAGCCGATGAAAGCCAGAGTCAAAACCAGGACAATGGAGAGCGGCAGCAGAACGATTCGAACCCGCGCATTGAGGGAATCCCGCGACTTTATTTTTCCCGCTAGCCACCAGAGCAGCCACACACCCGCCGGTGCGCAGAAGAGGAGCCCTTCGTAAGGACGGCTGTTCGCGAGGACGGCAATGCCGGCGCCAAGGAGCACGGCGCTGCTTATACTTGCGCGCCGTCGGATGCGCGCCAGTGCACCGAGGACCAGCGCCCCACCTGCGCCGGCCACGGCTCCGCCCCAGTAGCTGTTCATCCAATAGCTCGCGACACCCAAATTGAGGGCGGCAAACACGCCGCCCAGCAACGCCCATCGCGCCAGCATCCAGGCTTGCAACATCCAGAGAATTGCGGCGCACATCGCAGCATCGCTCAGCAGCACACCAATCCACGGATTGCCGAGCAACTGTCCGATGGCCATAACGAAGCCTTGCGCCGGCGGGTACATCGAGGAATACGTCGGAAACCAATTTACGTGAAATGTTTCGAAGCTCATCCACATCGGGTGTGTGGGATTGACGAGCCGGCCATGCGCAAACGTATCCGCCATCAAGAGGTAGCTGAACTCGTCGTGGATGCCGGGGATTGGAATGGGCAATAGGGGCAGTACAGCGAGGCGGACACCCAAGACACCGAAAAACATAGCGCAAACTGCGAGCGTTTTTCGATTTGCTAAATGTGAAAGCCAAGTCTCGATCCCACGAAAGGTGCTTTCGCCAAAGGTTGGTTTCCACAGAGCCACCAGTGCGAATACGAGCGTCAGCACGAGCGCGATTTCTGCCAAGGGCCAGAAGTGGGTATCCGATTGACTCCCGAGTGGATTCATTTTACGGAAGGGATTCTAACGTGGAATGCTCATGGAATGCGCGGAAGCGACGCGATTCCTAATAATCGCTGCGGTTCCTGCCATCTGCTATCCCGCGACGCGATAGCGCTTAGCGCTCAATTTCCATCTCGATATTCTCGGCAGACGTCGGTGTTTTTTTTGCGGCTGGCGATCCTTCTTTAAAGTCGGCGAGCTCCAGCCGCAAGTTGCCCGCGTTGGTGGAAAATGCGAGTCCCGTCTCCAGGCTAATGACGTCACCGCGAACAAGCTTTTCGATCTCTCCGTCAAAGTGCTGCATCCCTTCCGTTTCTCCATCCCGCATCGCGTCCAGCAGAGACTTGCCTTCGGTTTCGCCCTTCTCGACATATTCGCGAGTTCGCATCGTGGAAGCGAGAATCTCAATGACGGCAATTCTCCCCTTGCCATCTTTGCGCGGAACGAGGCGCTGGGAAACAATGTAACGAAACGCCTTGGAAAGGCGATTGCGAATGCCTTGCTGATCGCTCATAGGGAACGCGCCCACAATGCGCTCAACGGTTTTCGCGGCGTCGATGGTGTGCAATGTGGAAAGCACGAGATGTCCGGTCTCCGAAGCTTCGAGAGCGATCTCGATGGTCTCCCGATCGCGCATTTCGCCGACCAATATCACCTTGGGCGCCTGGCGCAGGGCCGCGCGCAGGGCTAGCGAAAATGTCGGCGTGTCGCTATGAAGCTCACGCTGATGGATCGTGGCCTTTTTGTGCCGGTGGAGAAATTCGATGGGATCCTCAATCGTGAGGATATGGAAAGCCTTTTCCGTGTTCATCACGTCGATGACAGCGGCGAGCGTGGAAGACTTCCCCGAACCAGTGGGACCTGTGACCAGAACGATCCCGTTTCTAAGCTGCACGATGTCTCGCAACTTGGCAGGCAGATTCAATTCTTCAAAGCCGAGAATACGGTCCGGAATCACGCGCATGACTATCGCGCAACTTCCGCGTTGGCGGAAAATATTGACCCGGAATCTCCCGACACCTCCTATGCCGTAGGAAAGATCGGCGGAGCCCTCTTGTTCTAGCTTGCGGATGGGATGCTCATTTTTACCCATCAGGTCTCGCGCAATGTTGTCGGTATCTTGCGCCGTGAGGCACTCGAGCCCTTTGAATTTCAGTTCGACCAGTTGCCCACTGACTTCAATTTGAGGAGCCCGTCCCGGCGAAAAAATCAGGTCGCTCACGTGTCCGTGAGACTTGAGCATCGCGGCGATGAGCTGGGCAGTGTCAAATTTGCGTGGTACGGGCGGCGGAGGTGCTTGCGCTTCCGTCGGTGCTACCTGTGCCGGTTCTACTTGCGTAGGAGTTCCCATGGTCGTTTAGCTAGGCCGCCTGAAGATGGGGATAGGTCGAACGATAGCGACAATGACAATTTTAAGCTAAAGTCGCGCCGTCGGCGATGTAACTCTTCGCGGACGTGCCTAACAGTTAGCCCGGGCAGAGAACGGCAAGCGCTATTTTGAAGCGCCGTCGATGAAATTGGCGACGTTTACTTTGAGTTTCGCCAGGTCTTCGTCGTGCAGATACATCATGTGCCCCGCGTCGTAATACTGCAGGTGAATATTTTTTTGCAGTTTTTCCGGGAGGCCTAAATGTTCCATGGTGAATTCCGTGGCATAAAACGGTGTCGCCAAGTCGTACAAACCATTTTCGACTTCGATTTGCAGATGCGGATTCGTGAGCATCGCCTGAATCAAATCGCCCTCGACATTCGGTGAACCCGGAAACCCGAAATTCTCTCCGCTGCGATGCTTCCAATCCCAATTGTTGCCCGCGTCGTCCGAGCCGGTGTGGTAGACCTTGTCTTGCCCGAACTTCAACTCTTCGCGGACATACGCATTGAAGGCCGCAGTGAATGGACCGGTGATCGAGGTATCCTGCGGATCGTATTCGGCATATTCGCCCAGCAGATCGTAGCTATAGCCGGAGAAGCGAGCATCGAGACGGCCCGTCGTCAATCCGCGGCTGCGCTGCAACTCCTTCATGAACTGCGGCAGGTTCACACGAAGGTCGGCTTTGATCAGGTAGTCTTCGCTCAAGCCCGTGTAGCGCGAAAGTTGTTTCGCAACTTCGCTTTTTTCCGCGGCGCCGAGCTTCGAACCTTTCACCAGCGCGCTGAGATATCCAGTTTGCGCAAAGTTTCGCGCTTCTTCCAAAAATCCGGACAGATTGTCGGGGCGGTCCTTCAGCACCTTGTGATACCACGCTGTCGCCGCGTAGCTGGGAAGATAGAAAACGTAAGGCATGTCCTCGCCGGTGTTGAACGAAATCGTTCCCAGGTCCAGCACGCTCGAAATGAGCACGATTCCGTTGATGTAAAGGCCATCGTGCGATTGAAGATAGTTCGAGAGCGCAGCGGAACGAAAAGTTCCGTAACTTTCGCCGATCAAAAACTTCGGCGAGTTCCAGCGGTTATTGCGGCTCACGTAAGTATTGATGAATTGTCCGATCGACTTCACATCCTGGTCGACGCCCCAAAAATCCTTGTCCTGCGACTTGCCAACTGCGTGGCTGAAGCCGGTGCCGATGGGATCGACGAAAACTAAATCCGTTTTGTCCAACAGGCAATTCGCGTTGTCCACCAGCTTGTACGGAGCCGGTGGCGTCGCATCGGCATTGACAGTCACCACGCGCTTCGGCGAAAACGAACCCATGTGCAGCCATACGGACGCGGATCCCGGGCCGCCGTTGTAGACGAACGCGATTGGGCGTGTGCTCGGATCTTTCACATCGCTGCGCGTATAAGCCGTCGAATAGAGCAGCGCGATCGGCTCGTCTTTTTCGTTCTTAAGCAGGATCGTTGCGGCAGTGGCTTTGTACGGAATTGTTTGCGAGCCGATTTTTATGGAATGGTCGGTGACGGAGGATTCTTCCTTTGGCGTAGGCGCCGGCGTGGCCTCCGCTGGCTTATCAGCAGGCTTTGCGTCCTTGTCTTGGGCCCGCGCCGAGAACGGCGCCGCTGCGCACGTCGCAATTGTTAAAGCCAGATTGATCCATTTCGAGTTGCTCATCGCGACTCTTCCCCTTCAGGCGGAACTTAGCCACTTGGTGAAACGGGGCATTGTACCGCTTCTTCTGGTTGGCGCGTGCTAAGTCTTCTGACTCTGACGCAGGAGAAGGGCGAGCGTTTCATCTTGTCTATCTGATTCGAGCGACACCGCGCTCAGATCGTCCACGATCCAGTCCGCGCCAGCGCTTTGAAGCTCGGCATCCGTCGAGGTCGTGCGCAACGCAAGCACCCGCGCTCCGGCGGCTTTGCCCGCGCGCACGCCGGAAGCTGCGTCCTCCGCGACGATGCATTCCGCAGGGGGAATTCGCAGGATCTCGGCACCTCTTAAATAGGGATCGGGGAACGGCTTGCCGCGCTTCACATCGTCCGACGTCACGAGATGCGTCGGAACAGGCAATCCAGCCACTCGCAAACGCACTTCGGCGAGTGCGCGAGTCGCGGAAGTAACGACGGTCCACCGCGACGGCGGAATGGATTGCAACAGTGCCAGAGCGCCAGGCAGTGCCACCACATCGGCAATGTCCTCGATTTCCCGCCGCTCCATTTCACGATTCTCGGCGTCATGGTCGCCGTTCGGCAGCAACTCCATGATCGTCGCCATGCTCGGTCTGCCGTGCGCCTTGCGTATCACTTCATCGGCAATCAATCCATGTTCAAGGGCCCAGCCGGTCCACACGCGCGCGACAGCGGGCGTCGAGTCTACAAGCACGCCGTCCATGTCAAAGAGCACGCCACGGCATTGAATCATCATCGAAGACGCTTCCGCCATTTCGCGAGTCCCGCTGCAAAGGTCACTTAGGGTATCGAAATCCGAGGAAACAAGGAAGGTT
>DASXMM010000501.1:0-7673 GCA_036495665.1 Candidatus Acidiferrum sp. | reverse complement strand
CGTCGGCGTGGCATCGCTGGTGGCATGGCTGTCGCTGGGCATCGGATTGCAATCGCTGGCCACCAAGCGCCTCTCGAATTCCGGGTTGTTCGATACGGTCGTCGTCACCCAGCGGCGAAACCTGCAATCAATGCGGCGGCCGCCAGCGGAGAGCTCGCCGGCAAAAGATGCGCGTCCGCTGGACGACGACGCGAAAAGAGACTTTGAAAAGCTGCCCAATGTCGTCGAGGTGTATTCGCAGATTCGCTTTCCCACCGAAGTCCACTACAACGGAAGCCCCTACTCGACGGTCGTTGCGGGAATCCCGGCGTCGGCGCAAGGCAACGGTTCCTTTGACGGAATGCAGGGCAATTTTTTCTCGGGACCAAATGCCGACGAGGCGATTCTGCAAATTGAGTTTGCGCGGGATTTATCGGCACAACCTAACAGCCTTATCGGCAAGGATCTGATTGTGCGTTACGCAGAAAGGCAGGCGCTGCCGCCTCCACCGGCCGGCGGCAAGGCCGGAGCCGATCCGTCGGATGCAAGCGCCGGCGGATTCTCGATCGTGCCTCGGGAAAAGAAACTGCACATTGTGGGAATCATCGAGACGGAGCCCGCGGCGGGTTTCGGAGGATTTGGAAGCGGTCGGCTTCTGATTCCGCTGGAAGTAGCTTCTGCGCTTCGCGCGACACAGGTGAACGATCTGCGCGATGCTGTGCGTGCCACCAGCGGTAAGCCCGTCTACGCAAGCCTGACGGTACGCGCAAAGAGTCCGGCACTGGTTGGTGGAATCGAGACGTCTATCAAGAATATGGGCTTCGGCACGTTTTCGCTTCTCGATGCCACGAAGAATCTGCGGGTGTTTTTCACGATCTTCGACATGCTCCTTTTCATTTTTGGCAGCCTCGCTCTAGCCGTGGCTACTCTGGGCATCATCAACACGCTGGTGATGGCAATTTTGGAGAGGCGGCGTGAAATCGGAATCCTGAAGGCCTTGGGCGCAGCGGACCGCGACGTGAAGCAGCTCTTTTTTGTAGAAGCAGGCGTGATGGGCCTGCTGGGCGGCATTCTAGGCGTAGGGTTCGGCTGGCTTGTAGGCCGCGCCGTTACCATCGGGACGAACCTGTACTTGAAGCGCCAGAGCTTGCCCTCAGCGGATGTTTTTTCCGTGCCGTGGTGGCTCGTACTCACAGCGATCCTGGTCGCCATTCTGGTCAGTCTAGTTGCGGGGCTCTATCCCGCCAGCCGAGCAGCGCGGCTCGACCCCGTCGAGGCCCTGCGGTATGAATAGATTTTGGCGCGCTGCTTTGACGGCGCTCCTGATGGCTTGCATCGGCTTTGTTCTGTGGGCGCCTGCGTCGCACGCCGCGGGCCGTGCTGAATGCGTTTCCTTGCCCAGTAGAATTCTCGCGCGTGACGTCCCGTACTGCGTGTTGCTCCCACCGAGCTACGACGTCGAGAAAACGCGCCACTATCCCATCCTCTATTTGCTGCACGGCCTGGGTGATAACGACCAGTTCCTCATCCACACCGGCGGAATGAATCTCATCGAAGATTTGTGGGAGGAGCATCAACTGGGGGAATTCCTGATCGTGACGCCCGCCGCCGGCGCAAGCTTTTACATTAACTCCCGCGACGGAAAGCGGCGCTACGAGGATTTTTTTCTCCAGGAATTTATGCCCGGCGTCGAGAAGCGCTACCGGACGCAGCCCGGCCGCGGTTCGCGCGGAATCGCTGGAATTTCCATGGGCGGATACGGTGCTTTGCACATCGCGTTTCGCCATCCACAACTTTTTGGAGCGGTCGGCGCACACAGCGCGGCACTGATTGAAAAGCTTCCTAACATCAGCTCTTCGAGTTCGCGGCAGATGAACATTCTGCGCGTCCTCGGTGATGCGTTTGGCTCTCCGTTCGATGCCGCCTTTTGGATGCAAAACGATCCGGTTACCATCGCGCGTACCGCGAATCTTGGTGGACTGAAAATCTATTTCGATTGCGGCTCGGAAGACGATTACGGCTTCGACGCGGGCGCGGAAGTCCTGGACAAGCTGCTCACCTCACGTCACATATCGCACGAATTCCACATCTACCCCGGCGGCCACGACTGGATCTATTTCGCGCAGCACTTGCCGGCGATGCTCGCGTTTGTGGATCATTCCTTCGAATCCACCACCCCGCACAAAACTCCGAAGCGATGAGCCATCGCTGTACGTTGTCGAAACCAAAAGACAACGGGCAGTCTTGCGGCATCGTACTATGCTGATGGACACCCAAAGCTGGAAACGCCGCATTCGCGCAGGCGTCTAACGGTGTATCAAGGGGGAGGGTGCAATGGAAAATGTTCTCCAGGATTTGCTCCACGCCTTTCGAGCGCTGAGAAAAAGCCCCGGTTTCACCACGGTGGCCGTCCTGACGCTGGGCCTGGGCATCGGCGCCAATACCGCGATTTTCAGCGTCGTGCAAAACGTGCTTCTCCGCCCGCTTCCTTATCAAGACCCCAGCTCGCTTGTGCAAGTCTGGAACACCTACCTCCCGCAATTTCCTCGGGTCCCCAATTCCTCCGGCGATTTTCTGGATTTTCAACGCCGGGCGGCGAGTTTCTCCGGCATGGGCGCGTATGTTGACGTCCCCACAGGATTCAATTTGACCGACGAAGGCCAACCTGAGCGCCTGGAATCGAGGATTGCGACTTCCGGACTTTTTCCTTTGCTGGGAATCCAGCCGGTTGCGGGGCGCCTGTTCAGTGCGGAGGAGGACAAACCCGGAAGCCAGCGCGTGGTGCTGCTTAGCCATCATTTGTGGCAGAGCCATTTTAGATCAGATCCCGCGGTTGTCGGTCACACACTGAAGCTGGATGGGACGGGCTACCTGATCGCAGGCGTTCTGCCGTCGTCATTTCAGATGGCTCCCTCGACGGACGTCTGGATTTCCCCCAGCCAGTATGGAGACGACCTGACCAGCCACCTGCATCACGATTTCAGCATCATCGCGCGCTTGAAACCCGGCGTCAGTATTTCGCAAGCGCAGGCGGAACTGGCCACGCTGAATCACCAAGAAGAGCAAGCGTTCCCGGACACGCATAAAAATTGGGACGTATTGATCACGCCCATGGAGAATCCTTCCGCCGTCAGGATGCGCACGGCGTTGCTGGTTTTGTTCGGCGCCGTCGGACTCGTGCTGCTCGTAGCGTGCGCCAACATCGTCAACCTTCTTCTCGCCCGCAACGCGGTCCGCCAAAAGGAGATCGCGCTGCGCATCGCGCTGGGCGCCAGCCGCGCCAGGCTTCTTGGCCAATTGCTGACGGAGAGCATCGTGCTTTCGATGCTGGGTGGCGCACTGGGAATTTTTCTAGCGGACGCCGGACTTCGCGTGCTCGGCGAGTTCGTACCGTCCGATCTCGACAGCGTGAAACAGGTTGGACTGAACGGCTGGGTCCTGGCCTTCACGCTGGCCGTGAGTTTTCTCGCGGGCATTGTCTGCGGACTCATTCCCGCGGTGCAAACTCTGAAACAAGACTTGCAAGGAATTTTGAAGGAAGGAACCAGAGCGGCGGGAGGACAAAAACTCCGCAGCCTGCTGGTCGTCTCGGAAATTGCGCTGGCCTTAATTCCACTCGTCGGCGCCGGCCTGCTGATTCGCAGTTTTCATCGTCTACTGGAAGTGAATCCCGGTTTCCAAGGCGATCATATTTTGACGATGGAAGTAGATCTGCCACAGTTGCCGGACACCGAGGCTATAAAACTCACTCTCGCGCAACAGATTGAGTTGAACAAAAAGCAATCAGTGCTGTTCGATGAGCTTTCGCAGAAAATTCAGGGACTGCCCGGCGTCCAAGCCGTTGGAGGAATCTCGGTTATGCCGCTGGGCAAGGCGATGCGTGCGGCGTCGCGATTTGTAATTGACGGCCAGCCGCTTCCCGCCAATGGAATGCGGCCCGTCGCAGAAACGCGCGTCGTCAGCCCTGGATATTTTGCGGCAATGGGCATACCTCTGCGCATGGGCCGTCCGCTGGACGCGCACGATTACGACGGGCAGAAGGTAGTTATCAACGAAGCCATAGCGAAGCGTTTTTTCTCGGGCGATCCACTCGGGAAGCGCGTCAATCTATGTTCGCTTGATCCCACGCCTTGCTGGTCAACGATCGTTGGCGTGGTCGGAAATGTGCATCAATACGGGCTCGAGGCCGCGCCCACTCTGGACATGTATTTTACGGGAGGTTGGCCGCGGTATCTCGTGCTCCGGACGGCATCCGATCCGGCGAGTTTGGCGCAGGCCGCCATCGCCGAAGTCCACAAGTTCGATTCCACGCTCCCTGTCACGCACGTCATGACGCTCGACAACTTGCTCTCCGATTCCGTTTCGCCGCGCCGATTCTCTACCTTCCTTCTTGGAGTGTTCGCAGGTCTCGCGCTTCTGCTCGCTGCCGTAGGAATTTACGGTGTGATGAGTTACGTCGTCGGCCAGCGCACCAACGAAATCGGCATTCGCATGGCACTCGGCGCGCAACCGCGCGATATCTGGCGCCTTGTCATGGGCCGCGGTGCGCAACTCGCATTCGCCGGAGTTGCACTTGGGCTGGTCGGTGCGTTTGCACTCACAAAGCTAATTTCCAGCCTGCTCTACGGCGTGAAACCGACTGACCCAGTCACCTTCGGCGGCGTGGCGCTTCTTCTCGTCAGTGTCGCTCTTCTCGCTTGCTACGTTCCCGCTCGGCGCGCCGTGCGCGTGGACCCCATGGTTGCCTTGCGGTATGAGTGATTCTTACTATTCCAACTCCAGACGATTGCGCCGAAGACATTAAATTCGAGAGTGGTATACTTGCGCGGCCGTTCGCCAGGTTTCGCGGCGTACCTCCATGGAAAGCTACGACCTCATCGTCCTCGGCTCCGGTCCCGCGGGACAACGCGCGGCCATTCAAGCGGTGAAGTTTGGCAAGCGCGCCGCGCTCGTCGAGAAACTCGAAGTCATCGGCGGCACCGCCATCAACACTGGCACAATCCCCAGCAAAACCATCCGCGAAGCGGTCCTGCATCTTTCCGGTTTCCATTACCAGGGAATCTACGGAGTAAACTACCGCGTCAAAGAAACGATCACCATGGCGGATCTGGCCTTCCGCGCGCAACACGTAATTAAGACCGAGATCGACGTCATCCGCGCGCAACTCTCGCGCAACGGCATCGAAGTCTTCACCGGCATGGGTAGCTTCGTCGATCCGCATCACATACGAGTAGTCGGCTCGCGAGGCCAGGCTGAATACGAAGCCGCCAACATCATCATCGCCACGGGAACGAAACCGGCTTCGACCTCGCTCGTTCCCTTTAACAACACCACGATCATCAACAGCGATCAAATTTTGCAAATGCCAGTGATCCCCAAGACCATGATCGTGGTAGGCGGCGGTGTAATCGGCGTCGAATACACCTGCATGTTTGCCACGCTAGGCGTCCGCGTAACGCTGATCGAAAAACGTCCACGCCTGCTCGAATTCGCCGATTCCGAAATGGTCGAAGCGCTGTGCTACCACCTGCGCGACCGGCGCGTCACCCTCCGCCTCAACGAAGAAGTGGAAAGCGTCGAAGATTTGCACGACGCGGGCGTCGCCGCCAATCTCAAAAGCAAAAAGAAAGTCTCGGGCGAAGCCCTGCTCTACGCCATTGGCCGGCAAGGAAACGTCGACGAACTAAATCTCGCCGCCGCCGGCCTCGAAGCCGATTCCCGCGGGCGCATCGCCGTCGATGCGGACTATCGCACCAAGCAGCCGCACATCTTCGCGGTGGGTGACGTCATCGGTTTTCCGAGCCTCGGCAGCGTCTCCATGGAGCAGGGTCGCATCGCCGCCGCCAACGCGTTTGGCGTGCCCATCAAATCCAATAAAGCGCTCTATCCGTACGGAATCTACACCATCCCCGAAATTTCTTTCATCGGCAAAACGGAAGAGCAGCTCACCGACGAAGGCGTCCCTTACGAAGTAGGCATCGCGTATTTCCGTGAGATTCCCCGCGGACAGATTCGCGGCGACACTACGGGCCGCCTGAAACTCATCTTCGATCCCGATTCGAAAGCACTGCTCGGTGTACACATCATCGGTGAAGGCGCCTCCGAGTTGCTTCACATCGGCCAGGCTGTCTTTGCGCTGAAAGGGACCATCGAATATTTCGTCGACACCGTTTTCAATTATCCGACACTCGCGGAATGCTACAAGACCGCAGCGTTCAACGGCCTGAACAAACTGGCCAAAACCTAATCTCTCAAAACGAGGCGTCAGGAAAAAATCGCACCATCACGCACGATCGGAAGGCAGCAGACAGGCAGGGAGAACATGCGCAACACAGCCGGCATACTGGTCATGGAACATATAGCAGTGGGATTGGTGGAAGCCGACAAAGTCGTCGGCCCTCTTCGCAGGTACCCCGACAAAGAAGATTCCGTCGATGCCCTGCTCTCCATGCCGGCCGACAAGATCGCGGAGTGCATCCGCCAGCAACTCGAAACCATCGCTAAAGGCCAAAAGATTCACGCCATCGGATTGGGATTCCCAGGCGTAATTCGAGATGGCGTGATTGAGGATTCTCCCAACTTGCAACAGGTGAAGGGTTTCAATCTGCAAGGCGCGCTGACCGGTGCCGTGAAATTGGATGGCAAAGACGTTCCCGTGCGCGTCTTCAACGATGCCGACGCCATGGCCGCAGGCATCGCCGCTACCCGCGGCAAATTGCACAAACTCAACCGTGTCTGGACGCTGGGAAATGGCATCGGCTTCGGCCGCTTCCCCGCGAGCGAAGGCGTCTGGGAAGGCGGCCATTCGGTAGTCACTCTCGACCCGAAGGAAAATTTCTGCGGCTGCGGCGGTCGCGGACACCTCGAAGGCATTTTGGGCTATCGCTCGATGCGGCTCCGCTTTCTCGACATGGAGCCTGAAGAAGTTTTTGCCAATGCCAAGACCGGCGATACGCGGTGTTCTGATTTTGTGACGCGTTGTCACCGCGCTCTCGCCGCCGCGACAGCAACCAGCATCCACATGGAAGGCCCCGGCCCGTTCTACGTTACCGGACCAAACGCGAAATTTATCGACATCGGCTTGCTCGAAAGAATTGTCCAGGAAATGGTCAAGATGAGCCCGCTGCAAGGCAGCCGCTTTGAGGTGATTCCCTCGAATGATGAGTTGGGAATCATCGGTGCAGCTGTCAACGCCGAACGTGCCGTTCATCCTTCTTGAACTACAACGCCTGCTGCGTATACGGCGGCAAAGGACTCGTTTGCCCCGCAACGACCTTCCAACCGTCCCCACCATTCACGTAAATGTGCATTACGCGCATCTGGCTGTTCACACTCTGCCCCTTCACAATGGCCCGCGCGGACCACAAACATGTGGCCACCGCCGTATCCCGAAAAATGTGAATCCGGATGTCCGAGGCGTTGAACACCTCATAGCGTACGTCCGTCGACTGCACCGCATTAATAAAACCCGTCTTGTTCACCGATTCGCCGCGCGAAAGCGTGCCAGCAAAGTCGTCGCTATACACGCGCCGGAAAAACGTCCCGTCGCTTAGTTGAATAGCGCGCGCCGCCTCTCTCTCCATGTTGACGATTTCCTGCCGCTCCGTTTCCGGATCCGTCGGCGCCATTCGGCACCGCTTGTAGCACTCCCCCAGATAGTCATTTTGCGGGTTCCACGAAGGTGATAGCGCCAG